>JAZKIX010000099.1:0-4379 GCA_040384645.1 Pseudomonadota bacterium | reverse complement strand
CGTTCAATACATGCTGAAGTAGTGGCCGGACCGTCACAGATTGGCGATTATTTTTTGCTTGTTTCAAATCCTGAGGCTCAAGCTGCGCTCGCCACATTAAAGTCCAGCAGCAGCATCGAATCGGTTGAAATTGTCGATGAACTCCCACCTAAGCAATAATACTTGGCGAAATGACCGAGGGATCTCTCGGGCGATTTCTTGGGCATTAATAGGCGTGGGTATTCTGATGGCATTCGCTGCTTCGGCTGCGAATGACGCTGGGTCGGGTGATTTACGAACCGCATTGGTGATCGGCAACGGCGCATATCGACAAGCCGCCCTCAAGAATCCAGCACGTGATGCCGATGCGGTGGCATTGGCATTGAAAGGCATGGGTTTTGTTGTGATTCAACGTGAAAACGCCACTTTGCGCGAGATGCTCGAATCGCTGCGTGAGTTTTCAAACAAAGCGTCAAAGAGCCGGGTACGGTTAGTATTTTATGCTGGCCATGGCGTACAGATTAAGGGACGGAACTATCTGATGCCGATTGATGCAGAAGTGCAATCGGAAGAAGATGTTACGCAGCAAGGCATCGATATTTCGGAAGTATTGGAGCGTCTGGCAGTTGTGAAAGGGGGTGTTAATCTGGTGATTTTAGATGCCTGCCGTAACAACCCCTTTGTTCTTGCCTCTGCCCAAGTTGCTGACGCACGCGGCGTGCGTACCAGAGGTTTAAATAACCCTACGACTAATGCAGTTGGATTAGCACAAGTTCAGGCGCCAAGCGGGACGATGGTGGCTTTTTCTACCGCGCCAGGTTCAGTTTCAATCGATAACTCGACTCAAGGCCGAAGCGTTTATGCCAAGCATTTTCTGGCGTATATGAATGTTCCAGGTTTGCCAATAGAGAAACTCTTCAAACAAGTCCGCGCCGCTGTTGCGCAGGAGACACTACAGCAACAGATTCCCTGGGAGAGTAGTAGTCTTATGGGAGAATTCTGTTTCCGACCGGATCTGGCGGGGCGCTGCAACGGATAGTGCATCAGCAGTGCGGTCTCCTTGCGCTTAGTTCAAGTTTCAATAACTCAAAAAAATGTTCCATCCATGCAAATGCGTGCCGGATGGCGTCGCCAATACGGCAGCAAGCTTTGTTTAGGGAGAATATTATGGTTTGGCGGAATGGGTTGCACTGGGTTCAACGTTCAATTGCTGGCGTCGTAATGGTGATGTATATCGGCGCTTGCACACATATGCCAAGCGGGGAAAAAGCATTCAAGGATTTCGACTCGTGTTTTGCATCTAACCTTGGCTTGGCGGCCGCCGGTGGTATCGGATTTGGCATTTTAAGTTCCGAGCTTACAAAAAAATTGACGGGTGACAGATCTACCGCCAACGCTGTCGGTGTAGCTGCAGGCGTCGCAGCAGCTGCAATGATCGGGATGAAGGCATGGAGTAAATGCTCTGCGGTGTACAACACATCAGAAGCGATTGCTGTAAAAAATGTACCCGCGTCTACTGGACAGCCTGCAAAGCCAGGGATTAACCTTGATCGTTTGGAAGTCAGGGTGGAAGGAAGTGAAAACGACGCGCCGGTGCCGGAGTTTGATTTTAACTATATTTCAGAAGATCCAGCAGCCAAAGACATTAAGGCAAAGTTTCGTCATAAGGTCGAGATCGTGCGCTTTGTGGCCGGTGATCAAGACAAACTGGTATTGGCAGACGCTAAAGGCGCACCATTACTAGATAGCGCCGGTCTCCAAATTCCGCTTGGCGTTGCTAATAAAATGCCGCGTGAGCGCTTGCAATGGGTCACCATCGCTGAAGAAGGTCGCGACGATTACGTTGAAGACGTCGTTATTCAACAGGGACACCGGACTAGTTATCGCCATAAGCTGCAAATCCCCCCGCGTGCTCAACTGCCCTTGCCGCTGCCTGTACCAATGCGATATACATTGAGTGTTGAAGTCGACAAAGTAAAAACAAGCCGTACAGTTGATTTCTCTTTGCTTGGTAGTGGTGAGCGACCCAAACGTTTCAAAGCGAATGCATCCGCACATCCATCTGACAGTGCCCAAGTATCAACACCGGCTATCACAGCTACCCGCGCGTTAAAGGAAACGGCATCTTCGTCGGCCGATACACTGATGACGCATAGCACAAGGCGTCAAACGTCGTTGTTTAGCGACACCAAGCCAGCAAGGAAAAGGGTTTCTTTGCTCGGCGCTGGGATTCCACTTCGAATAGAAGAGCGTGTACTTGTTACAACAAACAACAAGACAGTGGAATGGCTACGGGTAATGCCGCAGTCAGGTACGGGCGGTTGGATCCAAGCCACTGAATTGGTCGAGAATAAATAATGGAAATGATCCAACGCCGTCAATCGCACGCTTTCGTTGTGTCAATCGTGCTTATGGCTTGCATTCTCTATTCCAGTGGAGTGATGGGTGGCGATTTGCCAAACATTGAATCCGTCACAACATTGGAAATTAGCGAGATCCGAAACTCATTTCGTGACATCGGTTTGAAACAAGCCGACGTTCAGCGCGGGTCTGATGGCCGGGTTGCATTGGTTGGTGAATATGAGAATCGTGATGAAGTCGAAACGGCCTTTGCTGTAGCAAGAGCCATCGTTGGCTTGCGGCGCGTAGCGCCAACGACTCCCGCCAATATTAAATATCGTTTGAAGGGATTTGATAGTGCGTTCGCATCTACCGTAGGCAAGATGATGCAAAAACAAGCGGTGCAAATTGCGGCGGTACCGCCAAAACAAGCTGAAGTAAAGCAGACGATTAAGCATGTCCCTCAAACCCTTGGTTTGATTGTGGGGGTGGGTAAATACAAAAACCTACCCATAGAGCACGGGCTGGATGGCGCGGACAAAGACGCTAATGACGTCTACAACTTTCTCATTTCAAAAGAAGGTGGCGTATCGCGTGGAAACGTGCGGCTATTCAAGCAAGAGCAAGCAACATCGGCCGCCATCAAAGCGGCGATGCGTGACATTGTTGAACAAGCACAATGGGGCGATACGGTCGTGTTGTTCGTTGCGGCGCACGGTTTGCCCAATGCGATGAACAAGTTTGATATCGTTTTGCACGATACCGAATTCCCCAGTCAGAAAGTGGGGTCAAAAGACAAGCCGTTTGAGTTTGTTATCACCAACCGTAAGACAGCACTTAGCGATGATGATTTGCAGGGTTTTATCGCGCAGCTGACCTTAAAAGATGTGCGTACCGTCATCGTTCTCGATACGTGCTATAGCGGTAAAACTTTTGTCGCCATTCCAGGTTATTTGCCGTCGCGTACTCGATCTTTATCGCAGCACAAGAAGGAAGTTGAATACACCACCAGCATGTCGCAAGACGCAATTACCGATCTGGCGCAAAAAGCGAAAGACTTGAAAACTTCGAGAATCGTGATCGTTTCCGCTTCTGAAAATGAAGAGTCGATCGAGTCGCCAAGTTTGGGTGGTGGTGCCTTCACGCAAACATATATTCTGTCCTTGCGCAAAATTCAAGACTTTGCCGATGCCTTTGATCAGACCAAACCCTCAGTAATTCGGATTGCTCGGACAGTAGGCCACTCACAAACTCCTCGCATGCTGGTTGTGCCTGAAGCAGCTTATACAAAAATGTAAATTAGACCTTGATTGCCTGGTAATTGATAGGGAGAACATAAAAAATAGCCGGTCAATGACCGGCTATTTTAATGAGGGAGCGCAAGAATTATTTGGCAGCTTCTGGTGCGACAGCTGTGGTTGCAGCGGGAATTACTTTGACCTCGGGCTCCTTAAACTTGCCACCGGATTGATTGACCATGAAGACGATAGCGCGGCCAATTTCGACATCATCGAGATCGGGATTGCCGCCCTTGGCTGGCATCGCCCGAATCCCTTCGACCGCATGCTTCAACAGTGTATCGTAACCCAGTGCAATACGTCGCGACCAAGCCGGTACGTCACCAACCTTGGGAGCGCCAGCTGCGCCGGTGGCGTGGCATGCCAAACAATTAGCTGTATAGACAACTTCACCGCTCAATAAAGTTTTAACTGCATTGATGTCTTTCAAAGAAAAACCATCGTCTGCCACAGGTTGGATTCGGGCCGCAATAGCTTTTTCTGTTTGACTGTCAGAGCCTGCACCGGTCTTTTTGTCCGAGGTGACGAACTGCACCAATAAAACAATAATGATAATAGGAACAATAAAAGCCGCTGCAATCGCAACGATCAATTGCTTTGGTGTCTTGATTGCGGATTCGTGTTCGTTGTGGGCGTCGCTCATGATTTCCTTGATGGCAATTTTTAAACTGGTAGGCGCGGCAAAATAAATTACAAAGCTTCGCCAAACCCTCGATTATAGACGTAAAGAACACACTCGGGAATGGCGAACCCGCGCTTTTA
>JAZKIX010000098.1:6586-21548 GCA_040384645.1 Pseudomonadota bacterium | reverse complement strand
AAGATCGCAGTGGACGTGTCGAGCTTAACCAGCGGTGTGACGGCTATTACCGCCGGGAATAACCACACGTGCGCGCTGACGTCAGCGGGCGCGGTCAAGTGCTGGGGAAACAATTTCTTCGGCCAGCTGGGAGACAACACGACCACGTCTCGCCTGAGCGCCGTGGATGCGTCGGGCTTGACCAGCGGCGTGACGGCCATTGCCGGTGGTGGTCCTGCCCACACTTGTGCCCTGACGTCGACAGGCGGCGTCAAGTGCTGGGGATCGAACGGCAGCGGCCAGCTGGGAGACAACACAACCACGTCTCGCCTCACCGCCGTGGACGTGTCGGGCTTGACCAGCGGCGTGACGGCCATTGCCACCGGGAATAGCCACACTTGCGCGCTGACGTCACTGGGCGCGGTCAAGTGCTGGGGATGGAACGGCAGCGGCGAGCTGGGAGACAACACGACCACGCAACGCCTGACCGCAGTCGGCGTGTCGGGCTTGACCAGCGGCGTGACGGCCATTGCCACCAGGAATAACCACACTTGCGCGCTGACGGCAGGGGGCGGCGTCAAGTGCTGGGGATTTAACTTCTATGGCCCGCTGGGTGACGGTACAACGAGTGAAAGACATGTCCCAGTCGCCTCACTTGAAAACTTTCTGACCCCTACGTTCGGCGCGACCGCTGCCACCGCCACCGGCTTCACGGTACAAATCACCAACTATGATGCCGCCTTCACCTGGGCCGGTAGCGCCACGGCCAGTGGCAGCGTCGATGTGTCCGGCACCGGTCTGGTGACGGTCACGGGTGTGGCAGCCAATACCAGCTCAACCGCAACCATTACCACCACCCGCGCCGGTTACACCGCTGGCAAGGCGCCCGTGACGGCTAGCTCCGTCGCGGGTGCGACGTTGACGCCTGCATTCGGCGCGACCACTGCCAGCGCCACCGGCTTTACGGTACAAATCACCAACTATGATGCCGCCTTCACCTGGGCCGGCACTGCCACGGCCAGCGGCAGCGTCACTGTGTCGGGCACCGGCCTGGTGACGGTCACGGGTGTAGCACCCAATACCAGCTCGACGGTAACCATTACCACCACCCGCACCGGTTTCAGCGGCGGTTCAGCGATGGTGTCCGGCACGGCGCTGGCAGCGGCACCTGGGGCACCGGCCGCGCCGATTGCGACGGCCGGGAATGGCCGGGCGACAGTGAACTTCACAGCGCCGGCGAACAACGGTTCTGCCATCACCGGCTATACCGTCACCTCGTCGCCGGCCGGCGGCATCGACAGCCACGCCGGGACTGCTGGCTTGAGCCACGTGATTACCGGCTTGACCAACGGCACGTCCTATACCTTCACCGTCAGGGCAAGCAATGGCGTCGGTACCGGCTTGGCATCGGCCCCTTCCAATAGCGTAAAGCCGCTTGCCTTAAAGTACACCGCTGCGTCGCCCACCGGAATCGGCATGATCAGTGCCACACTCAGCGGCGGCGCTGGCTGTGAGTTTGGCACGACAGCATTCATCCCTGCCAAGGGCGCGGCTGGCTCGCCGCCGACCGGCAGTGGGCCGCCCGGTACTGCCTTCCCGCAGGGTTTGTTTGACTTTACGATCAAGAGCTGTACACCGGGAGCGACCATCACGCTGAGTCTGGCGTACCCGCAAACGTTGGCCGCGAAACCGGTGTACTGGCAATACGGGCCCACCCAAGCCAATACCGCGCCGCACTGGTACCAGATGCCCGCAACCGTTATGGGAAATACGGCGACTTTCACGATCACGGATGGCAGCCTTGGTGACGACAACTTGAGCGTCAATGGCATCATCGCCGGCAAGGGCGGAATCGGCTTCGTCCGCAGCGCGCCGGTGCCGGTATTGATGCTGCTCTTAAATTAATGGCTGGTGGGCGCTTGGCGAGCTGGAAGGCGCCCTGCCAGCATCCGACAGCACTGCTGTCGCCGCGTACCGTCGGCAAGATACTCGGCTAGAGCGATCCCCCCCCAGACCTGCGATACCCTACAAGAAGCTTCGACTTTCCTGAAAATTCGTAATTCACCTTCACGCAGGTCAGGGGGAATCTGGCTTTACTATTGACGACACATTGAACAGCTGCTTAGAATTTTTTTGCAGGCTTACAGCAGCCAGCATCCTGGCTTGGCAGTGTTACATCTAGGCTGGATAAGTTTTCGATGATGCAGCAATTCCTGGTATCGCCACCGACACATGTCGCATCGCAACGTGTAACAAAAGCGGCCAGAGTAGCTTCTAGCTGTCGCATTTGCTCCAGCTTGTCACGCACTTGTTGCAAATGGATTTGTGCCAAGTCGCGTGCCTCGACACAAGGCCGATCAAGATCGTCGAACAAGGGCAGCAATTGCCTGACTTGCTCGATTGCAAATCCAAAATCACGACAGCGCTTGATGAAACTCAGTCGCGCCAAATCCGCATCCACATAATAGCGATGCCCGTTAGCGGCACGCTGCGCAGGCGGCAACAAGCCAATTTGCTCGTAATAACGGATCGTCGGAATATTGCATGACGTCAGGTCGGCCAAGCTGCCGATGGTGTGGGTGGAATGCGCCATATTTTTTCTCAAAAAGGTCTTGCACCTAAAGTTACTTTAGCTTGTACCTTGTACGCAAGCGCTATCTGAGGCGCGTCTAAAAGGAGTGAAGTGATGATCATCGGCAAAAAAACACTCGGCACCATTGGTCTGGCAACCGTTGCCTGTGCCGCTTGTTGCCTGCCACTGGCAGCGCCAATGCTGACTTGGCTAGGCATTAGCGCGCTGGGCGCAGGTGTGAGTGGCTGGCATCTTGAGATTGCGGGCATCGCCGCACTTGGCTTGGCAGCCTATTTAGTAGTGCGCCAGCGAATGGCCGCCGCACCAGGCATGTCAGCCAATGCAGCATGCGCTGGCAAAACAAGTTGCGCAAATACCTGCGCTACCGTCCCAGCAGACCTTAGTCAAAACGTCGAAATACCATGATAAATGAGGAAAATAGGGGAGTATAGGCATAAATACCTATCAATCTGCACGCGTTCATTGCATCTAAATTAATACATACCCCAGTATTTTTACGGCAAAAGAATTGCCGTGGGATGTACATGTCGCGCTGCCAATCGCGTTTGCGGTCAAAGCATTGCTTCAACCACACCTGATTTCGCTGGTAATTTGCCAAACGAAGCCAGCAATTGGGTCACGGTATAGTCATACAGCGGGGCGCTATAGTGAAACGGCGCCACGCCCCATTTACATTCGTCGGCGGCGACCAGGTATCGCGCCGGATATTGTAAAAAACACGTGGCTGGCAGTGCCGCTCGCAAGATCGCGTACAACTCCGCAAGGAAGGCATTCACTTTCAGGGTGTGATGTTGCGGGATTCCGGGGATCGGATTGCCGCTTTCGTTGTGCTGCGCCCAGTACAGTTCAGCGACGCGAATTTTATCGAGCCGATGGCTGGCCTCGAGTACTTCCAAAAATTGCATCAGTCCTTCGCGCCACCAATGCAAATATTCAGGGCTGCCGCTGCGGATCGCGCGCCCCGCAACTGGCCAGCCGGCACCGGCCATGTACTCATTGGACAAGGTGACGCGCCCGCCGGTTGGCGGCACCAGCAAATGCAGCCGCTCTTCGATCAGGTCAATCAGCAGGCAATCGAAGGGCGACTGCCCCAGCGCATGCAACACGCTTTTGTCCATATCGGCCCGCACCATGCGCCGTTGGAAGGGCGAGTCAAGCTTGGCGAGCACGGCTTCATCGACGCTGGGCGTGGCAGAAACCGAAGCGAAACTGCAGCGTTCATAGGTGCCGACCAGCCGGATCTGCCCCTGCTGCTTTCCGATTTCGATGGCGTCGCGTGATACGCAGCTGCCAAATATCAACACACTCAACGCGCTCTGATCCATCACACGGCGCCTGTCATCGCAGCCACTTTTTCTGGCTCATCCGTACTTTCATTGCTGCATCTGATTTCAACAAAACGGTCGGCTGAGGCAATGGTATGGGGCCGGTGCGAGATCGATATCCGCGTAATATTCAAGCGCCGGATATTGGCTGCAATGCGCTCTTCCAGCCGGATATCGAGACTGCTGGTCGCTTCATCGAGCAATAAAACGCTGGGTCGCTTATACAGCGCGCGTGCAATCAGGATCCGTTGCTTTTGGCCGCCGGACAAGGAATTACCGTGTTCGCCGATCTGGGTGTGATACGCCATACCCATGGCTAAAATATCGTCATGAATCTCGGCTTGACGGGCACATTCCTGGGCCCAGCCCAGGTCTGGCGATTCATCAAAAAAGGTAATGTTTTCGGCGATACTGCCCGAATATAAAATGTCGTCCTGCATGACCGCACCGATCAATGAGCGGATCTCGGTTTTGGCCGTGCCCAAGCGGTGGCCGGCATATAAAATTTCGCCTTCTTGCGGCGTCACAATACCGAGCAATAATTTCATCACGGTAGTTTTTCCCACCCCGGAAGAGCCGATCAGCATCACATGTTCGCCCGGCGCCACAGAGAGCGAAAATCCGCGCACCACCCATTGATTACCGCTGGCATATTGAAAGCTCATATTCTTGATATCGACCGCAATCGGTGGGCAAGGTTTGGGAAACACCTCCCGTGTCAGGCTGAGGTCGCTTTCGAGTGGCGTATCGAGAATGTCGGCCAGGCGCTCGGTCTGCACCCGCACCATAAAAAATCCAATGATGTTGTTGATAAAAGCATCTGCGCGGCCGATGAATTGGCTTTTATAGGCGATAAAGGCAATCAGCATACCGACGGTCAAGGTGCCGTCAATGACTTGCTTGGCACCCAAAAACAGGACCAGACCGCTCTCGACACTCGAGATTGCTGCACTGAGCGCGCCGAACCGGATGTCAACCAAGGCCAAACTACTGGCCAGTGAAAACACTTCTGTTGCCTGGTTCATCCAGCTTTCTTGCCGCTGCAAATGGCGGCCGTTTAACTGGATGCCGCGGATGCCCTGGATCGTTTCCAGCACGTGGCTATCGAGCTTGGCGGTTTCTACCGCGCTTTGTTCGGCGATGGCTTTGGTGGGCGCATAGCGCAACCAGCGTAGCGCCGCGTACAACAAGACCGCAACGCAGGAAATTGCGCTCAGCTGCGGGCTATACAAAAACATCAGCACCAAGGCAAAGCACACCATGATGCCGTCCAGAAATGCAGAGACCGACGAGCCGGTAAATACGCCTTGGATTTGATGCACCGCATGAAAGCGCGATATCACGTCGCCGGTATGGCGCCGTTCAAAATAACTGACCGGCAAATTGATCAAATGGCGAAACACGCCAACCTGCAAGGCAAAGTTCAGCGCGAACCCGAAGCGGGTCACGATCAGGCTGCGCGCCGAATCGGCGATCACCCGCATCATGCCCAACGTCAGATATCCGATCAATAACACGGTTAACAAATTCAAATCTGCCGTGACGATGACGTCGTCCAGAATCACTTGCGAAAACAAGGGCACACAATTGGCAAGTAGCTCAATGGCCAGAGAAATGCCGATCACATGTAGCAAGCTCGATTTGGTATCGTGAAAGCCGCTGATCCACTTCAACAGCCCGGCCGACTTGGTCACCTCGCCCGGTTTGAAATCGGGGGTCGGGGTAAATTCCAGCGCGACGCCAAAGAAATGTTTGGCCAACTCGGCGAACGGGATTTCGCGGATACCGACCGCAGGATCGTGCAAGATCACCGAGCTGCGACCCACCGATTTGAGCACGACAAAGTGCGAATAGTCCCAATGCAGGATCGCCGGCAAACGTAATTTGCGCAGGGCAGACAAGGGCAATTTCACTGCCCGGCAAGCCAGATGCTTGGCATCGGCGACCCGTTTGATATCGGCCAGCGTCATGCCACGGGTCGAGATATTGTGAACCGCCCGCATCCGCCCCAGCGACTCGCGCGATCCATGGTAAGCCGACACCATGCCGATACATGCCAAGCCGCATTCGGCCACTTCGGTCTGGCGCATGACAGGCAGTATATGGCGGCGTTTCAAGCGGCCTAGAATCATGAGACAAACCCTCGCAGGCTCAGTACCGGTTCGATGAACCATTCCAGCAAGCTGCGCTGCTCTACATGCACATTGGCCGTGAGCCGCATACCGGGTTGCAGCGCTTGCTTGCGGTTGTATGCCATGACATGCGGCATCTGTAGCTTGACCAACACGCGGTAATACAAATGATCGTTGGGCAGTGGCAGCGTCAATTGGTCGGCCCCGACCGGCAAGCGTGAAACACTCTCGACTTCACCATCGTATAGGCCGAATTTTTGGTACGGGAACGCTTCATAGGACACTCGCACCCGGTTGCCGGGCCGGATGAAACCAATGTCGCGGCTCGAGGCGAAGGCTTCCACTTTTAGATTGGCGGTTTCTGGCACCAGGCCCATCAATACTTGCGCCGGCCCGACCGATTGTCCGACCTGCGCCAAGCTGGTGGTAACGACGCCGGTGAAGGGTGCGTTGATTTGTATTTCGCGCGAGGCTTCGGTCTGGAGTTGGCCTTCCTGGATCGATGCGATTTCGCGCTCGACACGGGCGCGCTCGTTACTTTGCTTGAACGGCAGACTTTTCAACTGCTCGCTGGCAGCAACCAGTTCGTGGTTTTGCCGCGTGATCTGGGCGCTGAGCTGGGACTGATGGATCGCTTCGGTGCCGACGGCAATACGTTGGTCTTCCAGCCCGCTTTGCGATAGAAAGCCAGAACGCGCCATATCTTGCAGCTTTTCCAGTCGCTCTTCCGCCGACTTCAGGCGGCGCGCCTGCAAGGCTGCCTGCTTGCGGCTTTCTTGTACTTGGATCGCCAGTGCGTCATGCGCTTGCTCGGCCTCTGCCCGGTCGCGGCGCTGGATTGTATCGAGGCCAGTGCGCTCTGCAACCAGCAGCTTGCGCCGCCCTTCCGACAGGCGTGACATCGATGCGTCGAAACTGCCGTTGCGCAACTGCCGCTCACTGCTGATACGGATCAACGGCTGGCCGGCAGCCACGACCTGGCCATCGCTCGCCAGCCGCGCGCTGACGACCCCGCTTTGTGCCGAATGGATCAGGGTGATGCCGCCTTCCGGCACCACCTGGCCCGGCAAGGCCGCCTTGCGCGTGTAAGAACCCAGCGCGCCATAGACCAGTATTACCAGTAAAAACAGCACCAGCAGCCACACCGTCGCCGCCAGTGGCCAGGTCACCACCCTGGTGGGCGAACCGAAGCGGGTGTGCTCGGGATCGTAGGCGAAAGGCCCCTCGGGAGCATCATTCTGCGGTTCAGCAATCATAAGCAAACGGTGCAAAGGGATGCGCCTGCTTCACTTGCTGCTTGAGGCTGGCTTTCATCCAGAGCGAGCGCTCGGGCGAAAGATCTTGCACCAATGGCTTGGAAAATAGGCGGCGCAATTGATCGCCGCTGGCCACTACCCGCTCCCATAATTGCCCGTACTCGTGCAGCGCTGCCGCTTTTCCCAAGGGGTTCAAGGACTGCTCCTCAGCGCTGGCGATGGCGGCAAATTGCCCCTCCCACAATTGGGAAAACGCTTCAAAGTCATTGATGATGGACGAATCGAAATTTTTATCCAGCATCATCAAGGTGGCGCGCCGTGCCCCCAGCATGGCCCACGGCCCGTTGGGCAAATCGCTGCCGACCGACATCCACAAGCCCAGCGTGCGCACATGCCAGGCACTGGCCTGGCGGTCAATCTCGGCCGGATCCACGCCACTGCCGCCAAATTCTTCCAAGCCTTTTACCGCCTCGCGAAAGCCAGCGCGAAAGGCCTGGTACGGTGAGGCGCAGGGGTGCGTGGTGGAAAATGCAGGGTAAAAGCATTTGTAGCCGGACTGGCAAAAGAAATCGAGCGCCATGGCTGGATCGTCGCACCGTGCTATTTCATGCGAGCGCATGGTGTTGACGATTTCGCGGGTCCAGATCTTCAAGCCGCCGTTGCCGTAATGCATGCCGTTGATGGCATTGATACTGGACCATGACCACACTGCATGACGATGTTTAGCCGGTACCTCGAAACGGAATTCAAAAAAATCGGGAAATACCTTGTTGTCGGCATCGACTGTCACGAAACGCTCGGTTTGTGCGGTCAGTGCTGCCTGCTTGTGCGCAGCGTCAAACCCCTTGACACCGTGTACCCGTTTGGCCCATGGCGCCACGGTGAGCAAATGCTGCCAGTTTTCATCGGCATTCGGCTCATCGTAGGACAGGAAGATGACATCGAGTTCGTTGACGGCAACCACTTCTTTGGCGGCACTGGAGAGGCGCAGCGGCGCCCGCTGGCTAACCGTGGCCGGGAGCCAATGCATCAGATCGTCGACCAGCCGGTCGACATTGCACGGTGCGCGCCGTGCAGCAAAGCTAGCGGCAGCGCTGGCATAGCTGGGATCGGTCAGCATCTGTTCCATCACCGTGCGGTACGTGGTCGTGTTTTGTTCAGTGGTATGCAAGCTTTTTCCGGCGCCCAGTGCTGTCACATTTTCTGCATTGATGCGCTGTTCCAGATACATCGGCATGCATAGCAATGGCACCTTGGCATGCAGCGCTTGATTGATCATGCCGATGCCGGCGTGGCAAATCACCAGGTCGGCTTGCTCCAGCACATTGGCCATCGGTAGCGGCGCCAGGTGCAGTTGCAAGCTTGGGCCGCCAATCGTCATCAAAGTGGCGTTTTTGAAGCCCGACAGATACGCCAGCGCTGGCACGCCCAGATCGCGCAAAGCGCTCAGGATGTTTTCGCTTTCTGGACAATTGCCTTTCAAATAGGCAAATATTTTTTTGGAGGCCAGCGCAGGCGCCAATCCACCGGCATCGGCTGCAACCACCGGCCACGATACAGCGGCGTCAGTGCGTTCATGGGCAATCACCGGCCCCCAATAGGTGCCATTGGCATAGCGGTCAAACGGCGCCAGCTCAGGATGATTGAGATGATAATTGCGGTCGCCGCGATTGATGTCATTGATGTGATCGATGGGCTTGACGCCGATGGTACGCAAGGCGGTATTCACATCGGCCAGCAGCAACGCGGTCGCCTGGTCGATCATCTCTTTACTGACCGTAGGCGCAAAGCCTGGCGTGCCGTCAGAAAAGTCGATGGAAAAGAAGGCCGATGGATCGACCGTGACGCAAGGTATGCCCAGCGCATAGGCGGCCAGGCGGGCAACTGGCGCAAAATCTGCGACCAGCAATTCACATTGGCAAGACTGTAGCAGGCTCATCCAGCTGCGAATCAGATAGAGCGCGCTCGGGGCGCTAGACAAGCCGCTTTCGTAACGAATGATCAGTGCATGAAACAAGCGGTCTGCAGTGACCGTCCTGGCAACGGGTGCACGTTGCCATTCGAAACCAGCGGCGCGCACCCGCTCAACGGCAACGTCCACTTGTTTGGTGATACATGTCACCGGCCAGCCCCGTACGCGAAGCACGTTTGCGATAGGTAAAAACGCTGAGACGTGGCCCAGGTCATCACCCATTTCCCATGCATAGACAACATTTGCCACCGGCTTCTCCTTGACGAAAACAGCCGCCTTGCGGCGGCTGCAATAACTGAATGCTAAAAATTAAGCGTGCCAGTTATAGGTGTAAGTACTGGTCCTTCTGGTGCCGTTGTACTCTTCCACAGTAACTACGCTATCGCCATAGGGCTTGCCAGGAACCGGGCCATACGGATTCCAGATCGAAATGTTTTGCGAGCTGATCGTGGTCCAGCAGTTGTAACCGCCGCCGCCTAATTGCACCAGCAGTTCACTTTCAAGATCTTCGATCTCGTTTTGATTGCCGAACAGCAGGAATAATTCATCATTGGTCGTTTGTGTCTGTAGCATGTTTTCCTCAAATTTAGTTGGTATGGGACGCAACATAAGACGAAAAATCGGCATTTCCGAGAGTTCGTCTACATCGCTGACCGATACTAGTAAATGCAAATTTGAGACGCAAGCGGATGCCGCCGCTAGCGCGAATGTTTCAGAAAAAATTCAGAAATTATTCATAAAATATTCAGAATTTTCGGGTTTCTATTTGCCCGATTTATGCAGGTCGGTAAGTGTTAACCACAGCAGAACCAGAGGAAACTTTCACTCAGACACCACAAGTGGCGGTTGTTCGGTTTGCTGGTTTCTACCGCTGATGGCGTGAAGGCGCGCGGCGAGTGTCAACGCTGACGGTTTAGGCGTAGAACGCTAGCGTGCGCCAAACAAGTCATGCGCATCGAGGATGGCATAGGTAATTTCAGGGTTTTTTTCAAGGCACTTACGAATCGCAGCGGCAACGTTTTGGCGCGTCTTTTTACATAGGCCGAGACGCTCTTCCAGCACGATCAAAATCCCACGCACGGTACGCACTTCGTTTGGTCCTGGGGCGATCTTGAGGATGACGCCGAGCTGGGCTAGCAGACGCTCTTCGATCACTTTCAACTCGGCATAACTGTTGATATTTTCGATCCGTGCAATCAGCTTTTTCTCTTCCTCTGCCGTCAATTTCAAAATCCGGCAATCACCGTTTGGATCATTCAATAAAATATCGCGATCGCAGACACAGGCGCCGGGCGGGCACTCTTTACGCAGTGGAAATGACAAAATTTGTGGCATGGGCGTGCAAGCAGGTGCATGGTGTTGATGGGCGGCGGGGACTAGATTCTACCTCGCATAAGAGTCTGTTTCAGTACCAAACTCATGCGCGGCGCGCTCAAACAACAGGTACAGTGCTGCTCAAACCCGACCGACTCACTTAACCCGCCTGACGATTCAGAAAGCACCCATGCGACAACGATCCTGCGTCTCCAACGGTTTGCTGCAAATGTTCCTGCTTAGCTGCGTGCTCTGGCTCAATCCCAACGCCAAGGCGCAATCGACCAGCGCCGATCAGCCAGCCAAAGGTATCTTGTGGGAAGTTAAATCCGCTACTAATACCGCTTATTTATACGGCGCCTTGCATATCGGCAAAGCCGATTTCTATCCCTTGCCGGCAGCGGTGGACGCGGCCTATCGACAAGCCGGCACGCTCGCTATCGAAGTCGATCCGACCGATCCATTGGCCAACGCAACAATGCTGCCCTTGCTCACCTACGCCGCGCCCGACAAATTGCAACAGCATTTGCGCCCGCAAACCTGGCAAGCACTGAAAGCATTCGCCGGCCCCGCAGTGGAACAATTGCAAACCCTGCGCCCGGCGATGCTGGCGACGACGTTTGTGATGCAAGTATTTTCGGCCCAAGGCTACGATCCCCAATACGGTATCGATCTGCATTTCATCCAGCGCGCCAAGGTAGATCGCAAGAAACTGGTCGAACTCGAAAGCCTGCAATTTCAAGCCGGCGTACTAGGCGGCCTGAGCGATACCGAAGGCGATGCCATGGTGGGGCAAATCTTGAGCGGGATGAAGGACGGCAGCTTGCAACGTGAATCCACCGCGATGATCGATGCCTGGAAATCAGGTAACGCAGAAGCGCTTGCAACCGTCTTGCGCAGCGCCGCCGAGAAAGACGCCGGCTCCAAAAAAATCATGAAACGCCTATTCGACGACCGCAACATCGGCATGGCACAAAAAATAACCCACATGATGGACGCCGGCGACACGCTCTTTGCCGTGGTCGGCGCTGGTCATATCGTCGGCGCCGGCAGCGTGACCGACCTCTTGCAAAAGCAAGGCTTTGCGGTTCGGCAGATCAAATAAGGCTTCAGAACGCCAAAATATACTCCATCCTGTATTTATTTTGATGCTCTATATATCTGCGCATTAGACTATATTTGTTCCTATACTCCCTATTTTGTTCAATTTTTCGGCGGTAATGAATGCGCTGGCAGCACTCTGAGTCTCAGCCATAAAAAAACCCGGCAAGTGCGGGCATGGCACCAATCAATCCATGCCCGCGCCCGAAACAGCAAGCTATCGCGCGATCTTAAAGTTGAACAGCGGGGTACCCAATGCACCCCATAGTCGCAGCCAGAGCGGCAGCAATTGTTCAGTGCCGCGCGCGGTGGTGATATCGCCCAGATCGATAACCTGATCTTTTTGCCAACCAAACTGCGCCAAGATGTCCAGCGTTTGCGCCTTGGCAGCGGCATCGTTGCCGCTCATGAAAAGGTTGTGGTCGCCATCAGCGACCGCGTTCGGATTGACCATCAATTCACAACTCAAGGTATTGAGCGTCTTCACCACCCGCGTTTCGGGAAAGGCGCGCTGGATTTGCTCGCCCAGCGAATCGGTGTTGAGCACCGACAGCGAGGGCGGCATGCCGTTGGAAAAATCGAGCGGATTGGCGATATCGATCAACAGTTTCCCCGCCATATGACCGGCGCCGGCCGCCTCCAACGCTTGTAATGACACCGCGCCAGAAGTGGCGTTGATCAACACCTGGCCGAACTGCGCCGCATCGGAAAAGGCGCCGTAGGACGCATTCTCGCCCGCGGCACTGGCCCATCGCTGGCCAGTTTCATTGATCGCTTCGCGCCCGCCGATCCGCACTTGATGCCCCAGTTGCAGCAACTTTCCAGCAATCGCCTGACCGACCATGCCGGTACCAAAGATGCCTACTTTCATGATGCTCTCCTTATTTGTGAGTCGACATTAGGCCGCAGCCATTGGGTCCGGTTGACACAATAATGCGGTCGACACAGGCATTGTCGGATGTGCCAAACTATAATTCCAATCGATTATTCAAATACTGGCTATTTGTTTTATGGATATTAAAAACGTCGATTTGAATTTGCTGCGGGCCTTCGATGTGATGATGGCGGAGCGCAATGTCTCGCGTGCGGCGCAAAAATTGTTCTTGTCCCAGCCAGCCGCTTCTGCCGCACTGGCGCGCCTGCGTGAAGCGTTTCAAGATCCGTTGCTGGTACGCAGCGGGCGCGCGATGGTTCCCACCGAACGTGCGCTGGCACTGATCTATCCGGTGCAACGGGTGTTGGAAGAGATTCGCGGGCTGCTGCAGCCGCAAGACAATTTTGACCCAGCAACTTCGCGCCGCGCCTTTACCATTGCAGCGACTGAATATGTGGCATTGACGGTCTGGCCGCACTTGCTGCAGCAGCTACAAAGCACGGCACCTGGCATCCGCATTGCCTTGGTCGCGCCCAATCACGACACCATGGCACAGCATATGGCCAGCGGCGCGCTCGATCTCGCCGTCATCAATCAAAGTCTGGTGCCGTCCGCTTTGCCTTCATCAGATTTCTTGCAAGATACATTTTGTGTAATTGCCCGTAGCGCGCATCCGCTGATTAATCAACACACTAAGCAGCGCCTCTCACTCGAGTCCTTTTGCGCCTTGCCGCACGTGATGATCAGCCCACGCACTGGCAGTTTTTCTACGCAAACCGACGAGGCGCTGGCCGCGCTCGGGCGCGAACGCTTCGTCCAATTATCGGTGCCGTATTTCACGCTGGCCAAAGAAGCCGTCGCGCAATCGGACATGATCGCGGTCTATCCAGTACGCCTGGCCGCCTTGCCGGATCCGCGCATTCAGGTATTAAAAGCGCCTTTGGATTTGCCCTCATTCACATTGAAAACCTGCTGGCATGAGCGCGCCCAGCACGACCCAGGTCACCAATGGTTGAGACAAATGCTGGCGGGTTGTTTGCAATAACCCGTGCTGCACAGGTTGTGAGTGCCTTATGGGTTGGCTGACTGTTGATCGGCGGTTGCGGTGTCGGAGAGAAAGGGCGCTTTTGCGCCCAAGGCAGGATTGCAAAGGCGTTCAGTGCGCCGATACTGATGCTAGCCAGTCGCGTGATGAAAACACGCACCGTATATCAAATCCTAGTGGTGCCGTCCGAAAACAGCATGGTTACTGCTTGAATACCGTGATCGATGTCGCCGGAAATGCGTGGAAATCCGCGTCCGCTTAGCGTTCGGTTAAAAGAAACTCCCGAAGGTACACTCATCCCGAATTTCCACCGAAAAATCGCCTTTTGCCTGAATCTCGATTTTTAGCGGGCGCGTCGTCCCAGTGAATCTGGCAATCGGTACCCCTTCATAAAAGGAACGTGATCCAGCCGATAGCCGTATTTTTTGCACATCACCAGTGTAGATAAATCGGTAATTTTGCTTGCCGCGAAGCTCGATAACATAATCAAAATACGCATCTTTTTCCTGTCGAAATGATGGCCCTTCTATTGAAGTCATGACGCCGCCGGCACCCGAAGAAAATGAGCTGCCTTTTTTTTCTATATTCGCGACGCAATCGCCCGCAACTGCCGTACTTGAACAGCTCAATGTGCTTAAAGTCAATGCAATGGCTGAGGTGATAAACAGAAAATTTTTCATGTGATCATCTGAAAAAATGGTGGTTGACGCTGCGAGCTTATGTGTGACATCGGCTCGGGCGCAGCGCTGAGAAAAATGCGGCGATCCGATCATGGCGAGAGTCCGCAACAATGTCAATCAATCATCAAACGCTGCCGGCTTGCTGCTGACCTGGAACATTGCACCGATATTTTGGAGATATATGCGACCAAAATAGCCTTGTTTACTTCCAACAATACTGGCCACAGTATTATTTTCACCCCAATGAAAGCGAGCGGGTAAAGCATGTTTCTGCCCCATACTCCCCTCAAATGTTTAATATCCGCAGGCGTCGTGGCGTCTTGCGTGGCATCACCAATTCCCGTCTATCGTCACAGCGTAGAATGCACCCTTCGCCCCCGCACTTACACCGCCCCCCGCCATGACGATCCTGCTATCGACCCTGAACGCCCGTTACGCCCATGCATCGCTGGGCTTGCGTTATCTGCTGGCCAATATGGGCGAGTTGCAGGCACAAACCGAGTTGATCGAATTCGTGATCGGCGCCAAGACCACCGAGATCGTCGAGAAATTGCTGGCCAAGGCGCCGCGCATCATCGGCTTTGGGGTGTATATCTGGAACGTCGAAGAAACCACGCGCGTGGTGGCGATGCTGAAACGGGTGGCGCCGGAGGTGACGATCATGCTGGGCGGGCCGGAAGTGTCGTATGAG
>JAZKIX010000098.1:0-6576 GCA_040384645.1 Pseudomonadota bacterium | reverse complement strand
AGATTGTGCGGCTGGCCGATTACCTGATTACGGGCTGGGGCGAGGTGACCTTTCCCAAGCTATGCCGCGAAGTCTTGAACGGGCCGCAGCCGCTGATGAAAATCCATGCCGGGGTGCAGGCGGCGCTGAGTGACCTGGTATTGCCGTACTCCTTATATAGCGAGGCAGACTTGAAGCACCGTATCTTGTATGTGGAAGCCTCGCGCGGCTGTCCTTTCAAGTGCGAGTTTTGCCTGTCGGCGCTGGACAAGACGGCTTGGCCCTTCGATATCGACCTGTTTCTGGCGGAGATGGAATCGTTGTATCAGCGCGGAGCGCGGCTGTTCAAGTTTGTCGACCGCACTTTTAACCTGAATATCAAGACCAGCTTGAAGATCATGCAGTTTTTCCTGGATAAGATCGCGGCGCATCCTGACGATCCAGTGTTTGCCCATTTCGAGGTGGTACCGGACCATTTGCCGGATGCCTTGAAGGATGGCATCACGCAATTCCCGCCGGGTGCGCTGCAATTTGAAATCGGCATCCAGAGCTTTAATCCCGAAGTACAGGCTTTAGTTAGCCGTAAGCAGAACAATGAAAAAGCGGCGGAGAATATCCGCTGGCTGGTGGAACATTCGCACGCGCATTTGCATGTCGATTTGATCGCTGGTTTGCCGGGCGAGGATGTGGCTAGTTTTGCCCGTGGTTTCGATCAGTTATATGCGTTGAAACCGCATGAAATCCAGTTCGGCATTTTAAAGCGGCTGCGCGGCACGCCGATCATCCGCCATACGCAGGATTTTGCGATGGTGTACGACCCGTATCCGCCTTACACGATTTTGGCGAACGACCGCATCGATTTTGCGACCATGTTGCGGCTGGTGCGCTTTGCACGGTATTGGGATTTGGTCGCCAATTCGGGCCGTTTTGCCAATACCTTGCCATTGATTTTAGGTGATGCGCCGTTTCATAATTTTATGGCGTTGTCGGATTGGTTATATGCCAAAACCGATGCCACGCACCGGATCGCGCTGGATCGGTTGGCGGGCTTGATCACGCAATGGCTGCAAACCCAAGGAGTGTCGCAAGATGCTGCCAGCACGCTGCTAGGCAACGATTATGCGGGGCAGTTTGCGGCGCAGGCGCCAAAGCGGGGCAAGGACAAGCGCAGTACCGTGCCAGCCGGCGAACTTGAAAAATCAGCAGCGCCGCAACGGCAGGCGCGCCATTTAGCTGCATGAATCTTGGCTTGAATATTGAGATAACACGCAGCGCACCTCAGACTGGCAGTGACAGATTGCCGCGTTCTCCCTTACACTAATTGCATGTCAATTCCACAAACCCCCGCGCTTTCAATCTCCCAAGCCAACGATGTGATTAGCGCCAGCGGTGCCTGGCAGGTGCAGGCATTGAGCGCACCGGGCATTTTTCCTGTTCTTGGCGCGACCTTGAAAAAACTGCCCGCCAGCGCGACGCCGCGCTGGGACTTATCGGCATTGCAGGCGCTGGACCATATCGGCGCGCAATTTTTGTGGAATGCCTGGGGCAAAAAACGGCCTGCGCAACTACTATTACCGCCGCAATTCGACGATTTTTTCAAACGGCTGGAACAAGCCGGCACGCTGACCCTGCCGCAGCAAGACGCCAAACACTGGTTATCGCCGCAGCGTTTGCGCGAGGTGGCGGCGGGTTTGCTCGATCATGTGCTGGGCTTTGTCGGGCTGATCGGACAATTGGTGATGGATCTGGGACGCTTTCTCCGGCAACCGCAGCGCGGCCCATGGAAAGAATTGTCGGCCAGTATTTACCACGCCGGCTATCAGGCGTTGGGGATCACGGCGCTAGTGGGGTTCTTGATCGGGGTGGTGCTGTCGTATCTGTCGGCGCAACAATTGCATACCTTCGGCGCGGATATTTATCTGGTCAATATCCTGGGCATGAGCATCATCCGCGAGCTGGGTCCTTTGCTGGCGGCAATTTTGGTGGCAGGTCGCTCGGGTTCGTCGATCACGGCGCAACTGGGAGTGATGCGGGTGACGGAAGAACTGGATGCGATGCTGGTGATGGGTTTGCCGCATGGATTTCGCCTGATCATGCCCAAGGTCTTGGCGCTGGCGCTGGCGATGCCGCTGCTGGTGGTGTGGACCGATGCGATGGCACTATTTGGCGGGATGGCGGCGGCGCAGATCGAACTGGCCCTGTCGCCTACCTACTTCATCCAATCGTTGCCGGATGCAGTACCGCTGGCAAATTATTGGATCGGGTTGGGCAAGGGTGTCGTATTTGGCAGCTTGATCGCGCTGGTGGCTTGCCATTTCGGCTTGCGCATCAAGGCCAATACCGAGAGCCTGGGACGCGGCACCACGGCCTCGGTGGTGACGGCGATCACCATCGTGATCCTGGCCGATGCGGTATTTGCCATCGTGTTTGAAGGCGTGGGATTTTGATGGCCGCGCCAACCCATACCAACAATGAACCGACATTGAAGCCACAGCCGCAAACCGCCGCGCCGATCATCCAGATCAAGGGCTTGCGCACTCAGTTCGACCAATTCGTGGTGCATGACAAGCTCGACCTGACCATTAAGCAAGGTGAAATCGTGTCGCTGGTAGGCGGATCGGGTTCTGGCAAAACCACTTTGTTGCGCCAGATCCTGGGTTTGGAAAAGCCCAGCGCCGGCACCGTCCATGTATTCGGCCAGGACATCAATCAGGCTAGCGCCGATCAGTTGCAGGCGATCCGCAATCGCTGGGGTATGCTATTCCAGCAAGGCGCCTTGTTTTCGGCCTTGACCGTGTTCGACAACGTGGCGCAACCGATGCGCGAGTTGCGCCGCTTGCCGGAAGACTTGATCCGCGACGCGGTATTGTTGAAGCTGCATATGGTGGGTATCAAGCCGGCTGATGCATGCAAAATGCCGGCCGACCTGTCCGGCGGCATGGTCAAGCGGATTGCGCTGGCGCGCGCGCTGGCGCTGGAGCCGGAACTGGTATTTCTCGATGAACCGACGGCTGGCCTGGATCCGAGCTTGTCCGATAGTTTTGTCGAGTTGATCGATTCGCTGCATCAAGCCATGCGTTTGACAGTGGTGATGGTGACGCATGATCTGGATACAATATTTGCGCTGTCGACGCAGGTGGCGGTGTTGGCGGATAAGCACGTAATCGTGCATGGCACGCCGCAAGAAGCGGTGGCGCAGGAACATCCGTTCATTCAAGAATTTTTCCTGGGGCAGCGCGGACGGCGCGCCATGCAGGGCATCAAAAAATAAGGCAGTCAAACATGAAAAACCATTATGGAAAATAAAGCGCACGCATTGATTACCGGCCTGTTTACCCTTGTCTTGCTGGCCGCAACGATATTTGTCGGGATGTGGCTTAACCGCGACCGCGAAGAGCGGGTGCCGTATCAAATGGCGACCAAATTGTCGGTGCCGGGTTTGAATCCGCAAGCGGCAGTGCGTTATCGCGGGCTGGACGTAGGCAAGGTCGACGAAATCCTGTTCGACCCCAAGGTGGCGGGCCAGATTCTGGTGAACATCAGTGTTACGCCAGAAACGCCGGTGACAAAATCAACCTATGGCACGCTCGGCGATCAGGGCGTGACCGGCATCGCCTACGTCCAATTGGATGACGATGGCAGTCAGCCGGTCAAGGTGAGCAGCAGCAAGGAACAAGTGGCTCGGATCGAAATGCGCCCGAGCTTGTTGGATAATTTGCAAATCAAGGGACTTGCGATCTTGCAGCAGACCGAGGAATTGACCACCCGCGTCAATCAATTGTTAGCGCCGGCCAATCAAAAGGAAATACTGACTGCTTTTACCGATATGAGCAAAGCTGCAAATTCCGTCGGCAAGGCAGCCGAGGCAATCAAGACTATCCCGACCCGGTTAGAACCGACCTTGGCCAAATTACCCGCAGTGGTCACAGAGGCGCGCCAGACCTTGGCGTCGGTATCGCAACTGTCGCGCGATATAGGCACTTTTACCGGTACGCTCAACACTTTGGCCAATAATTTGCAAGCGCCGGAGGGGCCAATTGTGAAGATTTCAAATGCGGCGGAACAAGTCGGCTCAGTCGCCAGCCGACTAGAACTCGATGCCTTGCCGCTGACCAACGATTTGCGCACCTCGATGCGCGCGCTCAATCGCACCCTTGATGGCTTGAATGAACGGCCACAAAGCATCCTGTTCGGCGCACCTGGCATGACCCCTGGCCCGGGTGAAGCCGGTTTTAAATCACCGGCACAATAATCAAGGCGGCTCCATGAAAATAACTCACCAGAACATTTTGCCAAGGCCTTTACTGTCCTCCTTGCTATTGGCCTGCACATTGTTCAGCGGTTGCTCTTCGGTCCATACTGACCCAACGGTGCAATACGATCTCGGCCAAGTGCAGGCACTCGACGCGCCGGTGCAACTGACCGGTGCCTTGACGGCATTGAGCGTGGCTGAAATCAGTACCCCAGCCTGGCTCGACAACCAGCAAATGTTATTCCGGCTGACCTACGTCAACGATCAGCAACCGCGTCATTTCAGTGCCGCCCGCTGGACTATGCCACCGGCGCAGTTATTCAACCAGCGCCTGAAAGTGCTCCTGGCACAAGCTGGCAGCGTGGTCGTACCGGCCTCGGACGGTGCCGCCGGCTTGCCTTTGCTGCGGCTCGAAGCGGACGATTTCAGTCAGGTATTTGCCAGCCAAAATGAAAGTCTGGTACAGATCAGCATCCGGGCTTCTCTATTTAACGCGCGTCGCCTGGTCGCCCAAAAAACGTTCATGCAGCGCGTCCCCACCTCAAGCGCCGATGCCGCAGGCGGTGTCCGAGCCCTAGCGAAGGCCAGCGACAGCATGATTGGCGACATGATGCAGTGGCTAGCCGGGCAGAACGTGAAATAGCAATGCACGCCACTGCGGCCGCCGCGCCGCCGATCACGCCACAGGCTTCAACGCTGGCCAGAGCAGCTTGGCTGGCCTATTTCTTCTTGATCGTGTATGCCAGCTGGTATCCCTTTAGCGGCTGGCATGACCTAGGCATCGGGCCGCTGGCGTACTTGAACTGGACCGTGCCCCATTATTGGACGCGCTTCGATGTCGCCACCAATGTGGTGGGCTATATTCCTTTCGGCATTTTGACAGTCTACGTGCTGTATCCGGCAATCCGGGGGGTGTGGGCCTTCCTCATGACGCTGCTGATCGGGGCGCTGGTGTCGGGCTTGATGGAGGCGGTGCAAACCTTTCTACCGACGCGGGTGCCGTCGAACCTGGATTTCATCACCAACTTTGCCGGTGCCGTGATTGGCGCGGGCATTGGCATGGCCACTATCGATAAATTACTGGGCCGCGACCGCCTGCGCACGCTACGCCAGCGCTGGTTTCTGCTCGATTCGAGCGCGGCATTGGTGCTGGTGACTTTGTGGCCCTTGGCGCAAATCTACCCGCAGCCTTACCTGTTCGGTCATGGGCAACTGGTGCCGATTGTGTCGGACTGGATGTCCGACTTGTTTGAATCCCCGGTCGATATCGCCGCCTGGCTGCGGCAGGGCGTACAACTGAGCGTGGAACAATATTGGCTGTCTGAAACGGTCATTACTGCCTGCGGCCTGAGCGGCGCACTGCTGGCACTGTTATGCCTGCTGCGCCCGCTGGCACCGCGCGCGCGGCTGGTGATGTGCCTGATCGGCGCCGCCTTGCTGGTCAAGGCGCTGGCCACCGCTTTACTGTTTACGCCCGACAATGCTTTTGCCTGGCTGACACCAGGTGCGCAAGGCGGCATCTTGCTCGGCGTGCTGATGGTGTCCGGCCTGGCTTTTGCGCCGCCGATGGCTCAGCGCCGGCTGGCACTGGCGACTTTGCTGATCAGTCTATTAGTGGTCAATATCATTCCGGCCAATCCATATTTCGTGGCGACCTTGCAGAGCTGGGTACAGGGTAAGTTTCTTAACTTTAATGGCGCTGCGCAATTCCTGTCCCTGCTGTGGCCGTTTTGCGCGGTGTTATTTTTGCTGCGCAGCGAGCGTCAGCCGAGCGGTGGATAAAGTGCGCGCGGATAGCGGTGTATCATCCCGCATTTGCAAAATCCCTTTGAGCCTGTCATGAGCGAACTTCCGTTTTACGAGCAACATGTCTTCATATGCATGAATCAACGCGAAGATGGGCGTCCATGCTGCATGGATCGGGGGGCGCAAGCAGCGCAACAGCATGCCAAACGCCGTATCAAAGAACTGGGCCTGAACGGTCAGGGCAAAATCCGCATCAACCAGGCCGGCTGCCTTGATCGTTGCGAAGAAGGGCCGGTGCTGGTGGTCTATCCCGAAGGCACTTGGTATACCTTTGTCGATAACAGCGATATTGACGACATCATCGACCAGCACTTGATCGGCGGCAAAATCGTCGAACGCCTGAAAATCTAAATTCGCCACGCGTCAATGTTATTACCTTATAAAAATCACGCAACATGAACAAAAATACAGAACGTTTTTCCCTCGCCGGCGCGGCCGGTGCGCTTGAATGTGCGCTGGACCTACCCGATACCTTGCCTGATGCCGAACTGCAAGGCTTTGCCTTGATTGCCCATCCGCATCCGCTGTTTGGCGGCACC
>JAZKIX010000097.1:1938-6061 GCA_040384645.1 Pseudomonadota bacterium | reverse complement strand
TGGGGCTGGCAAGGCGCGCATTGGTGGATTGCCGCTGCGCTGGTAGCCTTATTGGAAGCACGTCGCGTCATCGATATCGGCTTCAAGTTCCCGATGGCGGAGCTGAAACGCATCGTCACCACATGCCTGCTCTCGCTGTCAGCGCTGGCGGTATTTTTATTCGTGCAGCAAGGCGCGGGGCCAGCCATCTTGCAGACGGTGCAATGGTCGCCTCTGATTCTGGCGCCGCTGGCCTTGGCCTTACTCTACAGCGACACCGCCAAAGTCGATCCGCAACAGTTATTTGCCTTGCCCGGCGCCGCTGCGTTGGAACAGACCGATACCAGCCGCCAAGTCAATCTGGGTTATGCCTATCTGGCGCTGTGGCTGTTGGCGGCCAGTGTCGCTAATCAATCTGGGTTAGGGTTTTTTATCGGGCTGGCGGTATTGTGCGGTTGGATTTTATGGTACCAGCGGCCAAGCGGCGGCGCGCCATTGCGCTGGCTAACGATGCTGCTGGTCGCGCTGGCGGTCGGTGCCGGTATCAGCCATGGTTTATTCCGTTTGCAGCAAGTGCTGGAAGAAACCGCCAGCGGCTGGTTCGATTATCAAGGCAGCGAAGATCCGGCGCGCACCCGTACCAGCTTGGGCCATATCGGCAGCTTGAAACTATCCGACGCCATTGTCTTGCGCGTGACGGCGTCGCCACTGCAGCCGTTGCAGCCGCCACCCAAATTGCCGATGCTCTTGATGACAGCCAGCTATAACGTTCTTAATTCAAGCGCCTTCAGCTCACCCTCATGGCTGGCAGCCGGCGGCAATGATTTCAGCGAACTCAAACCAATAGCCGGCGGTTGGGATTTACGGCCCAGCCAAAGCCATCCAACCACGCTCAATATCGCCACCACGTCAAGCCGCGACACTGCCTTGCTGGCCTTGCCTGACGGTATCAACAGAGTTGAATCGGGTGACCTGACGCAGTTGCAGCGCAACCGGGTCGGCACCGCGCAAGCCGGTTTATCCAGACGCAGTTATCGCTACCGCGTAGCCTACGATGCAGCGAGCGCCGATGCGAGCCCAAGCGTGGCCACCGACCTTGCCTTGCCGCCACGCGAGGCGGTCTTGTTGAACGATTTGGCGCGCAGCTTGCATTTACGCGAGCAGCGGCCTGAAGCAGCTTTAAAGATCGTCAAAAGCTATTTCGCCAACAATTTCAGCTACAGCACTTTCCGCAAAGGCAATGCCTTTAATCAGAGCGCAATGGAAGATTTTTTGTTGCGCAATCGCAGCGGCCATTGCGAACATTTTGCCAGCGCCACGGTGCTGCTATTGCGCGCCGCCGGCATCCCGGCGCGCTATGCAGTTGGCTATTCGGTGGACGAGCGCGACCGCTTCAGCGCGGCGTATATCGCCCGTCATCGCGATGCCCATGCTTGGACCCGCGTCTATATCAATGGCACGTGGCAGGATTTCGACACCACGCCGGGCGGCTGGTCGGGCATCGAAGCCGACCAGGCGTCTCTGTGGGAACCGCTACTGGATGGCTGGTCGTGGTTGTTATTCCAGATACGCGCTTTGAACGATGCCGGCCATCCGCTGCTGGTATATGTCGTCGGCGTGCTGGCGCTGATCTGGAGTGGGCGCAAATTCAGACGGTATAAGGGCCAATGGAAACCGGCGTGGTTGCAGCGCCAGAAAAACAGTGCCGCCGCGATCGCAGCCGTCCTGCCAGCCTCGGCGTTTTACCAAATCGAAGAGACACTTGCTGCACATGGCTGGGCCCGTTTGCACAATGAGCCGCTCAACGATTGGCTGGCGCGGCTGCGGCCAGAAGTCGGCGATACGGTGGCGGATGAACTGGCGCAGATTGCGGCGCTGCACACCCGCTACCGCTTCGGCCCGCCGCAGCCGGATGCCCAACAACATGCGGCACTAGCGCTGGCTTGCCGCGCATGGCTGGCGCATTTTGCGGCGGCACCGCTTGCGAAGATGTTTGACAGTCAATAGCGCAGTCGCGCATACTTTGCGCCATTTTGCCGATGAACATTCGGCAACTTCCCTCCCGCCTCGCCCCCAACCCATAGGACACTTCATGCATTCTGTACTGCGCAATAACGGCTTTTTCGTCAAAGAACAGGTTGGCATGTTCAAGGCATCCAATAATTACGACATTTTAGATCCGGTGAGCAGCCAAATAGTGATGGAGTGTCGCGAGCCAAGTTTGGGATTTTTTACCAAGATATTGCGTTTTACCGACTACAAGCGCATGACGCCGTTTCATGTCCACATCAATACCCCGCAAGGTCAAAAAGTGCTGTCGGTCAAACGCGGCATCTCAATCTTTTTGTCGAAGGTAGAAGTGTTCGACGAGAACGACCGGCTGGTCGGCTCTTTCAAGCAAAATTTCTTTTCCATCGGTGGTGCATTTAATGTGCTTGATGCGCAGGACGTGGCGATTTGCACCCTTATAGGGAAATGGACCAGCTGGGATTTCAAGTTCATGAAAGGCAACGACCAGCTCGCGCATGTGTCGAAAGAATGGGCTGGTATGGGCAAGGAATTATTTACTTCCGCCGACAACTACATGCTGACCATTAACGACAAGGTGTCCGCCGATGCACCGGCACGACTCTTGATCATGGCGGCGGTCATGTGTATCGATATGGTTTTGAAGGAATAAGGTGCATTTATTGCCACCGGAACAGCCACTGGCAGTGATTTAATACTGGTGGCAGTATTAAATCCTATCCTTTAATTACGTGCGGATAGGCGGGTATTTGTGCATATACCCCCTCATTTTTGATGAGTTTCTTGACGTATTCAATCACAATTGAAACCCTTCTTTTCCTTCACAGCCAAGGCTGCAATGACACCCAAAAAACCGCAGCATCCCTACCGCCATCTGGTCGCCTTGCTCCTGTTGAGCGGCATATTGCAGCCTTTGGGATTGACTGCCTCGGCCAGCACCACGCTGCCCACGTTG
Organism: Pseudomonadota bacterium; assembly: GCA_040384645.1. GTDB lineage: Bacteria > Pseudomonadota > Gammaproteobacteria > Burkholderiales > Burkholderiaceae_D > JAZKIX01. The sequence continues at coordinate 3,099 of JAZKIX010000097.1, read as the reverse complement.
TCAGCACCGCAGTTATTGCTGGCGCAAAACTATAGCGACAGCATCGATCCGCAAGCGTATCTGGTGAGCGAAAAACTCGATGGCGTGCGCGCTGCGTGGGATGGCAAGGTTTTGCGCTTTCGCAGCGGCCGGCTCATTCATGCGCCGGCGTGGTTCACGGCCGGCTTTCCGGCACATGCGCTGGATGGAGAACTGTGGATCGAACGGCGCGGCTTTGACAAACTGTCGGCGGCGGTCCGACGGCTGCAAGCGGTCGATCAGGAATGGAAAACGATCACGTATCAAGTCTACGAATTGCCCGGTGCAGCCGGCACTTTCAGCACGCGGGTGGCGGCGCTGCAAGCCGCTGTTGCGCAAGCCAACGTGCCATGGTTGCAAAGCCTGGCGCAACGGGCAGTGGCAGATCGCCAGGCGCTGGATCAGCAATTGAAGCAGGTAGTGAGCGACGGCGGCGAGGGTTTGATGTTGCATAAGGCCGAGGCCTTGTGGCAAACCGGGCGCTCCGATGTGTTGCTGAAGCTAAAACCACAGCACGATGCCGAAGCCAAGGTCATCGGCCATATAGCCGGACGCGGCAAATATCGCGGCATGTTGGGTGCCTTGCTGGTCGAAACGGCGGACGGCCAACGCTTCCGGCTCGGCACCGGCTTGAGCGATGCCGAGCGCCAGGCGCCGCCAGCGATAGGCAGCGTGATTACGTATCGTTACCGCGATCGTACCGCGACTGGCTTGCCGAAATTTGCCAGTTTCTTGCGGCTGCGCGATAGCGAATAAGACGATTGGAATGGGTCAGTAAAACGGCGCTTTTAAACCGCTTCGATCTTGAGCAAGCCCAAGGCCAACGGCCATTCCAGAATTTTGTAGGTATCGAGGTCGAAGCGTGGGCGCGCGGGTGAACGCGCAATCAATTGGGCCAGCGCGTCGGGCGAATCTGCGCTACCGAGATAACACCAGTAATGGATCAGGTGCAGATCGCGGCGCGTGCCGTCGCTGCTCACTTCTGCCATCGTGACCGCGCCTTCAAAAGGCCAGGCTTGTACTTGTTGATCGTCCAGTGCGGCGCGCAGGCGCGAACGATGTGTGGCTAGCGATTCGTGCCCTAGACAAGCGCCGTTGCAGTGATTTTTTTGGAATGCGCTGCAGCCTGGGTCTGCTTGTGAT
>JAZKIX010000097.1:0-1928 GCA_040384645.1 Pseudomonadota bacterium | reverse complement strand
CTTGTGATTGGAAAGCAGCTGCCGCTTCTAGTCCCAGCACACGTAGACATAAACTATGTTCTGCCGCCACTTCGCGCAACCGCGCTTCGGCTTTTTTACGCGAGCGAAATAGTCCATAACATGCCGTCGCGCTAGCAAAATCCAGCTCGCTAGCCAGCACCAGCGTCAGCGGCGCCGCGCTATTTTCATTAGCCAGACGCCATGAACATAAGCCTGTCACCCGCATATGGCGGTTGTGCGGCGGTTGCAAATCCTTGAGCAATTTTGCTTCCAGCAAAGAGGCGCCAATGTCGCCAGTGGTACTGTGCCACGTCACCCTTTTTACCAGTGGCGCCAAAGCCTGATCAAGTGCATCGCCGCTATTGAAATGGCCTTGCGCACGACGCCGCAGATGGCTGGCCTTACCGACAAAAATGGCTGTGCCGGCAGCATCGTGGAATAAATATACGCCGCAACCATTGGGCATGCCTTGTAATAAATCCGGCTCGACATGGCTTGGGCTGGCAGACTTTTGCAGCAGCGATTTCAGTGCCTGATCCAGTTGCGCAGCCGGCGTGTCGCGCTGCAATTTTTGCCAGAACTGCCACAGCACATCGGCATCGGCCAGCGCCCGATGCCGCGCTTGCGCCAGCAGCGCATGGCGCTCGATCAGGGCACCCAGATTGTGTTTGACTTCATCGGGATACAGCTTGCGCGACAGCTTGACGGTACATAACACATCGCTTTTCAAACTCATGCCAACGCGTTGAAATGCATTGCGCAAAAAGCTGTAATCGAACTTGGCATTGTGCGCAATAAACAAGCCGCCTTCGAGCCGCGCCATCAAGTCCTGCGCCAGCTTTCCGAACAAAGGCGCGTCCCGCACCATACCGTCGTTGATGCCGGTCAATTCTTCGATGAAGGGTGAAATCGGCACCTGCGGATTGACCAGGCTGCTCCACTGGCTGACCACGCCATTCTCGACGGTGACGACGCCGATTTCGGTGATGCGGTCATCGTGCGGATTGGCGCCGGTGGTTTCAAGATCGACGAAGACAAGCTTATGCGGTAGGTTCATGGGTCGGGATGATGCCACGGAGGACGTATTTTCCAAAGCGGCAATCCAGCTCGCCGACTGTGAATCACATTAAACACCGCAGCATCCAAGTAACATTGGCAAAATATATTGATCCATAGACAATGGAAATCGGCATGGACACGACGAAAAGCGGAGGAACTACGACGTAGAAATACTCCTTGCGCATTTAGTAATTGCATGCGACATTTTGAAGCGGTTTTCTTGCTGCCACAATGTTTGGGCAAATTCGAGTGATCTCACGATTTTGATGTAGCAGAACCATGGAAAGCGTAGCGCATGAACGGTAGCGGCAACATTCTGATCGTGGATGACAACCCGAACAATCTACAGGTGTTGGGCAGCATTTTGGCGCAAGCAGGATTCAAGGTGCGACCGGCACTGTCTGGCGAAATTGCATTGCGCGCGGTCGAAGTGGCGACACCGGACTTGATTTTGCTCGATATCCGCATGCCCGGCATCAGTGGCTATGAAACTTGCGAACGGCTAAAAGCGAGCGAGCGCAACCGCGATATCCCTGTGATCTTCATCAGTGCCATGCACGATATTGAAGACAAGTTGAAAGGCTTTCAGGTTGGCGGTGTCGACTATGTGGCAAAACCATTCCAGGAAGAAGAGGTTCTGGCACGGGTAAAAGCGCATATCGAGCTATACCGCCTGAAACGCAATTTGGGCGAACTGGTGTTGCAGCGCACCCAGGAACTGAGTCAGAGCGAGGCACGCTATCGGGTGCTGTTTGAAAACAGCCCGCTCGCGGTCATTATCTACGACACCAAAGACTGGCATATCCTGGCGGTCAACGTCGCTTGCAGCCGCATTCTTGGTTACGCCTCGGCTGAATTGGTTGGACAAT
>JAZKIX010000096.1:0-4882 GCA_040384645.1 Pseudomonadota bacterium | reverse complement strand
CTGGAGCCTTCGACCTGTTCGCAATTGACAATCTTGGCGATACGTAAGTCGATCTTGGTGAAGTCGTCGATGCCGATTTCGGGTGCAAGCGCTTCGATCTGGCTGTTGTTTTCGGTTGCAATGGCATCCGTGCTGGCTGTCGTTGTAATTGCGGCGGCTGCTGTTGAGTTCGATTCAAACAACGCTTCCAGCATTTTGGGATCGACGCGCGTCAATAGATGTGAGTAATCGGCAATCGATTTCCCCAGCAAGGTTGCTGGCGCCACGCCGTCTGCCAGCGCTGTATCGCTCCAGACGAAAGCGTCTTCCTTGTAAAATTGAGCCACTTGCGCGGCAACCGTCGGCAACACCGGCGCCAGGAAAATCGTGAGCTGACGGAACAGCAGCAAAGCCGTGGTGCAGACATCGTGCAGCTCGGCTGTTTTGTCGGCGTCTTTTGCCAATAACCACGGCTTGTTTTCATCTACATATTGATTGGCGACGGCCGCGATTTCCATGATTTCGCGCAGTGCCTTGCCGTATTCGCGATCTTCGTAATAGCGGCTAATCAAGTCGGCGCGCGCCACGCTGCCGCTGTCGGTTTCCGTCTGCAAAGCGCGTTGCAACCAGGCTTGGGCATCGGTCGACAAGGTTGGCGCCAGTTTGCCGTCAAACCGTTTGCTGATAAAGCCTGCTGCGCGGCTGGCGATATTGACGTATTTGCCGATCAGGTCGGAATTGACTTTGGCAATAAAGTCATCGCCGCTGAAATCAATATCTTCGACCTTGGAATTGAGTTTGACGGCGAGGTAATAACGCAGCCATTCCGGGTTCATGCCCAGCTCCAGATAGCGCAGCGGCGAGATGCCGGTGCCGCGCGATTTGGACATTTTTTCATTATTGACGGTCAAGTGACCATGCACATTGATTTTGAGTTTTTCAATGATCGGATGGCCGGCAAATTGCAACATTGTGGGCCAGAACAAGAGGTGGAAGGAAACGATGTCCTTGCCGATAAAGTGCACTTGTTCAGCCTCCGGGTCTTGCAAGAAAGCGGTGTAATCGATGCCGATTTTTTCGCAATAATTTTTCAGGCTAGCCAGATAGCCGACCGGCGCATCCAACCAGACGTAAAAGAATTTACCTGGTGCATCGGGAATCGGGATCCCAAAGTACGGCGCATCGCGTGAGATATCCCAATCGGCTAATTTCTCACCGTTATCGCCCAGCCATTCGCTGACTTTGTTGACCATTTCAGTTTGCAAACGACCCGGCTTATGCAGCCATTCTTGCAAGAATGCGATGCTGCGTGGGTCGGATAGTTTGAAAAAATATTGTTCCGACGGTTTGAGGATCGGCGTTGCACCTGTAAAGACCGAAAAAGGATTTTTCAGTTCAGTCGGATCGTAAGCGGCGCCGCACACTTCGCAATTGTCGCCGTATTGATCTTTGGCGCCGCATTTGGGACATTCGCCCTTGATGTTGCGGTCGGCTAAAAACATGCCTTTGACCGGGTCGTAAAATCGATCCACGGTGCGGGTGACGATCATGTCGGCTGCGCGTAATTTGCGATAGATATCTTGCGATAGGTCGGTATTTTCTGGCGAATCGGTGGAATGCCAATTGTCGAAAGCAATATGAAACCCATCCAGATATTGCGCGCGACCGGCGGCGATGCGCGCCACGAATTCTTGCGGCGTAATGCCTTCTTTTTCCGCCGCAATCATGATCGGCGTGCCGTGCGCATCGTCGGCGCCGACAAAATGTACCGTGCTGCCCAGCATTCGTTGAAACCGCACCCAAATATCGGCCTGGATATATTCCATGATGTGGCCGATGTGGAAAGGGCCGTTGGCGTAAGGAAGGGCGGTCGTAACGAAAAGCTTGCGGGTCATGATTGAGGTGCTTTTAACTGGAAAAGTGGCATTTTACCAGCCGTCCTAGTGCCAACGGAACCGCGGATACAGATCACTCAGCCGATTTGCGCTAGCGAGATGTGAGACTTATGGAATTGAGGTGAAAAATTTCCCAATTGAGAACAAATTTCGGTCGATTTACAGCTCAACATTGGGATTTTGGCCCAAAAGCGGCTGGAATATGGCCGGGTCTGGGCGTTCGATCAGGGAATTTGCAGTCAATTTCCCGTAATTCCATCAGCCTGCTAGACTTCGCCGATCACAAGTGGAGATAGTCATGAGCATTTCAGTAGAAACCATCAAGCAAGCCTTGTCGAGTGTCATCGACCCCAATACTGGCAAAGATTTTGTTAGTAGTAAATCGGCTAAAAATATCGTTTTGAGCGGCGCCAATGTAACGCTCGATATCGAGCTCGGCTACCCAGCCAAAAGTCAATTTGACGGCATACGCGCACAGGTCGCTGCCGCAATTGGCGGCATCGCAGGCGCTGGCAGTGTCAGCGTGAATGTCTATTCCAAAATCATCACGCATGCGGTCCAGCGCGGCATCAAATTGATGCCGAATGTAAAGAACATCATTGCAGTCGCGTCCGGCAAGGGCGGCGTCGGCAAATCGACCACGGCAGTCAATTTGGCGCTGGCGCTGGCGGCGGAAGGTGCTTCGGTCGGCATTCTGGATGCGGATATTTACGGCCCGTCGCAACCGATGATGATGGGTATTTCCGGCCAGCCGACCACCAAGGACGGCAAGACCATGGAGCCATTGGAAAATCATGGCGTACAAGTGTCAAGCATCGGTTTCATGATCGACCCCGACGAACCAATGGTTTGGCGCGGTCCGATGGTGACGCAAGCCTTGCAACAATTGCTGGAGCAAACCAATTGGCGCGACCTGGATTACTTGATCGTCGATATGCCGCCTGGCACTGGCGATATTCAGTTGACGCTGTCGCAAAAAGTACCCGTGACCGGTGCTGTAATTGTTACTACACCACAAGATATTGCATTGCTGGACGCTCGCAAGGGCTTGAAAATGTTTGAAAAAGTCGGGATCCCGATTCTTGGCATTGTCGAAAATATGAGTGTCCATATTTGCTCCAATTGCGGCCATGCCGAACATATATTTGGCGCTGGCGGTGGCGAGAAAATGTGTGCTGAATACGGCGTCGAATTTCTCGGCGGCTTGCCATTGACGATGGCGATAAGGGAGCAGGCCGATTCTGGCACGCCAACGGTGGCGGCCGATCCCGATGGTACAGTCGCGCAAATTTATAAAGCGATTGCGCGCAAGATTGCCGTCAGCGTGGCCCAAAAAGCCAAGGATATGAGCAGTAAATTTCCGACGATCACGATTCAAAATACTTGAGGTAAATCTAGCCCCTGAGAGGTTTTAATGCGCGTTTTTGATTTGTCGAAAACGCCGTCAGGTTAAAATGTGTTTTTTTCTTATCACGGCTTTGGCAAACCAAAGCCGTTTTCATTTGCCATGATCGTTCGCACACGTTTTGCTCCTAGCCCAACCGGCTACCTTCACCTTGGCGGCGCACGCACAGCGCTGTTTTCCTGGGCTTATGCCCGTCACTTTGGCGGCACTTTTATTCTTCGTATTGAAGATACCGATCTGGAGCGTTCTACGCCGGAAGCGGTCGAAGCGATTTTGCAAGGAATGGCGTGGCTTGGCCTCGCGTATGATGAAGGGCCGTTCTACCAAATGCGGCGCATGGAACGTTATCGCGAAGTGATCGCCAAGATGCTGGAAGGTGGTACCGCCTACTATTGTTATTCCTCGCCGGAAGAAGTCGAGGCGATGCGAGAAAAGCAACGTGCCATTGGCGAAAAACCGCGTTATGACGGTACCTGGCGGCCAGAGCCGGGTAAAGAGTTGCCAGCTGTTCCAGCGGACCGTAAACCAGTTGTTCGATTCAAGAATCCCCTTGATGGTGATGTGAGCTGGGACGATGTTGTTAAGGGCACGATCACGATTGCCAATCGTGAAATGGACGACTTGGTCATCGCACGTCCCGACGGTACGCCGACTTACAATTTTTGTGTCGTGGTCGATGATTGGGATATGCGTATTACCCACGTTATCCGTGGTGATGACCACGTCAACAACACACCGCGCCAAATCAATATTTTGAAAGCGCTTGGCGCAACGCTGCCTTTATATGGCCATGTGCCGATGATTCTTGGTTCTGATGGCGAAAAGCTGTCGAAGCGCCACGGCGCCGTCAGCGTCATGGATTATCCGGCGCAAGGTTATTTGCCCGAGGCGATGCTCAATTATTTAGCGCGTTTAGGCTGGAGCCACGGTGACGAAGAAGTGTTTTCGATGGAGCAGTTTTGCCAATGGTTCGACCTGGATCATTTGTCGAAGTCGCCGGCGCAGTTCAATCCTGAGAAATTGGGCTGGATCAATAATCACTACATCAAGCTGGCCGATAACCAGCGTCTGGCTGATTTGGCGCGTCCTTTGATGGAAACAGACGGTGCAGTTTTTGACGGCGCGCCAGATTTATCACAGGTGATCGCGTTGATGAAGGAACGCGCTACCACGATCAATGAAATCGCAGCTGCTGTGATGTTGTTCTATCGCTCACCCGCACCTGATGCGGCGTTGCTGGCGCAGCATCTGACCGATGCGGTAAAACCTGCGTTGGCTGATTTTGCCCAGCGCTGCCAAAGTGTGGAATGGACAAAGGCTTCGATCGCGGCGATGCTGAAGGAAGTACTGGCGGCACATGCACTCAAGATGCCGAACATGGCGATGCCTTTACGCCTGATGTTGACAGGCCAATTGCAAACCCCTGCAATCGATGCAGTGCTAGAGTTATTCGGACGCGATGTGGTGCTGTCACGTTTAACAAAATATCTATAGAACGCAAAAGGTGATTTACAGACAGCAAGGATCCTTGCTATAATTTCGCTTCTGTTCAGGGGGTATAGCTCAGCTGGGAGAGCGCTTGCATGGCATGCAAGAGGTCAGC
>JAZKIX010000095.1:8286-8601 GCA_040384645.1 Pseudomonadota bacterium | reverse complement strand
AGAGTTCAAGCCCGGCTACGAGCAAATTCTGACGCCGGACGCGCTGGCACTGGTTGCCAAACTAACCCGCGCATTTGAGCCGCGTCGCCAGCAATTATTGGCCAGCCGGGTCGAACGTGCCAAGCGCCTGGATGCAGGGGAGCGACCAGACTTTTTACCCGAGACCAAGCACATTCGTGACGGTGACTGGACCATTGCCCCAATCCCCAAGGCGTTGGAATGCCGCCGGGTTGAAATTACCGGCCCGGTAGAACGGAAAATGGTCATCAATGCCTTCAATTCCGGTGCCGATAGCTATATGACCGACTTCGAAGA
>JAZKIX010000095.1:0-8276 GCA_040384645.1 Pseudomonadota bacterium | reverse complement strand
AGATTCCAATACGCCCAATTGGGACAATCAAATCACCGGCCAGATCAATATGCGCGATGCGGTGCGCAAGACCATCTCGCTGGAACAAAATGGCAAGACCTACCAGCTCAATGACAAGATCGCGACCTTGGTAGTACGGCCGCGCGGCTGGCATCTGGATGAAAAACATGTGCTGGTTGATGGCAAGCGGATTTCGGGCGGGATTTTTGATTTTGCGCTGTTCATGTTCCACAACGCCAAGGAGCAACTGGCGCGCGGTGCCGGGCCGTATTTCTATTTGCCAAAGATGGAATCGCATCTGGAGGCGCGTCTGTGGAACGATATTTTCATCATGACGCAACAGGAACTAGGCTTGCCGCAAGGGACGATCAAGGCCACGGTCTTGATCGAAACCATTCTTGCCGCGTTTGAAATGGACGAAATCCTGTACGAATTGCGCCAGCATTCCTCCGGTCTGAACGCTGGACGTTGGGATTATATTTTTTCCTGTATTAAAAAATTCAAGCTCGACAAGGACTTCTGCCTGGCAGACCGCGCCAAGGTCACCATGACCGCGCCTTTCATGCGCTCGTATGCGCTGCTGTTGCTCAAGACTTGCCATAAGCGCAATGCGCCAGCGATTGGCGGCATGGCGGCGCTAATCCCGATCAAGAACGACCCGGCGAAAAACGAGATCGCCATGGGCGGCGTCCGTACCGATAAGGCACGCGATGCCAGCGATGGCTACGATGGCGGCTGGGTGGCGCATCCCGGCCTGGTCGAATTAGCGATGACTGAATTCAAAAAGGTATTGGGCGACAAACCAAATCAAATAGACAAGCAGCGGCCTGACATTAGCGTGAGCAAAGAAGACTTGCTCAATTTCCAGCCCGAAGCACCGATTACCGAGGCTGGCTTGCGCTACAACATCAACGTCGGCATCCATTATCTGGGCGCTTGGCTGGCTGGCAATGGCTGCGTGCCGATTCACAACTTGATGGAAGACGCCGCCACTGCCGAAATCAGCCGCAGCCAAGTCTGGCAATGGATACGTTCCAGCAAAGGTGTGCTGGAAGACGGTCGTAAAGTCAGCGCCGACATGGTGCGTGCGATGATCCCGGAAGAACTGGCCAAGGTAAAGGAATTGGTCGGCGCCGGCGCCAGTTACGACCGTGCCGCGCAAATCTTTGAAGAGATGTCGACTTCGGCCGATTTTGCCGAATTCCTGACTCTGCCGCTGTACGAAGAAATATAGTTTGTAAGTTATAAGGGGGGTATATGCGAAAATGCACCTTATCCCGCGCAGTTCTATTACGTCAAAAATAATACTGTGTGGAGTATAATTTGCCCATTTTCCCATCCCCAAAGGTCGCCAATGCCCAATTCGCCCGCTGCATTAACCGAAGAAGCCGTCATTGGCGCCACCAAAATCTGGCTCGAACGGGCTGTCATTGGCCTCAATCTCTGCCCATTTGCCAAAGCGGTGCAGATTAAGAACCAGATCCGTTATGTGGTGAGCGCAGCGCGCACGCAAGAGCAGCTAGTAGACGATCTGGCACAGGAACTGGCTTTCGTGGCAGCGGCCAAGCCGGCGCAGATCGATACCACGGTCTTGATCCATCCCTATGTCTTGACTGATTTTCTCGACTACAACGATTTTCTGGATGTGGCCGACGAAGTGCTGGAAAAGTTGGAACTGGACGGCACCTTGCAGATTGCCAGCTTCCACCCGCAATACCAGTTTGCCGGTTCGGAGCCAGACGATATCGACAATTACACCAACCGGTCGCCTTATCCGATCCTGCATATCTTGCGTGAAGACAGCATTGAACGGGTAGTCGATGCCTTTCCCGATACGGTCGATATTTACGCTAACAACATCGATACCCTGCGCAAGCTCGGGCATCAGGGCTGGCAGGATTTGATGCAAGATGGCGCTCTGATCAATCAGGCGAATCAAGCGAACCTGACGGATAGCAAGAGCTGATTTGGCCACGGTCAATTGGAAGATTGGGGGCGGTGTAAACTGCGGCTCTTGCGTTGAATGCGCCGCCAACTAGCTAGCCAGTAATGAATCCCATCGATAAGAACAAACCACAGAACACAGCGCAACAAAACAAGCCAGAACGGGCGGACTCCCCTTGCGTTGCCGTGTGCTCGACTACCTTTGACGAAGTATGCCGCGGCTGTGGCCGCACCGTGATCGAGGTGGCGCATTGGGTTTCGATGAGCAAGACAGAAAAAGATATTGTGTGGGAACGCATCACAGCCGAAGGTTATCCTAAGCGAAAAGGATAGTTTATCGGGAGTATAGGCACAAACACCTGCTATCCCGCTCGGTTTTATTGGGTCAAAATAAATACACGGTGGAGTATTAATTCTCCCAAAAACGTGCAAAAACGCAAAAATTCCGTCCGCAGCAGCAGCCTGCAAATATTCTGTCTTTTCCCCACCATATTTCACGCAAAATTGCCGGTACTTCAGTTAAGCTCTAAAGCTTAGTCGAATAACAATGCCGGGGATTAACATGCAAGACGGAATCGAGAACAATCGCAATGAAGGCGGCTTATTTAAAGCCGCTTTTTCTTTTCTGAAATCATTGTGGGCCATGCTGGTGTTGGCATGGATGACGATTTGGCGTGGTGTCGCATGGGTCCTGCAACGGGTGTTTGGCCAATTTCAGTGGCAGGCTCCAAGCTGGGCGCGCTGGAGCGGGCGCTCAGTACAACGTGCCGGCAGCGCAATGCGTGCCGATCCCAAAAAATCATTGATCGCCTTGCTGATCATTACCCTGCTGGCATATGGCGGCTGGCGCACGTATGCGTGGTGGCAGGCGCGGCCGAAGCCGGTTGAAGTGACGGTAGAACTGGTCGCTCCAGGCCGCACCGAGATCGAGGCCGAAGACGAATTCTCGCGTAAGCCAAAACCGTTCGTCGTCAAATTTAGCGAATCGGTTGCGCCACTGGCTTTGGCAGGGAAGGATGTCGTGTCTGGTGTCGACATTGCACCGGCGCTGGCGGGCAGTTGGCATTGGGACGACGACAAGCAGTTGTCGTTCAGCCCAAAGGAGGACTGGCCGGTGGGTGCTGAATATAAGGTGACCTTCGCAAAAACCTTGTTCAAGCCTGAAGTACGGCTGGCGCAATCGGATGTCGCAATGGTGGCGCCGGCATTTATTGTAAAAATCAAGAAAGCCGAGTTTTATCAAGACCCGATCAATCCTGTGCTCAAGAATGCCGTAGTCGAAATCAATTTTTCGCATGCCGTCAATCCGGTAGAGCTGGAACAGCGGATCGAATTCCAATTGGCACAGCAGTCCGAAGGTTTGTGGGGCCTCGGCCGCGAAACCACCAAATACACGGTCAGCTACGACAAATTCAAGCTCAACGCCTATGTCCATTCAGACCCGTTGCCGATTCCCAAAGACGACAGTAGCATCGTCTTTGCACTCGACAAGGGCGTCAGCGCGGGACGTGGCGGCAAGCCGTTTGAACAAGAACTGAAACAGAGTATCCGGGTGCCTGGCCTGTACAGTCTGGCGGTCAAGGAAGTCACGCCGCAAGTGGTGACCAACGACAAGAATGAGCCGGAGCAGGTATTGTTGCTGGAAGTGTCTGCCATCACGCACGAGCGCGAGATGAGCAAGGCCGTCAGCGCCTGGGTGTTGCCGAAATTCCATCCCGCCACCAAGGCGGAAGATCGCAACGAAGACCAGCCGCACGCCTGGACCCAAGCTGAAGTGACACCGGCAATCTTGAAGAGCGCGACCCGCCTCAAACTCGATCCGGTACCGGCTGAGCAAGAATATACCGCGCTGCACAGCTTCAAATATCAAGCCGATGTCGGCGCCCAACTGTATGTGCAAGTTGAAAAAGGCGTGAAGTCATTCGGCGGCTATTTGCTCGGCAAAACCGATGGCCGCATCCTGCAAGTGCCGCGTTTTCCTTCAGAACTGAAAATCCTTAGCCAAGGTGCATTGCTGGCCTTGAGCGGCGAAAAGAAAGTCGCCGTGCTGGTGCGCGACCTGCCGGGCGTCAAGATCGAAATCGGCCGCGTCCTGCCGGGGCAATTGCAGCACTTGGTCTCGCAAGCCGGCGGTGATTACGCCAGTCCCGAATTTTATGACCGTTTTGGGCCAGACAATTTGATCGAACGTTTCGAACGCAAAGTGCCTTTGCCGAATTTGGCGAAAGGGCAAGCGCATTACGAAGCGGTCGATATGGCCGAATACCTGAAAAGCGAGAGCGGCGAACGACGCGGTGTGTTCTTGCTGACAGTCACTGGTTACGATCCAGAAAAAGACGCCCGAGAGGCCCGTGCCAAAGAAAAAAATCAACGCCAGCCAGGCGAAGCGCCGGCAGAGGAAGCGGATGGAGAGACCGAATGCGGTGACGATTGCGAGCAACATAGCGAAGGTGACGGCGAAGGCGACGGTGAAGGTGGTGACGACAATGCCGCGCCCGAATCGAAGGTGGATAAACGCTTGGTATTGGTGACCGATCTCGGTATTTTGGTGAAAAAATCGATGGACGGTTCGCAAGACTATTTTGTGCAATCGATCTACACCGGCAAACCGGTGGAAGCGGCCACGGTTGAGGTAGTCGGGAAGAATGGCGTGACGCTGTTCTCGCAAGTCACCGATGCCACCGGGCGCGCCCATTTCGCCAAGATCGACGGTCTATCGCGTGAACGCGCGCCCTTGATGGTGGTAGTCAAAAAAGCCGGCGATATGAGTTTCATGCCCTTGGATCGTTCGGACCGCGGTCTCGATATGTCGCGCTTCGATACCGGCGGCATCAAGAATGCGGCAGTGGCCGATCAACTTACCGCTTACCTATTCAGCGACCGCGGCATCTATCGTCCCGGGGATAGCATGCATATCGGCATGATCGTCAAATCGGCCAGTTGGGCCAATGGCATCGTCGGTTTGCCGCTGGAAGCGGAAGTGCTGGATGCACGCGGCTTGACTGTCAAACGCGAAAAAATCAAATTACCGGCTGGCGGCTTCGTCGAGCTGTCCTACACCACGCAAGAAACGGCGCCGACCGGCAGCTACAACATCAACCTGTATCTGGTGCGCGATGGCAAGGCAGGTGCGCAGATTGGTAGCACCAGCGTCAAGGTGCAGGAATTCCAGCCAGACCGGATGAAAGTGACGGCCAAATTTTCCGCCGATGCCACCGAGGGTTGGGTCAGTCCAAAGGGCTTGAAAGCCTTCGTCAATGCACAAAATCTATTTGGCACGCCGGCAGAAAACCGGCGCGTGACAGCCGAGCTGACCTTGAGTCCGGCTTTCCCAGCCTTCAAGGCATTTCCCGATTACAAATTCTACGATCCGCAACGCGCCAAGGATGGCTATAACGAAAAACTGGGCGACCAGACCACCGACGACAAGGGCGATGCGACGTTTGATCTGGCGCTGGAAAAATACACCAAGGCGACCTATCGCTTGCACGTGTTGACCCGCGCCTTCGAGGCGCAAGGCGGGCGTGGCGTGGCGGCAGAAGCGGCGACGCTGGTGTCGGAACTGCCCTATCTGGTCGGCTTCAAGGCTGATGGCGCGCTCGATTTTGTGTCGCGTGCGACGGCGCGCAATGTCTCGATCATCGGACTCAATCCCAAGGCGCAAAAGAACGCGATTGACGGGCTGACCTTGCAATTGATCGAGCGTAAATTCGTCTCGGTCTTGAGCAAGCAAGACAACGGCACGTATAAATATGAATCGCGCAAGAAAGAAATCATGCTCAAGGAATCGGCACTGGCGATTCCCGCCGCCGGCTTCAACCTGGCATTGGCGACTGAGACGCCGGGCAATTACGCCTACGTCATCCGCGATGCGCACGGTCTGGAATTTAACCGCATCGAATACGCCGTCGCCGGCAAAGGCAATGTCACACGTAGCCTGGAACGCAATGCCGAGCTGCAATTGACCCTGAATAAAAAAGACTACGCGCCCGGCGAAGAAATCGAAATCAGCGTCAAAGCGCCGTATATCGGTTCCGGCCTGATCACGATCGAACGTGACAGGGTATTTACCCATCAATGGTTCAAGGCAGACACGCTGGCCTCGGTACAAAAAATCCGCTTGCCGAAAGAGTTTGAAGGCAATGGCTATGTCAGCGTGCAGTTCATCCGCGATCCCGGTTCGGATGAAATTTTCATGAGTCCCTTGAGTTATGGCGTGGTGCCCTTTGTCACCAGCCTGTCGGCACGCACCAATAACCTGACCCTGAAGACGCCTGATCTGGTCAAGCCTGGCCAGATCCTGAAAATGACGGTGTCCGCGGCGCAGCCGACCCGCGTGGTGGTGTTTGCGGTGGATGAAGGCATATTGCAAGTGGCGCGTTACAAGATGGCCGATCCGCTCGGTTTCTTCTTCCAGAAGCGGATGCTGGAAGTGCGCACTTCACAAATCCTCGACCTGATTTTGCCTGAATTTAAAAAGCTAATGGCCGCCAGTGCTCCGGGCGGCGATGGTGAAGGCGCACTCGGCAAACATCTTAATCCCTTCAAGCGCAAGCACGATAAGCCGGCGGTGTTCTGGTCCGGCATTGTCGATGTCAATGGCGAGAAAGAATTCAGCTATCTAGTACCGGAATATTTCAACGGTTCGATGCGGGTGATGGCGGTCGCCGTCAACGACAGCAGCGTCGGCGTAGCGCAGACCAAAACCACGGTGCGCGGCGATTTTGTGATTTCGCCCAATGCGCCGCTGGCGGTGACGCCGGGCGATGAGTTCGATGTTAGTGTCGGCATCGCCAATAACGTTGCCGGTTCTGGCAAGGATGCACCGGTTACGGTGACGCTCAAGACCTCACCGCATTTGCAAGTGATTGGCAGCGATACCCAAAAAATCACTATCGGCGAAATGAAAGAAAGCGTCACCAGCTACCGCATCAAGGCAGTTGATGGGCCGACAGCCTTGCTCGGTTCCGCCACGTTGAGCTTCACCAGCAGCCTCGGTGCCAAGAGCGCCAAGCTCAGCACCGATGTCTCGGTACGGCCAGCGGTACCGCGTTATACCCAACTGACGATGGGCAGTTTCACAGGATCGGTCGATGTCCCGGTCACGCGCAATATGTATGCCGAATATCGCCAGCTGGAAGCCGGCGTATCGGTCTTGCCGCTGGTCCTGGCGGGTGGATTGTCGAGTTATCTGGCCAGCTTTGAGCATAGCTGTACCGAGCAATTGATCAGCCAGGCAGTGCCGAACCTGATCCTTGGCAAGCGGCCAGAATTTGCCAAAGCCGGCGTCAGCCTGCCAACCGCCAGAAGTTTCGGCGAAGCGATGCGCGTCTTGCGCACCCGGCAAAATGCCGAGGGTGGCTTTGGTCTCTGGACCGCCTCGGTACAAGCCGATGAATTCGCCTCGATTTACGCCGTCCACCTGATGCTGGAAGCGCGTGAACGCGGTGAGGCGGTACCAGCCGACATGCTGCAAAAAGGCATCGATTACGCCAGCGCGCTGGCCGCCAGCCCAGGCAATTCGCTATGGGAATTACGTACCCGCGCTTACGCCGCCTATTTGCTCACCACGCAGACCGTCATCACTACGCCGATTTTGACCGCCTTGCGCGAGACGCTGGAAAAACGTTATCCCAAAGAGTGGCAAGCCGACCTGACCGGCGCCTATATCGCCGCGTCCTACCAATTGCTGAAACAAGAAAGCGCCGCCAGCAAACTGATCGACAAGCAAGTCGAACAACTGGTCAAACGCGGCGGGCCGGCCGGATACGAGCATTATTACGATCCACTGATCCGCGATGCGCAAGTGTTGTACCTGCTGGCGCGTCACTTCCCGGCGCGGGTCAAAGACTTGCCGCCGACGGTTATGACGGCGCTAGTCAAGCCGATCAGCGGCGGTCAGTTCAACACCTTGTCAAGCGCTTACCTGATCATGGCGCTCGATGCGTATGCCAACGCACTGGGTGCGGACGCTTTAGGCAAGTTGGCGATTACCGAGATCGATGCCGGCGGCAAGGCCAAACCCTTGGCGCTGCCCAATAACCTGATCCCACGCGTGGCATTTAGCGCCGGCACCGCCAAGCTGCGTTTCGCCAACGATAGCAACTTGGCCAGCTACTACGCCGTCACCGAAACCGGTTTCGATAAGGCTGCACCCAAGACGGAATTACGTGCCGGCATGGAAGTCTTGCGCGAATATGTCGATGCCGCCGGCAAAGCCATCACCACCGTCAACGTCGGCGATGAAATCACCGTGCGTCTGAAGTTCCGTTCTCTCAATCGCGGCAGCGTCTCCAGCGTCGCCTTGATCGACCTGATGCCAGGTGGCTTCG
>JAZKIX010000094.1:0-9906 GCA_040384645.1 Pseudomonadota bacterium | reverse complement strand
ATCGGCAACTTGGTCTGACGCATACGCAGCCATACACCGGCAAAACTGGTCGTATTGTTTTTGTACTGGACGATGATTTTGTCCAACACCATTTTCAAGTCGGTTTCGGTATCGGGGTCGGTCAGGTCGGCTGATTTTTCCTCGGCCCACGACACGGTCGTATACCAATCGAGTGCGGTACCAGGGCCATAAATACCGTGAAATAATTTGCGGGTACGGCGCTGGAACCCCATGCTCTTGTAGCTGCCGACGCTGGTGTCGCAACTTTGGCCGTCCAGGCAATTATTGCCCAGTGAGCCGCCGTATTCCAGATACGGCATCAGGTACAAGCCGCGACTGCTGGCCTGTGCCACGATCTCGGCCCAGATATTGGTCCGCGGCGCTTTTGCGTTGAAGATCCAGTCAGAATCGCCACTATCAAAACCCTGATTAGCGCCCCACTCCATCAAGTCCTTGCCGACCGTGTTAAAGCCCAGGGCACTGCCCATATCCATCTTGAAGCTGAACCAGTCGATGGCGTTGACCGTGGCGCGTTTAGCCGGGTCGTTATTGGAGATGGCTTCGTCGGCCATCTCTTCGCGCCAGAACAGATGACGGCGCGGCAGGTTGCCAGGGTAAGTAATCGCCGCCGGCAATGCCGCTTGATTGACCACTTTATACAGCCGGATCTTGCCGACCGCGGCACCATTGGAGCGCGGATCGTTCAGCTTGCGGGTTTGGAAAATCGAGACGTCGAAGCCATCAGCCGGCAGCAGTGGCCGCAACGCACAGATGGAATTGCGCTCCGCCTTGGGCGTGAAACGTTCGTGCAGATAGAACAGGCTGTGATAATTTTTCCAGCCTCCGCTTTGCGGATAATTGAGCGATTCCAGCGTGCTATGGGTCCAGGACTTGCGCGAGTCGCCCACCGCGCTGCCGGTGGTAAAGCCGCGTAAAAAATCGGCACCGCGATTGGCGATAAACATGGCGCGCGGCACATCGTCGGGGTATTCGATATCGAGCACATAGGCTTGCTTGGCCACTAGCCCCTTTCCGGCACCAATCCGGTAGGTCATATAGCGCGCGTCCGGCCCCGGTACTAAAGTGCGCGACTGGCGTCCGGCAATGGTTTGCACGCTGCTGACCAACGCGGGCGATTGCGTGTCCGGCGCCACCAAGGCGGTATCGATGGTGTCGACCAGCATTAATGAACCGAAGGGTTTTTCGGTAAACGCCAAAGGCGCGAGCGAGGTGCCACCCGTCACCGGATTCGTCGTAAAGGTGCGCAAGGTACTGGCAGCACTATAGCCGGCTGCATTGATCGCCT
Source organism: Pseudomonadota bacterium (assembly GCA_040384645.1). Taxonomy (GTDB): domain Bacteria; phylum Pseudomonadota; class Gammaproteobacteria; order Burkholderiales; family Burkholderiaceae_D; genus JAZKIX01. The sequence goes on along the minus strand of JAZKIX010000094.1, from coordinate 8,600 downwards.
GGATCGACCAGCTGTAAGTTGTCCCAGAAATAAAATTGAAAGCAGGCGTTACGCTGCAAGCACCGCTCTCGTCAGCGCACGCTGCAGCGCCGGCCGCATAGACGATCGAGAAATCGGTCGTACCGCCATGCGTGACCGTCAATCTGTAAGACGTCGCGCTCGCCGAGGGACTCCAGCTAAAGCTGGGTTGAAGCAGCGTGATCGACCCAGATGGCCCGTTGGTGGTAGGAACCGCAGGGGTCGGTCCATTGGCGTCGGCCAGTAACAAGGTCAAGACACTGACTGGCAGCCGATTGGCGCTGAAGGCTTTTTCAACCGGGGCTGCCGAACGGTTGCTCGATGCGGCACTGACCGCGTAGCAGGCCAAGACGGCAGCCAGTACCCAGCGATATTGTTTGCTCACTGCGATGCGCATGGCTTGCCTTTGGGGAAACGTATGGGTTTGGAATAGCGGCCCCAAAGGCTGAAATATTGCCGATGGTCAACGAATCATTAATAACCTAAAGAGCGCCTCGTGGCTATTGTGGTTAGTACGTATCAAACGTGCCGGCAACGCAAATGCCATTTTTACTGTGAATAATACTGGCAGGTGTATTTTTTAAGGCCCAATAAACGCCAGCGGATGAGGCATTGTTTTCACCTATACCCCTCATAAAAACCCGTTTTATCGCGTTTGAATGAGGACAATCGCATGGCGCCAGCGCGACAAACCCGCATAAAAAAAAGGGTCGCTACTGTGCAGTAGCAACCCGTTCATCAAACCCTTAAAAATTTAGAAGCAGCAAGCTGACACGTGCCGGCAGCAAGCCAGACTGTCGCAGCAGCCATTACGCAGCGCTGCCACCGGCACCTTACATCTGGCGTCGACGATGCCAGAACGCACCGATGCTTGCCATCAACATACCCAGCAACATCACGCCGTACTCCGACAAGGTAGGGATCGATTGCATATTGCTCACTGCGGCGCCAACATTGGTCAAATCGAAGGTCTGGACGATGGGCGCTTCCAGCACGGTGTCATACACAATCGCACTGACTTGATAGGTACCCACGGTGCTGTCGGCGGTGGCGGTGACTTCGGCAAAACCATTGGCGTCGGCCAGTGCGCTCACTGCCGATAACTTGGCGCCGCCGGTGGCGACAAAATACACTTTCACTTGCGGCGTCACGGCGCCATCCCAGGCCGTTACCTTGACTCGCAATTTTTGCGAAAAAGTGGTGTTGACCGGCGTCGATTGCGGCGTACCGCCAGCCAAAGTAATGAACTTGGGGATTTCGGCGATGTTATAGCGCTGCACCGTTTGCGGACTGGCCAGCAAACTGCCTTGCACGCTGACCTTGACCGCATATTGTCCGACCAAGCCATTGGCTGTCGCCGGGAATTCCACCTGACCAAGCGCATTGCTCACGCCGCTCAAGCTTGAAAAAGTCGCCGTCGCCGCGCCGGCAGGAATCACCTTTACCAGCACGGTCTCGCCTGCGACCGGATTGCCGCCAAAGTCTTGTACCGTCACCGTCAGCGGGCTGCCGAACGCCTTGGTGACATACGCATAGGTATGGCCGGAGATAAAAATCGCTGCTGCCGAACCGGGGGCGGCGGCATTAGTTAGTTTGATCGAGGTTGGCGTCGCACCGGGCGCCGACACGCTCACGTTGTAGGAGCCGGACATGGCGCTGGCAGTGGCCGTGACCGAGGCAAAACCATTGACGTCCGTCACCGCAGTCGCGGCCGACAAGATGGCGCGCGGGCCGGACTTGGGTACGCCAAAAGTGACCGTCACGCCGCTTTTCGGGTTGTTCGACGGGTCGGTCAGGCGCACTTGCAAGCTAGAGCCAAAGGCCGTACTGACTAACGTGCTTTGGTTGTCGCTGGCCGGTGTAACGGTCAGGTCGTTGGCGCCGGTATGGCACAACTCAAAGGCCGGCATGGCAGCACCGGCGTTATAGTTTTCCACCGATGCATAGACCGTGTAACAACCCAGCACGCCATTGGCAATCGGCGTGTAGCTGACCATACCCTGGGCATCGGTCAAGCCGGAGAAGCCGCCGGAATTGGGGATGGCGACGCCGCTCGGCGACGAAATGATGATATGCAGATTCTTGATGCCGAAGTTATTGGCGTCCAATACCTTGATCGTCAGCGGTTTAGCAAATGCCGTGTTAAACACCGTGCTTTGCGGGCCACCGCTGACGATGAGCTTATTGGGCGAACCGGTCAGGGTCAAAAATATGGCAATCTTCCCTGCGCCCGGTCCGGCGGCGATCATGTCGGCACGGCCATCGCCATTCAGGTCGAGGCTGGTCAGCATGTGCGTTTGAGAATAGCCAATGTGCTGATTGAACACAAAGGAATGATTGGCTTGCTGCAACAAGACATAACCATCGGATACCACGTCCAGACGGCCATCGCCATTGACATCGGCAATGGCTGGCTGGCCCATGCCGCGTCCGCCATTGCTGGGGATGCCGGTATTGTATAAACGCACCTGCGGCTGGAAAGAGCCATTGCCGTTGCCCTTGGCGAACCATATGCCGCCGCCGGAGGCATCTTGCATCACCAGATCGGTCTTGCCGTCGCCATCCAGATCGACCGCCTTCATGGCGTCGACATAATTTATTCCATTGCTTAAGTCAATCAATTTTGCCGCGGCCTGAAAGTTACCACCGCCATTGCCCTTGAGCCACCAGACGCTGTCACCTATGGTGTACGCGATATCGAACTCGGCATCGCCATCGATTTTGGCCAGCACCGTGTTTTCGTTGACGGTATCGACCTCGTACTGCGCCACCGCGATGAATTTGGCGCCGCCCATATTGATCAGCACATCGTAATAATAGTCAGCGGCATCGGCGATGCCGCCGGAGTCTGACACGCCGGCCACGATATCGAGTTTGCCATCGTGATTGATGTCGGCCAGCATGACCACGCTAGTGGATTCCGCATTCGGCAGGGATGGGCGCTGCGGACTGGCGGCGCTGAAGGTCGCACTCGGGTCGCCCGTACCCAGTAACACCGACACACCCAGCGTGTCGCTCACCACCAGATCGATCTTGCCATCACCATTCATGTCGCCGGCTTTGATGCCTCGCGGACTGGCTAGGTTAAATACGCCGTAGTAGTGGCTCAGCGTGAGCGACCCGATCGCATTCGAGGTAAAAATCGAGAGCGTGCTGGTATTGGTGTTAATCACGGCAATGTCAGGGTAGCCATCGTTATTGAAGTCGGCACTGACTGCAAAAGTGGACTCGGCAGCATTGCCGCTGCCGATACTATTGGCTTGCAAACCGGGCGGACCGTAGGTATCGGCGGCATGGGCCGTGGTCGAGAGCGCCGCAAAAGACAGCATGGCTGCGGCGGCCATGATCTTTGCCGACGTGAATAAAGTTTTTGGAAATCGCATGGTGGGCTTTGGATGAATTGTTGTGAATGGATAAAGTGCTTTTGGCCTTGGAAGCGGACGCAAACCTCGTGCAACCATACGTTAGCGCTACCGACAAATCGCTTACAAATAGAACTGTTCTTAAAAAATTTGCAGCGTCGCGCTGCGCGCAAAGGGGTGCGATCCGGTGACGCACTCGGCTCTCACCGCAGCCCAACGAGCAAGGCCTGGCAGCTTAATTTGCTGTGGGAGGTCGAGTGCGAACCGGTAAAAGCGTGTTTTTCAACAAAATATACTGGGGCATGTATATTTAGACAGGCAATAAATACGTGCGGAATTGGCATGGTTTAGCCCTATACCCCCGTCAATAGGTTTAGCAAACCGGCTGTGCACGCGGCAAGTCAGTTTATTCAGCTTCAAGTGGTACGCCGCGTTGGCCGATGCGCGCGCCAACAAACGCAGTCAAATCATCTGGGACAATCCGGACCCCGCCAGGCCGGCGCACTTTGGCAGCATCACCGCCGGCGGAAGTGAGGTGTCAGCTTTCCGCTAAAATCAGGCATTAGTCCCATCCATGTTTGAGCCATGCGCGCAAGTCGCGCATTGACGTCATCAAGAAAATCGAGCCGAAAATGCATGCAAAAATCGCCCTTCCGGCCGCACGTCTGATTGGCCGCGCCGCCAACCTGCGCCGCGTCAGCGACAGCAGCGCCCAGATCGTGTGGATGGCAGCGCCCAAAGGCAGCGGCAAGACCAGTCTCGGTATTGAATTTGCGCGCAGCTGTGCTGGCGGCGTGGCATGGCTGCGGCTCGACGAAGCCGATCTCGATCCAGCCAGTTTCCTGCATTATTTTGAACAGGCGGTAGGGCAGACGGCCATTGCCCCCGGCTGGCAAGCGCCGCCCTTGCAGGCAGAACATTTGCCGGCGCTGCAAGCGTATATCCGCAACACTCTGCGTACCTTGGCGCGACACATCCAGAGCGATGCCGGCATCGTGCTGGACGATGCGCACGAATGCCAGCAAGCGCCTTTTTTTCGCCTGTTTCTCGAAACCATGGCGGCCGAATTACCCCCTAGCGTCAAGGTGTTAGTGCTAAGCCGCGCCAATCCGCCGGCCGAGGCCAACCGCTTGCTGTCGCACGGTTTAATGCAACAACTGAGCGGCGAAATACTGGCATTTAGCGCCGACGAAACCGAAAAATTGCTCAGCTTGTTTGGCATTGCGCAGGCGGCGCAGCAGCGCGATGCGGTATTTAAATTTACGCTTGGCTGGGCGGCCGGTGTGGCGCTAGCAGCGTCATGGTTGACCCATCAGCCGCAAGGCCTGCTGCAAACCTCCGCCAGCGCTATCTTGCAGCCCGATCAGCCGCTCTCGCAAACAGTTGCTAGCTATCTTGCCGGTGAAGTCTTTGCCAGCTATAGCGCGGCCGAACGCGATGCGCTGTTTGCGGTGTGCTGGCTGCCGTACTTCAGCGCGGTTTGGGCCAATGATCTGGCCGGTACAGCGGCGGCCGCTCAAATCGGCCAGCTGGCGGCGCAGGGCGCCTTGATCTATAGCTATGCCGGCGAACGGTATTCGCTGCATCCGCTGTTCCAGCGATTTTTGTGCGACAAGGCGCAGCATGAAGTCGATGCCGCCACCCGGCAACAATGGATCGCACAATCGATAACGCTGCTGGAAAACGATGGCAATGTCGAGGCCGCTATCGAACTGGCCTTGCTGCATCAGGATGCACCGCAGCTAACGCACGTCGCGCAATTGATTGAACAGCGCGCCGAGCAGACACTGGCACAGGCGCAGCACCAGACACTGGCGCGCTGGATCACGGCGCTGCCACCGATGCAACGCACACCGTGGCACCACTACTGGCTTGGCATGGCCGAATTCATGCAAGCGCCGGGACGAGCGCGCACCAATCTGCTGAAAGCGCATGCCGGTTTTGCCGCACAGGGTAATGACCAGCACCGTTTGTTGACGGCCAACTGGATTATCCAATCCTATTTTTTCGATAACGCTGCGGCAGAACCGCTACGTGATTTTTTGCAGCGTCATGTCGATCCGCAAAAAGACTATCAGCAAGCCGGCGACACAACGCTGCGCGCCAACCTGATCCTCAGTGTATTCAGCAGTCTGGCGGCGATCGATCCGGGTCATCCCGATCTGGATTCGTGGGAACAGCGTGCGCTCGATGCGTTGGCACAGGCAATCGATCCGATGCTGAAGATCCATATCGCCATGCAGCTGACCCAGCATTACGCCTCTTGCGGCCGCTATGCGCATATCCATGCGGTGCGGCAGGCTCTGGAGGCCTTGCCGGAAGCACGCGACCTGCCACCACACCTGCGCTATTACGCCAGTTTCGTCAGCCTGATGGGCCATATGGTGCGCTTTGAACACCAGGCCTTGCTGCAAGTGCAGCGCGACAATGAAAACAATGGCGGCCAGCACGAAACCCGCATCATGGATGCATCGTATGTGGGACTGGTGTGCATCAGCCTGTTACTGCGTGGCGAAACGGCCGAGATCGGACGCCAGATCGCGCATATGCAAACGCTTAAATTACACGGCGATGCCTTGCAAACGGCGTATCAACATTCCCTGCAAGCGTGGCTGGCCAACAGCGCCGGCGACAGCACGCAAGCCTTGATCCACACCGCGCTGCTGCGCGATACCGCGTCCCGCCTTGGCCATGTGCGGTTCGAACTCTTTGCCTCGATCCATGAATGTATTGCGCTGGCATTGCGCGGCGATGCGGCCTGCACCACGCAATTACAGGCCTTGCGCAGTGCCGGGGAACAAGCCGCTTATCCGGTGGCGCTGATTCACGCCGACCTGATCGACGCCTGGCTGGCGCTGCGGGCAGGCGACAGCCGCCGCGCCCATGAACTGCTACGTGCCGGCTTTGAGCGCATGGCGCAGGACGGCAGCGGATTTTTATACGGCGGCGTAGCGCCGATCTTGCGGCCCTTATGCGCAGAAGCCTTGCGCCTCAATTTTTCTGCAACGCTGGTGCAAAAGGTCATCCGCGGCTTTCATTTGTCACCGCCGCCAGATGCACCAACGACATGGCCATGGCCTGTGCAAATCCGCTGTTTCGGCAATTTTGAACTGCTGCTCGATGGCGCGCCATTGCCTTCCAGCGGCAAATCCAAACACCGGCAACTGGAACTACTCAAACTCTTGGCAGCGCATGCGCCGCTGCCGTTGACGCTGACCAAAGTGGCGGAATTGCTCTGGCCAGATGCCGAAGGCGACGCCGCCCACGGCGTGCTGGAAACGACTTTGTCACGCCTGCGTTCGACCTTCGGCAGCGCGCTGTTTCACACCGCCCACGGCGCCATCGAACTCAACCGAGCACATTGCTGGACCGATACTGCGGCGCTCGATCACACCTTGCAAAGCCTGGAAAAATTGATCGAGGCCAGCGCCGATGCGACCGCTGCCGCACCCACGATTGACGCCAACAGCGCTGCCATCGCGACCACAGCAAACGCAGTGCTGGGGTTGTATCGCGGCGAGCTACTGGGCGACGATGCACAAAGCGGCTGGTTCTTGCTACGGCGTGAATTCTGGCGCAGCCGCATCAGACGCGACATTGGCCTTGGCGCCGCAAGACTGGCGCATTTGCAGCAAGCCGACGCCGCCGCCGCGCTGCTGCGGCGCGCTTTGGAAACCGATCCGACCTGCGAAACCTTGGTCACCGATTTGATGCGCCTGCAACTGCAACGCGGCCAGCAAGCCGATGGACTGGCAGCCTACCAGCGCTATTGCCGCATGGTCGAACAAACCTCGCATGCGGCGCGTTCAAGGCAAATCGATGCCTTAGCCGAACAGCTTGCGGCGCCTTTGAATTAGACGAAAGGAAAAACGGCAACACGCCAATATATCGTTACGTCCAAAATTACTTGACGACAACAGTGCGGCCTGGTCGTACGCAATGGATAGACAGTCAAAGACTCACTATGGAGCACCGGAGGCAGAATAAATACTGGGGCATGTATTTTTAACGACCCAATGAAACTGTGCGGGGAAGGCATTGTTTTTGCCAATACCCCCTGTTTTACATCATATAAGGACAATATTTCGTGTGGGAACGGTTGGACTGCTGAAACTTTAGCCTCAGCGGCTCCGCCTAACCTTACTGATCTTCGTCCGAGCTACTCTAATAAGATTTTTTTGCTCTCCACCGCATAAATAAATTCGTTCAACAAATCAGGGGCCATTGTGAAAGGACAGAGTACGTTTTCTGAGAAATCCCGTTTTTCTTGGTCTGTAAACTTTTCCCATCGTCCATCGTTCGCAGCCCGGCCAACAGCGACCTGCCATTCGTCTCTTCTTGGATCATCCAAATTTAACCACCTTAGCCACCTTGTACGAGCCTCCTCGCCATCTAACTCAACTTCAGCCTCGATAAGGGCATCCATCAAGCGCTTGAAGAGCTGGGAAACAATAGGGCTCGTAGATATTTCAGTATCATTTTCCGCGATGCAAAATTTAGCTTCACGCATGATTCTCTGCATTACGCGAAGCTCTACAACATCACTTATCTCAAAGTTTTTAGAAGCCATTTGTAAAATCTACAATTTGGTTAAAGCCGTACCAATTTCATCCGAAAAAATCAGGCCAATAATTGCATCTCGAATAACTTTTTCGGTTAGAGTTTCTACGAGAATCATGTCGGTTGCCCAAAAATATAATCCTGCGTTGCATTCCCCAGTAAGGCGGTTTTTTTTAAATAGCATTTCAATATTGGTTAATGTAAAAAATGTGGCCGAATATTTTTCGCCATTTTCCAACGTGATCTCAACATCGACATTATCATTCTCAACATGCAATCCTGATTCACCGGCACGAATAGTTAACTCAAACGAATGGATGTTAGCCCCCAAATTGCTTCACAATTTCATTAATAACCGCGCCTTGATCTGCCTTATTGTTCCCCACATAAGCATACGATTGACCGTAAAGCGTTAGTTGTCCCGCCGGCTTAAACATCTCAATTAAGGCTGGTACTTGATAATCTCTTTTTCAAGGGCTTTCAAATACAGTGTGGTGTTTTCTCTTAATTCGTCTAAAGTTTCTCCATGTGGAAAACTCGGTACTGAACTGTACCCCTGAATCCTTCCATCTTCGTAATAGTAGACTTCGTAAATAGCCAATTCGCCGTCGTTGGACATAACTCGATATTCCCAAGACATATAGTCACCTTAAGTCTTTT
>JAZKIX010000093.1:0-7252 GCA_040384645.1 Pseudomonadota bacterium | reverse complement strand
AACATCCGCCTCACGAATGAGACGGATGGCTGCGGCGACCGATGAAAATGTTTTATTGAACCAGACGCGCTGCATGGACGCCTTACAGATGGGGAGTGATCTGTGGCATCAATTCACCAAAGGTGCGACCATTGCCGATTTCGCCAATCGCATGCATCTTCCATTCACCGCTGTGGCGATAGATCTTGGCCATGATCTGGGCGTTATGTGAGCCTAATGTCGACAGATTGAAGCGAGCCACTTCCTTATTATTACTGGCATTGATAATGCGGCAGGTGGCATTTTCGATTTGCGAAAAGTTCTGGCCCGTGAAACTATTGACCGTAAATACTAGGCTCTTGACGTTGGCAGGCACTTTGGTCAAGTCAACGACGATTTGCTCATCGTCACCGTCGCCTTCACCGGTACGATTGTCGCCAGTGTGAACCACCGAACCATCTTTCGATTCCAGTTGCCTAAACCATATAGCGTCGGTCTGATTGCCTTGCTCGTCAAACATGATGCAAGATGCATCGAGATCGATATCTGGCGTCTTACCACCAAAACCTAGAAAGCCTTTAGATTTGACCGCATCCCAACCTAAACCCATGATGATCTTGCTCAATTGGACCCCAGCCTCTTTATCGAGGGAGATTTTTTGGCCTTTTGCCAGATTGATTGCCATGCTGTTTTCCTTTGAAAATTGCGTTGTTGATGGGCTAAAGTCACTGTACTACTTCGCTAGTTAACAGTTATTTCCTATTTAGTTAACAATGCAGCGAATGACTCACGATTGCGTGAACAGATAAAAACCTTGCCGCTGCCACTAAAGCGCAGCACGATACCCTCGCCGCTGGTGGCACTATTGACGAGATTGCCGAGCATCCCGCCTAAGCCACCGCCACTGGCACTACCTGTGGTAACAGAAATCTCATATTGCAATGTGCTGTCCCAACAGACGACATGAGAATTATCGATAATGACATCCTTGCCGGGCGCCACATCGAGTTGAAACATAGAGCCAAAACCAGACACTACAACCTGACCAACACCAGAAGTCTCCATCACGAAAAATCCACCTGACTGGGCAAACAAGGCATTGCCTATACTTTGTGTGCGTACCTTCATTTCGGTGCCTGAAGTGGCGGCGACAAAAGCGCCGTCATTAAGCAAATACTGGCGTTTGCCGACCTCGATAATTTGAATTGCGCCGGGCAGCGCCGGCGACAACAGGCAATCGCCATCACCACGCACTGCTTCAATATGCTGCTGAAAAAACGATTCGCCATTAGCAAAGCGGCGCATGATTGCATTACCCAGCCCCCCACTCATGCGACCTTTCAAATCCAAAGTCGCCTCCATCATGACCATGGCGCCTGATTCGCAATAGATCTTGTCGCCCTTACTGAGCGTTACGTGGAGAAAGGGATCTACATCCCCAGTGCAAGTAAATATTGTCATTTAAAAATTTTCAATTAAAAACTTATTACTAAGCGAGCAAGCCTTGATGCGACGCCAGCTTCAACCAGCTGGGATACTCTGTCATTAACAAGTCGTACAGCGCTGCGTCAGCATGCTCGTCGGGCGAACTAACCGAAAAATAATTAGCATTGTCAATCCAGCGACCGGGCAATTCGTCCATGCTTTCTAGAAATGGAAAATCCGAATCGGCAAATGACGCCAAGCGCTTGCTCTTGGATTTTCGCCCTTTGCCAATTCCCATGAATTGCCAAAAAATAGGTTCCATACTGGACCAACGCAACTGCCTCTCGGCAATCGCTTTGTCCGAGGTCGATCCGTCGGTGACGAACATTACATAAATTGGCAGCGGGGCCTTGATCGGACTAGTACGCTCGCCCCCGGCCACATCGGGGAAATAAAAGCTACGGATAGTCTCCATCGCGCGGCCATAACGAGTATCGCCTTCCAACGGGTGACGCTTGATCACTTGCTCTATATAAGTAGCAAAATTATTCAATCCCATCGCTGCCGGTTGATGTACACGTTCACCGAACAAGAACACATCAATCTCGCCATCGTCATCGAACCTGCAAGCCAGTGCAAGCACGCGCTCGGCAAACGATTGCACTAGCCCTTGACGATACAGCGCCCCCATGGATCCGGAAATATCCAGGCACAAGCACACTTTGGCACGATGCGTTTGCAGACCAGCTTTCTCTAAAGAAACGCCAGCTTGTTTTACCAAACTGACTAGTTGCGGCGCTTCGTGCTCAATCCGCTTGTCGAGCGACACTGTGGGCAACAATGATGGCGCCGACGGTGGGGCAGGTGCCGGCGACTCATCAACCACTGCGCCAAAATGCTTAATCAAGGCATCCAGCCCGCCATTGAAACCTTGGCCGACCGCCATAAAACGCCAGTCGCCATCCTTACGGTAAAACTCACCAAGCATTAAAGCTTGCTCGGACGAAAAGTCAGATCCTACAAAGGCAAAGCGAGCCACTTCGCGCTCACTTTCAGCAATTCTCAAATACCCGGCACTCACTTGGGACATCGTTCCAACGCCGCTAACACTAACTACCAAGACGACACGATCAACCGCTGCCGGCAAGACATCAAGCTTGAATGCGAAACTACTGGAATCTCCCTGCACACTACAAAGCTCAAGACCGCCACAGGGCGTACGGACTTGATTGAAAAACGTCATATAACGTTCGTCAGATAATTTTCCTCTCGAGTCCAATCCGAAACAGGAAAAATCGACCCGCAAACCATTCGCTGCAATATCTACTCGAAAAGTGCCATTCGCGATTAAATCGCGAATTTTGAGACGTTGGCCCTTTGCGAGTAGTTTCATACAAAACCCTTGCGACTTAATTAGGCACTGATACCGAACGAACGGGCCAATGGTCCCAAACCGCCCGCAAAACCTTGGCCCACCGCCTTAAATTTCCATTCTGCGCCGGCACGATAAATTTCGCCGAAAATCATCGCGGTTTCGGTCGAGCCATCTTCCGACAAGTCATAGCGTGCAATTTCCTTGTCGCCGTTCGCATCCAGACAACGGATATATGCCTTGCCGACCATACCAAAATTCTGTTTGCGAGCTTCAGCGTCATGGATGGTGACGCCGACCGTAATTTTGTCGACTTCAGCAGGCACCATCGACAGATCGACCAAGATTTTTTCATCGTCGCCATCTCCGGCACCACTGGTATTGTCACCCGCATGAGTGACCGAACCATCGGTAGACTTGAGATTATTGTAAAAAATAAAATCAGCGTCGGAACGAACTTTGCCATCGGCTTTTAACATAAACGCACTCCCGTCCAAATCGAACGCAGCGCCGTCAGTCGCACGTGGATCCCAACCCAAGCCAATCACCATTTTCTTAAGGGAGGGCGCTTCTTTACTCAGATTGACGTTACCGCCTTTTTGTAGACTAATTGCCATGAATATTACTCCTTGAGAAAGTTAATAAAAGATACTCTACGGCTATGGCAACATTTTTACTGTACGTCCACGCCGTGATGAATGGCCAGCGCGCGGAGACCGCCCGCATAGCCCTGCCCTACTGCTTTAAATTTCCAGTCTGCACCGTAACGATAGACCTCACCAAAAATCATCGCGGTTTCAGTCGAATAATCTTCCGAAAGATCGAAACGGGTGATTTCCACTCCTGTTTCAAGATTCACCAAGCGAATGAAAGCATCATGCACCATGCCAAAATTCTGCTTCCGCTCGTGCGCCTCGTGAATCGTTACCGCAACCACCAATCGGGCGATGGCAGCAGGCACCTGCTCCAATTTAATCTTCAACGCCTCATCATCGCCGTCACCGGCGCCGGTTCGGTTGTCGCCCGTATGCTCGATTGAACCGCAAGAAGATCGCAATTGTCCATAAAATATAAAATCACTATCGGAACGAACTTTGCCGCTTTCGGTAACCATAAAAATACTAGCGTCGAGATCGAAGTCGACACCGTCGGTCGAACGTGCATCCCATCCTAGCCCCAACAACACTTCCTTGAGATTAGGGTCTGTTTTGGATAGGTTGACGTTACCGCCTTTTTGTAGACTGATTGCCATTACTAATTATCCCGCCAATTGGTAAACCTATTTATCAGATATCAATACGCCAGTATCAGCATTCTGCTCACGTTTATAGCGTACTGAAGACCATAGGGATAAGGCAATAAAAGCAACGCCGGACAATCCAGTAAACCACTCCGAAATGTGAAATTTGACGCTCGCCAGCATGATTAGCGCCAGAATACCGATGGCGTAGTGAGCGCCATGTTCAAGGAACACAAATTCTTCAAGCGTACCTTTATGAACCAGAAAAACAGTCATCGATCGTACAAACATCGCACCAATAGCCAACCCTGTCATGATAATTACAACATCACTTGTGATGGCAAACGCGCCAATTACGCCATCAAAACTAAACGATGCATCCAACACTTCCAGATATAAAAACCCACCGATGCTGCCACCCTTGACAGCATTACCAATAACCGGATCGCCGCCTTCGCTTTCCAGTAGACCGCTCAAAAATCCGACCGCCACGTAAACAGCAATACCGCCAACACCAGCCATTAGAACAGACAATTTTTGTGCTTCTGGCACTATCGCTGTGCAACCGAACACCGCAAGTAACGATAACAAAATCGACAAACTTTCATTGCCGTGGGCGCCAAGTTTTTCTTCGAACCAACCTAACCAATGCAACTCTTTTTCTTGATCAAATAGAAAATTAAGAAACACCAGCAACAGAAATGATCCGCCGAATGCAGCCACTTGAGCGTGATGATCGGTCAATTGTCGCGCATATTCCTCCGGGGTATTAAGCGCCATTTGCATTACTTCAATTAACCCTAAGCCGGTCGCAACCGATACGATCAGAATGGGAAATACCAGCCTCATGCCGAATACCGCAACGATGATACCCACCGTCAAAAATAATTTTTGCCAAAAGGCATTCCATGTACGCAACACTGAGGCGTTTACCACAGCATTATCGAAGGATAAAGACACTTCCATCACCGCTAGAATCGCGGCAATAAAAAAGGCTTGCAATGCGCCAGCTGTACCTCCAAGGCTATACCCCCACCATGCCGCAACGCCGAGCAAGATGAATGTGACTAAAAATGAAATTCTGAAATGGTGCATATTGATTTCCTAGCCATCGGCATTAAGGGTAAAAAACAACGTTGAACTTGTTTCAGATCTACTTTAGTTCCATGATCAAAAAACATTCAATGACTTAATCGAATCGAAGAGTATCACATCTAAACGAATTGGGAAAATATTTAGCTATAAAAACATGGCGGATTAAATTGTGTTTTCCAACACTCAAAATTACTCGTTAGATCTCATGTTTTTCAAACATCGCCCAAGTAAATTGGCGATTTCTTTATTTTTATGTCACTATCAACATCTAATATATCCATAATTTAATCCGTATATATTTTGAAATATTTGGCTTAAGGATCACAAAATGCCCGTACCTGCAACTAGCTGGAGCATGCCTTTAAAAGGCGTACGATTGCTCTATATGCACGAAACCGATAATGAGATTCTGATTGGCCTTGAAACCGAGAACAAGTCGGCGACCTGCCCGCTCTGCAGCTGTAACGCGGTTGTTGGATATGGCAAGATGCTCTGGAGAATCCGTGATTTGCCGATCAAAAAAAAAGCCGTGTTTCTTGAAATCAAACGGCGGCGCTTACGTTGCAGAGATTGCCTAGCAACATTTAATGAACCGGTATCGCATGTATCCACACATCACCGCGCCACGCTGCGGTTGGTACAAAGTATCTGGACAACAGCTTTACGCCAGCCGTTTGTAACGTTATCAAAAACTTTTGGCATGGATGAAAAAACCATCCGGAACATTTTTAAGGGCACCTTCGATGCAGCGGCAAGTCAATTTAAAATACCGTCCTATCCACCCGCGCCAGCGGTATTGACGATCCGTTTGCCTACTATTTTGCGCAGCCAGCGCGTTATGTGGATCAATCTGGATCAAGGTACTCTGATCGACATGAATCCAGAAGTGACCCCTCCTTTGATTCTTGAAACCATGCAACGGATCGCAAAGGATGGCGTCGGCAAGATCAACGTGCCGCCAGACGCCACATTGATTAGCGCGTTACAGGCTGCGACCTCGTCGCCCCTGGTATTGCACAAACCGTCATTGCAAATGGTTTGCAGAAACGTGATCGCCTCGAGCTTGGCAAACGCCGCGACGTCCACGTACCTCGCCTTAGTGACCCGATTTATTGATGCAAAAAGTGCTGCCGAAGCGTGCTGCTTGTGGCAGGATTTGGTTTCTCCGCCACAAGAAATGGAAAAAGGGATGGAACCATTGATTGCGGCAGTCGGGTTGCTTGCGCCAGGTTGTTTCGAAGCATTTGATCAGCCAACACACCCTTGCGATGATCTGTGCGAGCAACTCGATAATATATTGCAGACCGAATTTTCCAGGAGATCCTACGATGTCATTTACGCTATTGTCCTACTCGACAAAACCTTGCATAAGTCGGCTAGAGCGGGGGTCGCAAAAAATGGAGCGCATCTGGGGTACCAAAAGACTAATTACGGCACGTCGATAGCAAAACTGGTAGCAAGACTTGAAAATATCACCCAAGGCCTTGATGCAACTGGAAAAATACCTATCCATATACTCAAAAAAAATGTGCTCCATGATGTATATGCTCTTTCAACACCTTCCATTCGTGAGATTAAAATGACATTGCGCCGTCTTCCTGTTTATCTATTGCTCGACACTTCCGGCTCCATGCGTGGCGAACCGATTGAGTCAGTCAACGTTGGGTTACGCGCCATGCTAGCCACATTGCGACAAAATCCGTATGCACTGGAAAGTGTTTTTCTGTCCATCGTCACCTTCGATTCGACCGTTAGCGAGGTCCTGCCACTAACCGCACTCGAAAAAGTAGTCATGCCTGAAATTGTCTGTCCCCCTTCAGGCGCAACGTTTCTGGGCGAAGGCTTGCGGCATATCTGTGACCAGGTTGATCGCGAAGTGCAGAAATCGAGCGCGGAACAAAAAGGCGATTGGCGCCCCCTATTATTTGTCATGACCGATGGCAAGCCCTCAGATACCCAGGCATACAACGAGATCATCGGGCGTGTTAAATCAGCACAATTTGCCTCAGTGATCGCTTGCGCCGCAGGGCCGAAAAGCGTGCCTGATCAATTAAAGCAATTAACCGACAACGTTGTCAGTCTTGATACGATGGATAGCAATGCGTTCTCGACTTTCTTCCAGTGGGTTAGTGCCACAGTGA
>JAZKIX010000092.1:3827-5337 GCA_040384645.1 Pseudomonadota bacterium | reverse complement strand
GCAGGCACCGCCTTCTGCAATCCAAAACACCCAACCAAAAACAAAGCGGCCCCGCGTTGGCTGCACCTGTACGATCTTGGGGCGAATAACAATCAAACTGTCACGCCGCCCCCTCTACTTCGGCGGAACCGGCCGCGGCAGCAATGCCCACATCATTCCGCGCTGCTTCATGCGTCCGGCCTTCTCACCCGCCTCTGCACCAAAACCCCAAAAGAAATCTGCCCTCACTGCGCCTCTGATTGCACCTCCGGTATCCTGAGCCAAGACCAGCCGCTGCAAAGGCACCGCACTATTTGGCTGCGTAGTGGCCAAATAAACCGGCACGCCAATTGTCAGATACTGCGCATCCACTGCAATTGAACGTTGCTGAGTCAACGCAACGCCTAGCGCACCCTTTGGCCCCACTTTCGGGTCACGTAATTTTTCTTCTTTGAAGAACACATAACTTGGATTTGCGTTAAGTAGCTCTTGCTGGCGCGAAGGGTTGGCTAGCAACCAAGCCTTGATACCTTGGGCAGAAGCCTGATCCAGAGTTAGCTCCCCTCGATCAACCAGGTAACGGCCAATAGACTTGTATGGATAACCGTTCTGATCCGCATAGCTGACCCGAACAACTTCATGACTCTCGGCCAGTTGCACACGCCCCGATCCTTGCACTTGCAAGAAAAAAGCTTCCACTGGATCGTCCACCCAAAACAATTCCTTGCCATTGGCCGATCCCAATTGCGCCATTTCAGCGCGAGATGGATATGGCACTATTTTGTTGCCAGACAAACGTCCGCGTAGACGCATACCTTTAAGTTCTGGATAAACACTCGCCAAATCGACCGTCAACAAATCATCGGGCACACCATGTAAAGGATTTTGATATACGCCGCCCCGCTTACGTGCTCCACGCAATAGCGGCTCGTAGTAACCCGTCACCAAGCCTGATTCCGAACCATCAGAATTGACAATTTGATTAGGCACCAGAAAGGATTCAAAAAATAGACGTACCGCACCCGCATCAGCGCCATTCACCTCACGGGCAACGGAACAAGCTTCTTTCCACTCGTGCTTCTTGATAAGTACCTCGCAAGAAGCCAGGAAAGCAGGCCAAGCTTCGCGCAAGTCATCCTTATCCCACCCCGGCAAGGCGGAAAATGCAACCGGACGCAATAATTCAACTGGCTTGGTTGGCGGAA
This sequence comes from Pseudomonadota bacterium, assembly GCA_040384645.1. Classification (GTDB taxonomy): domain Bacteria; phylum Pseudomonadota; class Gammaproteobacteria; order Burkholderiales; family Burkholderiaceae_D; genus JAZKIX01. The sequence continues at coordinate 4,153 of JAZKIX010000092.1, read as the reverse complement.
TTGGAGCAACAGGCGTCGGGATAATTGGCAATGTTGCGAGTGGTTTTTCCACCACCGTCGCAGCGCAGCCAATCAGCCCAGCGACGACGACGACGGAAGCGATTAAACTTGCACGTTTAAGTGGGGGCATATATGTGGAGTTTGATTTTAGAAGCGATCGGAGCCATGTCTTTGCTCGTCTTTATCGTCTGGTGGACAATGTTTTCCGGCAGGAAACAGCACACCGACAAGAAGACAGCAATCCTGCCGCATAAACAAGATGCGCAAGATCCAGATCTGCAGCAAGCATCCAAAGACGATCAATGAAGGGTGCGCGGCAAGGACAA
>JAZKIX010000092.1:2646-3817 GCA_040384645.1 Pseudomonadota bacterium | reverse complement strand
ACAAAACAAATTCCGGGATTTTTACTTCGAACTGATGCCCATCTTCTGCCACGCAAAAGTATTCGCCAAGCATCGACCCGTGCGGCGTAGGCAAAGCGGTACCGCTGGTGTATTCAAATAATTCGCCAGGCTGCAATAAGGGTTGATGGCCCACCACACCCAAGCCACGCACTTCTTCAGTATGGTTATTAGAATCTGTAATCACCCAATGGCGCGAAATCAATTGCGACGGGACGTGCCCGGTATTTTTAATCGTCACCGTATATGTAAATACATAACTCGACCGATCCGGCTCCGATTGCTCGGGCAGATACTGGGTGGTGACAGAGATCGTGAAGTCGTAGTTTGCCATTCAAAAATTCCTTTTAAAACGCAGATTCAAGGCAGCCAGATTGCGTGCATCGATTTGAATTGCGCATTGCACACCAAATCACAAGTCGGCGCAAGACATTATCGGTCAGCTCAACGGTTAAAATAAGTCCGCAATTTAGTCCCGAATAACCTGCTCAAATCAAAGCCACCATCATGAACACCTACCGCATCGCACCCAGCATCCTATCGGCCGATTTTGCGCGCCTCGGCGAAGAAGTACGCAATGTCGTCACAGCCGGGGCCGACATTATTCATTTTGACGTAATGGACAACCATTATGTTCCCAATCTCACCATCGGCCCCTTGGTATGTCAAGCGATTCGGCCGCATGTGCAAGTACCGATCGATGTCCATCTAATGGTCAAACCAGTCGATCGCATCATCCCGGATTTTGCCAAAGCCGGCGCCAACATCATCACCTTCCACCCCGAAGCCTCCGATCATGTCGACCGCACGCTGCAACTGATCCGCGATCACGGCTGCAAGGCGGGCCTAGTATTCAATCCCGCCACCTCGCTAGACTATCTCGATCACGTCATGGACAAGATTGATATCATTCTCATCATGTCAGTCAACCCCGGCTTTGGCGGGCAATCCTTCATCCCGCAAGCCTTACGCAAAATTGCATCGGTACGGAAAATGATCGACGAATCTGGTCGCGACATCATGCTCGAAGTCGATGGCGGCATCAAAATCGACAACATCGCCGCCGCCGCGGCGGCCGGCGCCGATACCTTTGTCGCCGGGTCGGCCATTTTCGGTCAAAGCGATTACAAAACGGTGATCGATGCCATGCGCC
>JAZKIX010000092.1:0-2636 GCA_040384645.1 Pseudomonadota bacterium | reverse complement strand
GGCAATAAAGTGCTGCCGACATCGTAATCTAGCCACATTTGTCAATGCGGCGATCGCCGGGACGCAGGATGGGACGAAATTGACTTGATTTGTGGCGCCGCACGGGAGCAGTCAGGCTTCCGCCACATTCGATGCCGGCGCTGCTGACGTCCCGGGCTCAGCAATATGATGTGATTGCCCATGGGGCATGCATGTCGTGCGGCGCATTGCAATCCGGCCTACGGGTTACGCCTTACCGGCTCCACCTTACGGCCTTACGGGCCGTGCAATTACACATTAAATAGGGGGTATATGCCAAAATACCCCCTAACCCGCCCGGATTTGTTGAGCATTTAAAAATACACGGGCGAGTATTTTTGATGTCAAAGACCGCCAAAACGCCCGTCACAGGGCTCGTAGGACGCGGTAGCTTAACCTGTTGCGCCGGCAGGAATCAGTCTGGTACCCGCCACATTCAATGCTGACGCTGCTGACCTCCAGACGCCAACAATATTATGTGATTGCCTATGGTGCAAGCGTTCCATGCGGCGGATTGCAATGCGCCCTACGATTGCACCTTACGGACTTACGCTTGCTACCGGTTACGTCTTACCGCGTTGCCACGCCACCTGCGCCAGACCCCGTATTCGCAACATGTTCAGCCGCGGTCCATGTTCCATTTGGTGCTTTTGCGGCAAGGCCAGTACCAGCCTCAATCGAAGCAGCATAAGCAGGCGTAAGGGCACGATAAACAATATTTGACCCTGTGGTATTTGCCTCAATAATTCGATACGAAAATCTCGACTATTTACTGTACCGATTTACCCAGTCTGGCAACGGATACATGCTTTCATCAACAACCCAATTACCTTTTCGGATCATCGCCGGAACCCGATTCATTACCAACCCAAGTAATGAATCGAACATACTTTCTCGACCAATAGTAGATGGATGTCCGGACTCACAAAGCGCCGCCCATTCCAATGCACGCATAACGAACACCTTGTCATAAGAAAGGGGGGATTGGCCCGCTAGTCGCTGACACTCATCAGCTATCGATTGCTGAACGTGTACGTCCTGTACACCCAAGACTTGAAGAGGGCTTGCAAACGGCGTCAAATTCTGACTCGTGTCCTGTTGGTTTTCCAGAACAAACTTTGCGTACATTTGGAGGTATGCAGTTGCCCCCTCCAAGTCCTCGGCATTCGCTGATTGAGGTGCAAAAGCCCAATTTACAGAGCCGAGCATGTTCAGTATTTTTTCAGTCTTAGTCATAAATTAGTCCAGTAAATGCCACGGTGTCTCATAGCCAGGGAAATTGACCCTTGGCGGCGCCGGTGCCATGTCATGAGCTCCTTTCGGGAAACCAGTAAAACGCGCACCATTCCAAGCCTCTTGTTGCAGATATGGCACCCCTTTTGCCATAAATGATCGCTCTGCTAGCTCATGACCAGCAAGTTGTTGAAGCCATGACTGCTGGGATGCGCTAAGTTCACCTTTAGCAGCTGAGTTCCAAGCAAACGCAATTTCGTGGTCAGCTGCAAACCGCTGCCGCACAATTGTAGTGCCGTCCAACGGATATTCGTGACGGCCAAAGAACAATTGTTTCTTCATTGCTGTGGCTTCGGCAGTGGAGAGGCCAATGTTATTGGCCACTGCCTCAACATCAATCATGTTCTGCGCACGAATCCTGCTGTAGGCCGCTTCTGCTGCTGCGTCGAGCTTAGTGGTTCCCGCTCCAGTGAATCCAACAGAGGTATTTGCCCCATAACTAGCTCTCGCAGCACTCCCAGCGGCAGCATACTCGTTTGCAGCCATATTTCCCAAGATACTTTTTCCCAAAGCGCCACCTGCACCTGCAGCGCTAAGCAAGCCGACACTCGCATTCATCAGGCCATTGGAAATACGATAGGGATCACCGGTTGAATAACCGATGGACATATCCTGTCCGCTCACTGCAAACGTATTAGCGAGATTGTACAAATCGCGCCCAACATCGTTTAGCAAACCAGGTACAGCTAAAACAGTTGCGGCGACACCGCTTCCTACCCGCATGACGCCGGAATTATTTGAATCTAAAGCTTCATGCATGGTATTGCGATAAGCATCGCCCAGAATTGACCGTGAAGGCGTGTACCAATTTTCGGATGCAATACCTTTACCACTATCACCGGCAAGGGTGTTACTGATACTTTCGGCCATTAACACCTGCATCGCTGCATCGGACGTCATCGGCCCGAACCCGTGCGCCATTGCAGTTTTCTGTGCATTGCTCAGAGTCGAGCGGTCATACGCCGATTGAACTTCATCAGTCGACGCGTTAGGGTGATCGTTCGTGTACTGATCGACAAACTTATAAACATCGGACTCAGCGGGATCAGCATTGCCAGATACACGAGACAAGCGCAACACGTCACTCTGTCCATTTGATACTTGCGCTACTCCAACGCCAGGCCCAGCCACACTGCTGTCGAGGAACCTTTGCATACTCGCCAGCTTGGCCGGGTCATTGACTACAGCACTGGCGCCTGCCAGCTTATCTCCCTGCTGTCCCGCGCCTGCCCAGTTGAATTGTGTAAGGGAAGACCCAAGCGCATTGCCAAAGGCATCGGTAGCGATCTGCTGGGCATTAATCGATCCACCCCGCATCGCCGCCA
>JAZKIX010000091.1:0-5118 GCA_040384645.1 Pseudomonadota bacterium | reverse complement strand
GCTGAGTGAATCGTCGCTGTCGAGCAAGCTTTCGACATCGAAATCGTCCGACAGCGATTGTGCCAGCGCCGCTTGCTCATCGGCCAAGTGCTGGCGCGCGATTGGCTCGGGGCGTGGCAAGTGCAGGCTGACCTTGTCGTGCGTGAGCAAGGGCGCGACATTGCCAACACTGGCGCGAAAGATGTTAGCTTCTTCGCGCGCTTTTTTCTCGATTTGGCGCCGTTCTGCTTCTGCTTTAATACGTGCCTCTTCCTGCACTTTCAAGGCGCCGCGCAGGGATTTGAGGTCGGCAAAATTTTTCAACGAAGCAGGCATACAGGCAGCCAAAAGAAGAGGTGAAAATCAGCTTTCCAGGCCTTCCAGATAACGCTGCGCATCGAGCGCTGCCATACAGCCGGTGCCAGCACTGGTGATCGCTTGGCGGTAGATATGATCTTGCACATCGCCGGCGGCAAATACACCTGGCACTGTAGTCGCGGTCGCCATACCTTCCAGTCCGGTTTTGGTTTTAATATAGCCATTTTTCATGTCAAGCTGGCCTTCAAAGATGCCGGTGTTGGGCTTATGGCCGATGGCAATAAACACGCCATGCAGGGTGACAGGGAGGACTGCACCATCAATGGTCGATTTAATATTCATGCCGGTGACGCCACTGTCATCGCCAGTGATTTCTTCTAGCGTGTGGTTGTATTTGATGTCAATTTTGCCTTCTGCTACTTTTGCCAACAAGCGGTCAATCAAGATAGCTTCAGCACGGAATTTGTCGCGGCGATGTACTAGCGTGACTTTGGTGGCTATATTGGATAGATACAGCGCTTCTTCCACCGCTGTATTGCCGCCGCCGATAACGGCAACTTCCCGACCACGGTAGAAGAAACCATCACAGGTGGCGCAGGCCGACACGCCTTTGCCCATGAAAGCTTCTTCTGATGGCAATCCCAAATATTGCGCTGAGGCGCCGGTGGCGATAATGAGCGAATCGCAGGTATATTCGCCGCTGTCGCCGATCAGGCGAATCGGTTTTTCATCCAGCTTGGTGGTGTGGATGTGATCGAAAATGATTTCGGTATTAAAACGCTCGGCGTGTTGCAGGAAGCGCTGCATCAGTTCCGGCCCTTGTACACCCATTGGGTCCGCTGGCCAGTTTTCGACATCGGTGGTGGTCATCAGTTGGCCGCCTTGCTCTACACCGGTAATTAATACCGGATTGAGGTTGGCGCGGGCAGCGTAGACTGCTGCGGAATAGCCGGCTGGGCCGGAGCCAAGGATCAAGACGCGGGCATGTTTTGCTATGGACATAAGATAGTCGCCTGAAGTGATGTGTTAAGAGTGATGTATTAAGAAATGCCGGATTTGTTTAGCTCGTTGTAAAGCTGGGAGAGTTGCTTGAGCGTTGTTTGCAAGTTGTTTGTGATATGGCTGCGGAATCGGCAAACAAAAGAGCAAACGCAAGAGTTCGGGAATTATTCCGTATTGCAGCCAAAAACTGGTTAAGATTATAGACGAACGCGCGAAATTGCATATCGGCATGGCTTTGGCCACCATGGGTTTCGCGACCACGTAGTACCGGCAAACTGCTTGCCAGCAAACTGTATTTGCAATTCCATATAGACGTTTTCAACGAGAAAACGCAGTAGTTACAGAAAATATGAACAAAACGACCAAAACGAATCAGACCAATAATAGTAAAGGGGCCAAAGCGTATACCCGCAGCACCACTGAGCGTCAGCCGTTGCCAAATCGTTTGGTACGCCTGTTGTCCGAAGCGCGCTGGTTCGTAGTGGCGGCGCTGGCGGTGTTCTTGATTTTGATTTTGTTGTCGTATACCAAAACTGATCCGGGCTGGTCGCATTCGAATGTGGTGCCGAAAATGGGCAATCTGGGTGGCAGGGTTGGCGCTTGGAGCGCCGATTTATTGCTATTTATATTTGGCCTGTCCGCTTGGTGGTGGTGCGTCATGTTGCTGCGTCTGGTGTGGAATGGTTATCGCCAACTATCAGACCGATTCATGCGTCAAATTGTCGCCGAGCCGCAGCATCAGCACGAAGCTTGGATTCGTGCCTGTGGTTTTGTGCTTCTTCTGACCGGTAGTCTTGGACTCGAATATTTGCGCATGTATTCCGTCGCCGTGCAATTGCCGCGTTCGCCCGGTGGCGTGCTGGGTGCGCTGATCGGCGGTGGCGCACAATCGTCATTCGGTTTTACCGGTGGTACCTTATTTTTACTATTAATATTTTTACTTGGATTCAGCCTGTTTTTCCATGTCTCCTGGCTAGCCGTAGCAGAGCAAATCGGCACTTCTATCGAATTGGGAATCGAATGGATCAAAAATAAATATCTGGCGCATCAAGATCGTAGAGTGGGGCACGTCGCAGCCGTGCAGCGCGAAGAAATAGTTGTGCATGAGCGCGCCAAACACGTCGAGAAACGCGCTGAAAGCCCGCATATCAAGATTGAGCCGCAAATCACCTCGGTGCCTAAATCCGAACGTGTCGAAAAAGAAAAACAATCGACCTTGTTCCACGACATGCCGGACACCAATTTGCCGCCGCTGTCGTTGCTCGATGAGCCAGCCGTTGTCATGGAAACGGTCAGCGTCGAGACGCTGGAATTTACCAGTCGCCTGATCGAAAAGAAATTATCCGACTTCGGGGTCGATGCCAAAGTTGTGGCCGCTTATCCCGGTCCGGTGATTACCCGCTATGAAATTGAGCCAGCGACCGGCGTCAAGGGTAGCCAGATCGTTGGCCTGGCACGCGATTTGGCGCGCTCTTTGTCGCTGACTTCGATCAGGGTGGTGGAGACGATTCCTGGCAAAAATTATATGGGGCTGGAATTGCCCAACCCTAAGCGCCAGATCGTGCGTCTGACCGAAATTTTGGGTTCCAAGGTGTATAACGATGGCGTGTCGAGTTTGACCATTGCTTTAGGCAAGGATATTGCAGGGCATCCGGTAGTGGCCGATCTGGCGAAAATGCCACATTTGCTGGTGGCGGGTACTACCGGCTCAGGCAAATCGGTCGGTATCAATGCCACCATTCTGTCGTTGCTGTACAAGTCCGATCCCAACGACGTGCGCTTGATTTTAATCGACCCCAAAATGTTGGAATTATCGATCTACGAAGGCATCCCACATCTATTGGCGCCGGTGGTTACCGATATGCGGCAAGCTGGACATGCGCTTAATTGGGCCGTGAGCGAGATGGAGCGGCGCTATAAGCTGATGTCGACGCTGGGGGTACGTAATCTGGCCGGTTACAACATCAAGATCGCTGAGGCAGCCAAACGCGAAGAACATATTCCTAATCCATTCAGCCTGACTCCCGATGCGCCGGAACCGCTAGAAAAACTGCCTACGATCGTTATCATCATCGATGAATTGGCCGACTTGATGATGGTAGTCGGGAAAAAAGTCGAAGAGTTGATCGCCCGCATTGCGCAAAAAGCACGGGCGGCCGGCTTACACCTGATTTTGGCAACACAGCGACCATCGGTGGACGTCATCACTGGCCTGATCAAGGCCAATATCCCGACCCGGATCGCGTTTCAGGTCAGCAGTAAAATTGATTCCCGTACTATTCTCGATCAGATGGGGGCGGAAGCTTTGCTCGGCATGGGCGATATGCTATATATGCCGCCAGGAACGGGTTTGCCAGTACGGGTACATGGCGCTTTTGTTTCCGATGAAGAAGTGCATCGGGTCGTCAAGTATCTGAAGGCGCAAGGGGAACCTAACTATATCCAGGGCATCCTAGAAGGCGGCACTTTGGAAGAAGGGGCAGACGGCGCTATCGCTGGCGAGGTTGGAGGGGGCGGCGAAGCCGATGCCCTATACGATCAAGCAGTGGCTATCGTACTAAAAAACCGGCGCGCTTCGATATCCTTGGTGCAACGTCATTTACGGATCGGATATAACCGGGCCGCGCGCCTGTTGGAACAAATGGAACAAAGCGGCGTGGTTTCGACCATGCAATCGAACGGCAACCGGGAAATTCTGGTGCCAGTAGGAAATACTGAGTAAGGATTTCATTTGAAACATTTAACTAATGTATGGGCCGTAAAAAATTCACATTCATTTCAATCTTCATTAAGCGTGCTGCACTCTAGAAATAAATTGCTGCTAGCCCAATGCGCTATCGTTTGTATGGTCGGATTGCCTAGATTGGCCGACGCTAGTGCGCTTGAGCAATTTAAATCTTTTATCGCCAGCACCAAGTCGGCAAAAGGGGAATTTACCCAGCGTCAAGTCAAGATGGCAGACAGCCGCGCCAAAGTTTCAACGCCATCTACGGGCACTTTCATGTTCGCTCGGCCAGGAAAGTTCATTTGGTCTTATCAAAAGCCTTACGAACAATTGCTGCAGGCCGATGGTGAAAAGCTCTATATTTACGACAAGGATTTGAACCAGGTAACAGTCAAGAAATTGGGCGATGCACTTGGCTCATCGCCAGCTGCGATTTTATTTGGTAACAATGATTTGGAAAAGAATTTTACGCTGAAGGAAGGCATTGCTAAAGAAGGATTGGAATGGCTGCAAGCGACTCCCAAGTCAAAAGACAGTACCTTTGAACAAATTGGAATTGGTCTGCGCGGCGGTATGCCGGAGGCAATGGAGTTGCGGGATTCTTTCGGACAAGTTTCTTTATTGACTTTCAAGAAATTCGAGCGCAATCCTGTTATGAGCGACGATCAGTTTAAATTTGTAGTGCCGAAGGATGCCGATGTCCTTGGCCAATAAGCGCCATAGGTGGAATCGTTTGCGCGTGTGTGTTTTGGTGACCTGATTGACCTCCACGCAGTTAAAAATACTGGGTGCAGTATTTTTAAAGTACCAATGAAAACGAGCGGCTGAAGGGGTATTTTCGTTTATACTCCCCATAAAATAATGTGCTGTATGTAATTTTTGTTAATTTTGATATGGCTAAATTGGTAAATGCGATTTAAGTAACGAGTTCGAAAATAAATTCAAAACAAGCTAAAAGATGGCCTGCGGCACCTTTTTGTAGAAACTTGCCTCTCTAATATCACCTGTTTCGTGCTAAAATCGAAGGTTGATTGAATTCTCAATTATTCGTTAAACCTTTCTTTTTATTGGAGTTTTTACAGATGGCAATTGAA
>JAZKIX010000090.1:4378-6335 GCA_040384645.1 Pseudomonadota bacterium | reverse complement strand
TTACGCTGGTTGCGTCACCGCTGCCGGAACCGCCCGCCATTGCCACCTTCAACGGTGTGGCGAAATAATCCGCGATCCCCTGCAAGTTACCCTTGGTCGTCGAACCAAGCAACCACATCAGCAGGAAGAACGCCATCATCGCTGTCACAAAATCCGCGTATGCAATTTTCCAGGCGCCGCCATGATGGCCGCCACCGGATTTCTTGATACGTTTTACGATAATGGGACGGAGTCCTTCGTCAGCCATGTAAGTCTCCGCTAGGTTCTTCTATATTCTTTGGTTCTTATGTATTAAGAATCTGTTTATTTTGATTTCGATTGCTTGATGTGCTCTTCCAATTCGCTGAAAGAAGGACGCTCTGTCGAAAACAATACCTTACGACCAAACTCGACTGCAAGTGCCGGGGCATAACCGTTCAAGCTTGCCAGCAATGTGACCTTGATACATTGAAATACTTTTGACGATTCGTGCAATTTTTGCTCGAGCACGCTGGATATAGGGGACACAAAACCATACGCCAGCAAAATACCCAGGAAAGTACCGACCAGTGCATTTGCAATCAAAATGCCCAACTCGGCCGGCGGCAAACCGACCGACGCCATGGTGTGCACCACACCCATAACCGCCGCCACAATACCGAAAGCCGGGAAGCCATCACCCAGTTTTGCAATGCAATGCACGGGAATTTCACCTTCAGCATGGTGAGTATCGATCTCATTGTCCATCAGATTTTCGATCTGGAATGCGTCCATATTTCCGGACACCATCAATCGCAAATAGTCAGTGATGAATTCAATAATATGGTGATCCGCCAGAACAGTCGGATACTTTGTGAAGATAGCGCTTTCTTCAGGGACATCGATATCACCTTCAATCGACATCAAACCTTCCTTGCGCACCTTGGTGAGAATTTCGAACAAGAGAGTCATCAATTCCATATACAAGGATTTTGTATATTTGGAGCCCTTGAGAACACTAGGTAAAGCCTTAAGCGTTGCCTTGATCGCTTTGCCGTTATTCCCGACAAAAAATGCGCCGGTCGCCGCTCCGCCAATCATCAATAATTCGACTGGTTGAAACAATGAGGCGATGTGACCACCCGCCAGTACAAATCCCCCAAAAACCGATGCGAGGACGACAATATATCCGATGATAACTAACAAGCGTGTGCTCCGATTTTTGGATTTAGGATGCCATTATTGCCTCAACAATTGCCAATACGCAACCGAGATGATTGCCCGTTTGTTCGAGCGACGCACTTAACTCGATTTTTTGGGCATGGCTATATGGCTTTCAACGGCTTTAATTGCAGGAACTTGAATCACATCCTCTCACAAGAATGTCCAACAATCTTATATACGCCAACCATAAATTTTAGGATTATTTGCAGCAGGCGATACCGTGAAAGTTGGCTCGACCTCCGGAATTGGGAACTCATAACTCAACAACATCGCACCAGACCGCATTTCGGTGCGCGCTTTTTCCCACAACGCAGGCATCGCCACTGGGGACAAATACGCAAACACAACGTCGTATTCAGCAAAATTCAAGCGGTCATAATCGCCACGCATAAAGTGCGCAGAACTCTGTGTGAAACGTGCGCGCAACATACTCACCAGCCATGGCAACGGTGCAATTTCTATACCAAGAAAATGACTATCTGGCCGACGCTTCGCCAAATTCAAAACCAAACCGCCTAAACCACTACCGATATCGATGAGATGGATACCTCTATCTTTCGGCAATAACTCGGCCACTGCATCCCAAGTCGCCAGATTCGATGGGTAAAAAGGAACCTGAGTACGGAAAGTGCTCCAGTACAGGAAGAGAAAAATGAGAAAGGCAAACAGGAAAAGGTAGGACGGCAGTTGTAAAAACAGGCCGAAAAGCAAAACGAAGGGAAAGAAAAATTGAATCGCAATCTTTCTGGAATTCGTGCGATGAGAAAGCCGCCTG
>JAZKIX010000090.1:0-4368 GCA_040384645.1 Pseudomonadota bacterium | reverse complement strand
GGCCGCGATCAAGCCCTGAAGAAATGCAATAACAAGGATATGCATCGTTATGCCGAGAATCGCCCCTAAACTTCGGGCAATCAGCAAAACGATAAAGAAAGAAAGGATTTGAAAAAAAAGAGCCTGCACTGCAGGCACGTTGAGTAAATATCTAGATTCGGGCGACGCCGGTTTTGCGCCGGAGCGCCGCACAATCTTCACTCAGACACTCTTTCCAGAAATTAAACCATCCGGTCACGCTACCAGCAAGGCCGCATCCATTTTGGCTCGCTTGGTTTTACCGGCTCTGGACGGCATATGGCACAAGCCACAAGTGTAGTTGGTATTTAGATCCAGCCGATGCACAACAAAATGACCGCTGCATTCGCTACAACATGCCGTCGCCAGCATTTTACTATCGAAAAATCGAACCAGGGTCCAGGCGCGTGTCAAAGACAAGACAGGCTCCCCATCTTCACCCATATCTACCTGCTCCAAATACAGCTTGTACGCTTTCAACACCGCATGAATACCGGAAATCTGCGCATGCTCAACAAGATATTTGTGAATGCCGATGAATAGCGAAGAGTGAATGTTTGGTTGCCAGGTAATGAACCAGTCAGTCGAAAACGGCAACATCCCTTTAGGAGGTGAAACGCCGCGCAACTCTTTGTAGAGCTTCAGCAAGCGCTCACGGGAAAGAGAGGTTTCCGACTCCAGCAACTGCAACCTTGCGCCCAGATTAATCAGTTCTATGGCGAGCTGAATCTCTTGCGATTCTGTCACAACACTTTTCTTGGCCATTTTCGCGCTCTTCGGGAGAGTTACAGCAATTTGATCGGATTGACTAAGGCAAAGGCTATTTACGTTAAGCTATTTGCTCAACAGCTTGGCCAGCCATCAAGATCGCGGCATGCGAATGTGCCAGCGAACGGTCTTTGTTGTAATTGGTCAGCATGCCAAGGATGGCGCCATCGTCGAATCGAAATCGGGCCAACATCATGTTCGCTCCTGCCAATTTAAGAATTTGAGCATTGTTCATGCCTTCGATCAAATCAGCGATTTCGTTACTGATACCCAGGCGGAAGATTGCAGTTGCCTTGTCGGCACGAATCATTTGTTGCGCCAGCATCAGGTAACCAAGATTAGCGTCGCGAATTTCTGCAATGATGTCGTTATTAGTCATTTGAATCCCCTTACCTGTGAATGTCTTTGGTCACATTTGTGAGCCAGTGAATGCATTCTGATTCGGGAAACAAATGCCTGAAATAGGCACTACTCGGTATTTTTATACAGAGAAGACGACAATAGGCCGGTAGGCGTTTGTCTTACAAACGTCGACCAGCATACGATACGCTCAACATGGAATTGAGCGGAGAATGGCTTGTACATTACTTCTGAGCATTTATTGCCAACTCAAAAGGTTTTCCAAAAACGACTTGGAAGAATGGTTTTTAACTATTTTTAATAACTAAAATTCTTAAAAATATTTGATCAAAACGGCGAAAAATCTTCTTTTCTCAGCCTCTTGTATCTTTAACGGCACGCTTTTGCAGAACTTTAGGGTCCAAACAAAATAAATTTAAAATATTTTTATGCCGTTATCTAAGACTGATAACGACAGGGACTCTCAGAACTTTAGGGCCTGGACCAAATTATTTTCGATTTTCTGCATATTTCATGCTTCCCATCCTTGTCGGCACTGAATTTCTCCCAGCATCATGCTTATTGAATGTGTCCATGTTATGTGCCGCTTGTAACGAAGCAGATACATATGCCCGGCATTTTTACCTTCAACGCGAAGCAGGATTTGATTGATAAGCCAAGAAAAGATGTTAATTGGACAACCAAGTCGAAAAGCACGTATCTTTTCCCCATAACCAATACCCGTACCTGCCAGCCGCCCTGAAATCCAAGGCACAATAAACCGATGCCGAAATTGCAGAAAAAATCTGCTATTGTGAGAGCGGATATCCCATCCTCAACCTAAAGGAGACTCTTATGGATTTGGTAGAAAAATTCGATGCCAAAGGAAAAACAGGGGCTGGTTACCATGTAGAGGTTTTTCAAACCCCGGTAGAAACATCAGATGAGGGGGAGCCAGGCAGCAAAACCTATAAACTCGCTGATGGACGCGCATTGGATCCGTTATCCGATGCCAAATTCAAAATTGTTCAGACGGGTGAAAAAATCTATCGCGTGTAGCCATCAGCTTTCATAGTCGCAATCAAAAGATTGCGAGACACTTGCCACGGATATAAATAAAAAGCCCGCAATCATTTGCGGGCTTTTTTGTGGGGACAAAGTATCTTCCCGGCTATTCAGCTCATATTCAGAAATACTGTTGAACAATCTCACCAAAGGCCGTTTCCGCCGACATGCCATTCTTCATCAGATTACTGATTTCCTGTGAATAAGCTCGAATTCCCTCCGGCAGTTTTTGAACATTGTTTTTGAAGTATTCGTATTTCTGCACATCGATCAAATCACCTACCTTGGCTGCAGCAGGACTGCTACTACGTGAGCTGACACGCGCGGTGCGTGTGCTGGCAGTCTTTACAACGCCGCCGGCTATCCTGGCCTTGATCTGCTCCAGCGTGAAGACAGTGGTGGCATTACTACCTGTGAATTCATCTTCTTGCGGGCTCGTCAAATGATGATTGCCATTGAAGGTCATTCTTTTATCAAACGTGTTGATGACCTGGTAGTTCGGCTTCTCCCCACTGATCAAACTGAATTGCACGCGTTCGCCATATGACGTCATTTGCGCAACCACACCATTCAGATACTCTACCGCCAGCGTATCCATGCTGCCGTTCCAGCGTTTACTTCTTTTCGTGTTCAAAATGCGTTGTTCCAGTAAAAGTGACTTGATCCAATTCGACCAAAGAAAAAAGCCCTTGATTTTCATCAAGGGCTTCTAATCTTTTGGAGGAGGCGGTGGGAGTCGAACCCACGATACGAGTTTAAGCCCGTATGCTTCCTTAGCAGGGAAGTGCCTTCGACCACTCGGCCACGCCTCCACATTACTTCAGTAGCTTCACACTGCCCGCTACTGCAAGGTTCAGTATCATAACTTTTCAGGCATGTCTGGTCAACCAAACTGTGCCATCAAAATATGACTTAATTGTTTTTTTCCAGATCGAAGGTCTTGTGCAATGCGCGTACTGCCAGTTCCATGTATTTTTCATCGATCAGGACCGAGATCTTGATTTCTGAAGTCGAAATCATTTGAATATTGATGCCCTCTTCCGACAAGGTACGGAACATTTGCGAAGCGATACCAACGTGGCTGCGCATACCGACGCCGACCACTGACACTTTCGATACCTTGGTGTCGCCTTGAATACTGGCAGCGCCGATATGTGCCTTGACGCTGTCATTCAAGACATCGACTGCCTTGGCGTACTCGGTGCGCGGCACGGTGAAGGTGAAATCTGTTTTGCCGTCGACTGATTGATTTTGAATGATCATGTCGACTTCAACATTCGCTGCCGCGATCGGGCCGAGGATCTGGTAAGCAATGCCTGGACGATCCGGCACGCCCAAGACTGTGATCTTCGCTTCATCGCGATTGAATGCTATACCGGTGATGGCGGCTTGTTCCATATTTGTATCTTCCTCAAACGAAATCAGTGTGCCGGATTTTGCTTCTTCTTCCAGCGACATCATAGGGTCGGTCAGCGACGACAATACGCGCGTCGGCATCTTGTAGTTGCCGGCAAATTCGACGGAGCGAATCTGCAGCACTTTCGAACCGAGCGACGCCATTTCGAGCATCTCTTCAAACGTAACGGTATTCAGGCGACGAGCTTCTGATACGACGCGCGGATCAGTCGTGTACACGCCGTCGACGTCGGTGTAAATCAGACATTCTTGCGCTTGCAGCGCGACTGCTACAGCGACCGCAGAAGTATCCGAACCGCCGCGTCCCAGCGTTGCAATATTGCCGTCGTCGTCCACACCCTGGAAACCAGTAATGATAACGATGCGACCTGCATCCAGATCTTTTTTCACTTTCACGTCATCAATAGATTGAATGCGTGCTTTGGTGAAAGCCGAGTCAGTCTTGATCGCGACCTGCCAACCTGCATACGAAACAGCTTCCTTACCGATCGATTGCAAAGCCATTGCCAGCAAGGCAACGGAAACCTGCTCGCCAGTCGAGGCCAGCATATCGAGTTCGCGCGGATTCGGTTGCGGCATCAACTCTTTTGCCATGCCAATCAAACGATTTGTTTCGCCGGACATAGCCGACGGCACTACGACGATTTGATACCCAGCGTCATGCCATTTGGCAACGCGTCTGGCGACATTCTTGATGCGCTCGGTAGAGCCCATCGACGTGCCGCCGTATTTGTGAACGATTAAAGCCATAAGGATAGAAAA
>JAZKIX010000089.1:3944-5599 GCA_040384645.1 Pseudomonadota bacterium | reverse complement strand
GAAGTAACGCGGGTGGCGCGAGAAGTGGGTACTGAAGGCAAATTGGGCGGACATGCACAGGTGAAAGGTGTGGGTGGCACCTGGAAAGATCTGACCGATAACGTCAATTTCATGGCGTCGAACCTGACCGGTCAAGTGCGTAATATCGCGGAAGTGACTACTGCGGTAGCAAACGGTAATTTGTCTAAAAAAATTACCGCGAACGTTAAAGGGGAAATTCTCGAATTAAAAAACACCATTAACGTGATGGTGGATCAATTAAGTTCATTTGCGTCGGAAGTAACCCGCGTGGCGCGTGAAGTGGGAACCGAAGGAAAACTTGGCGGACAAGCCAATGTGCCTGGCGTAGCGGGAACCTGGAAGGATCTGACCGATTCAGTGAACTCGATGGCCGGGAACCTGACTTCGCAGGTTCGCAATATTGCCGACGTCACGACTGCGGTAGCCAATGGCGACTTGTCCAAGAAAATTACGGTGGATGTACGCGGAGAAATCCTGCAACTCAAAGACACCATCAATACCATGGTGGATCAATTGCGCTCGTTTGCGTCCGAAGTGACACGGGTCGCGCGTGAAGTAGGTACCGAAGGCCGCCTCGGCGGCCAAGCCAATGTGCCCGGCGCATCGGGTACCTGGAAGGATCTGACCGACAACGTTAATTTCATGGCATCGAACCTGACCGGGCAGGTGCGCAATATTGCCGAAGTAACGACCGCGGTGGCAAACGGCGATTTATCCAAAAAAATCACCGTGGACGTTAAAGGTGAAATTCTAGAGTTGAAAGACACCATCAACGTGATGGTGGATCAACTAAGCTCATTTGCATCAGAAGTGACGCGGGTGGCGCGCGAAGTAGGTACCGAAGGCAAGCTCGGTGGCCAGGCACAGGTGAAAGGGGTCGGCGGCACCTGGAAGGATCTGACCGAGAACGTCAACTTCATGGCGGCGAACTTGACTGCCCAGGTGCGCGGGATTGCCGGTGTCGTCACAGCTGTCGCTAATGGTGATTTGAAGAAAAAGCTGACCGTCGCAGCACAGGGCGAAATCGCCTCGCTTGCCAATACCATCAACGAGATGACCGACACATTGGCGGTATTTACTGACCAGGTGACCACGGTTGCACGGGAAGTGGGTGTGGAAGGAAAGTTAGGCGGACAGGCCAGTGTTCCAGGCGCGTCGGGTACATGGAAAGACCTGACCGAAAACGTGAATCAACTCGCGGCCAATCTGACGACGCAGGTGCGTGCCATTGCTGAAGTGGCTACTGCGGTAACCCGGGGGGATTTATCGCGTTCGATTCAGGTAAAGGCGCGTGGCGAAGTATCTGATCTAAAAGATAACATCAACGAGATGATCCGCAATCTCAAAGAAACCACGCAAAAAAATGCGGAACAAGATTGGCTAAAAACCAATTTGGCACGATTTACGCGCTTGCTCCAGGGACAGCGCGATCTGGAAAACGTGACAAAGTTGATTCTTTCCGAACTTGCTCCGCTGGTTACCGCCCATCACGGTGTTTTTTACATGATGGATTCCCAGCACGAAAATGCACGACTCCAAATGATTGCCAGTTACGGCTATCGCCCGAATAGCGATTTGCCGTTGTCATTTGGCCCCGGAGAAGGCTTGGTAGGGCAGTGCGCAGTAGAAAAAAC
>JAZKIX010000089.1:3451-3934 GCA_040384645.1 Pseudomonadota bacterium | reverse complement strand
GGGTCTGGCTAACTAACGTTCCGCGCGATTACATCAAAGTGTCTTCTGGATTGGGCGCGGCACCACCGACCAACATTGTTGTGCTGCCGATTCTTTTTGAACAGCAGGTAAAAGCAGTAATTGAAATTGCTTCTCTGGATCGCTTTACCCAGACGCATATGGGCTTTCTGGATCAATTAATGGAATCGATTGGCGTGGTATTAAATACCATTGAAGCCAATAGCCGCACCGAAAGCTTATTGACGCAGTCGCAGTCACTTGCGCAAGAACTTCAGCAAACCAATCAGGAGCTGGCAGAAAAAGCACGCCTGCTGTCCGATCAAAATAGCGAAGTGGAGCGCAAGAATCGGGAGGTAGAACAAGCAAAACTGGCGCTGGAAGAAAAAGCAACGCAGCTCACATTGTCGTCCAAGTACAAGTCTGAATTTTTGGCCAATATGTCGCACGAGTTGCGCACACCGCTCAACAGCTTGCTCATTCTTG
>JAZKIX010000089.1:0-3441 GCA_040384645.1 Pseudomonadota bacterium | reverse complement strand
CAACGGCAATCTTTTACCCAACCAAGTTGAATTCGCAAAAACCATTCATGGTTCCGGTAGCGATCTTTTAACCTTGATTAACGATATTCTTGACCTGTCTAAAATCGAGTCAGGCACTGTGACATTAGAGTTGAGCGAGTCGCGCGTCCCTATTTTGGCGGCGTTTGTGGAGCGCACATTCCGCCATATGGCAGAAGCCAAACGCATTGCCTTTTCGATTTCTTTAAGCGAAACATTGCCTGTCACGATCATGACAGACACAACACGGTTGCAGCAAATTCTTAAAAATCTGTTATCAAACGCGTTCAAATTTACCAGTCATGGTCAGGTTCAGCTTCACATAGGCATCGTAAACGATGGCTGGACACCAGACCATCCTCATCTTGGCAAGGCTGAAGCAGTGCTGGCATTTTCAGTCATCGATACTGGCGTCGGAATCGCCGCTGATAAATTGCAACTTATTTTCGAGGCGTTTCAACAAGCCGATGGAAGTACCGCCCGCAGATACGGTGGCACAGGTCTGGGGCTCTCAATTAGCCGCGAACTTGCGCGATTGCTGGGCGGAGAAATCAGAGTAACCAGCACAGTCGGTGTCGGCAGTACATTCACCTTGTTCCTGCCCTATGAGGGCGCAAATTTCATCAGTTATGCGTCGACACAAAATTCAGAGCAGCGATCCAGACAGCCGAAACTCAGTTCCTCATCGGGGGCTGGTACGGACGTGCCGCAATACGCCCAAGGCAATGCAAGTTATGCGCAATTGGTCGATGCGAATAGCGCGCTGTTTGTTCAGCATGAAACTTCATTTGATGATCGTAACCTGGTCGCTCCCGGCGATCCGGCTGTCCTCATCGTGGAAAACGATGTTGATTTGGCCAACTTACTATTGGGATATGCAAGGGAAAGAGGCTTCAAGGGAATTGTTACGTTTAACGGTGACGCTGCCTTAACCTTGGCCAGGGATTATTCTCCGACTGCAATCTTGCTCGATACCGATTTACCCGAGAACAATGGCATTGGCGTGCTGGATCGCCTTAAACGCGACCCGCAAACGCGCCATATTCCGGTACACATTCTGTCGAGCGAAAATGAGAGAGAACAAGCGCTCAGAAAAGGCGCGATTTCGTTCCTAGTTAAGCCGCTAAGTCCGGAAGTAATGGCAATTGAATTTGCACGAATTCAACAGTTTCTCAGCCAGGGCAAGCGGCATTTATTAATCGTGGAAGACGATGCACAGCAACGCGCAAAAATTATCGAGTTGGTTGGGGACAGGGATTTACAGATTAGCGCAGCACAAAACGGCCAGCAAGCACTCGCAGCACTGCACGCGGGTTCCTTTGATTGCATGGTGCTAGATTTGACGTTGCCAGATATCAACGGGTTTGACCTGCTCGACATGATTGGAAAAGAGCCCCGCTTACGAGATTTACCAATCGTCATTTATACCGCGAAGGAACTATCGAATAAAGAAGTCGCACGTTTAAAGCGGGTCGCAAAAACAATCATTATTAAAGATGCCAGGTCTCCCGAGCGATTGCTTGACGAGACGTCGCTATTTTTACATCGCTCGCCAGCCAGCTTGCCTGAAGCGCAAAGGCGAATGCTAGACGACATACATATTTCCACCAGCGCCTTGGCCGGACGCAAGGTTCTGATCGTCGATGACGATTTACGCAATATTTTTGCTCTCACTACAGTACTTGAGCGTCAGCAAATGATCGTTTCTTTTGCTGAAAATGGACGCGATGGGATTGAACAACTGCAAAGTGACCCAGCAATTGAAATTGTTCTCATGGATATTATGATGCCGGAAATGGACGGTTACGACACCATGCGGGCAATCAGGGAAATCCCTGAATTTAAGGCCATGCCAATCATTACGCTTACCGCAAAGGCAATGAAAGGTGATAGGGATAAATGTTTTGCAGCGGGCGCTTCTGATTACATTACCAAGCCGGTAGATGTTGCGCAGCTCCTGTCTTTGATGCGTGTATGGCTCTATCAATAGGCGCAGATGTGACCCAGACACCAGACCTCCACGAGATTGAACTAAGTTTATTCCTCGAAGGGTTTTACCAATATTTTGGCGAGGATTTTCGGGGGTATGAGAGGGCACCCCTTCGCCAGAAAATACAAGAATGGATGACGGCCGAAGCGATCCACACGATATCGGGACTGCAAGAGCGTGTTTTGCACGATGCAACGGCGGCGCGTGCTTTTTCTCAAACACTCATGGCGCCAGCTACTGGCTTGTTTCAAAATCACCCGAAATTCCATGCACTTATGGACGTGCTAACCGCTAGCTTGCGATCATATGCCGCGCCCAACATATGGATTGTCGATTGTGCCTGTACTGAAGAAGTGTTTTCACTCGCTATTTTGATAAGCGAAGTGGGAATTTACGACAAAACAAAGATCTATGTCACCGCCGCAAATGCAGATATTTTGCAGAAAATTGAGCAAGCAAATTTCCCCGCGCAGCGATGGGAAGAATACAAAATAAATTACCGGAATGCAGGTGGCAAAGGACATTTATCCGACTATTGCACCGAAAGAGATGGCCAGTTTTGGTTCGCTGAATCACTGAAAAGAAATATAGTTTGGTCACAATATAGTCTCGTTACAGATCGATCATTTAATGAATTTCAATTAATTTATTGCAATACGTCCTTAGCGCACTTTGGACCAGCGTTACGCGCACGCGCATTTGCTTTATTTAACGACAGTCTTTCCATTTTTGGCACCCTCAGCCTTGAAAAAAATCGTCATTATGACGACCTGACTTTTTTCGCGAGCTATGAAGCCATTTCGCACATGCACGGTTTATACAAAAAAATTGGATGACGATAACTAGACATTTCAAGGGATAAATTTTTTCTGATTCGGCCAGGGTGGCAAATTACGCAGCGCATAATATGGCCAATAAATTAAGTATTGAGTGGATGATTTCATTATGTGCTGTAGCCAACTGATCGCCATGTTCGATCCGATCGATTCAGTTTAACGGAGCCCATATGCCCATTGAAAACGACCCTTTATTAACTCCCATTGAAGTATTTTGGGGAGAAATTTCAGCATGTGAACACTTCGTTCAGATTTACGAAGACGATAACGTATTCATGGACACGCTTGAAGGCTTCATCCGGGGCGGATTGCTCGCCGGTGACGCCGCCATCATCATAGCGACCGCGTCCCATTTGCAACTGATCGAGGATCGTTTAGAGGCCAGTGCGGTCGACATGGATTTATTTCGTGCACAAGATCAGTATATTGCCCTTGACGCTGAAAAGACATTGGCCGAATTCATGGTCAACGGTTGGCCGGACGTCAATTTATTCCATGCAACAGTCAATAAAATTTTGGCGCGGGCCCGAGGTAAAAAAGGCAGAAAGGTGCGTGCCTTTGGTGCCAACATAATCGATTGTTGCCACCATGTTCCAC
>JAZKIX010000088.1:5341-8682 GCA_040384645.1 Pseudomonadota bacterium | reverse complement strand
ATGATCATCCAGTCCGGCTTGATGCCCGAACGCTGGAACGCCTCAAGCACTTTCAAGCGCTTGGCGTATTTCTTGATCTTGGCTTCGGATTTTGATTCTTTCAATTCAACGCGCAGTGTTTCTGCATCGCGATGAATATCGATCGAACGTAGCAACTCACGGATACCTTCGGCACCCATGAATGCCGTAAAGTCATCGCCATACTCTTCGTATTTGGCGGCGTAATCATCTTCCGACATGATCTGGCACTTCTTCAACGGCGTCATGCCGGGATCAGTGACCACATATGCTTCAAAATACAATACGCGCTCGATATCGCGCAATGTCATGTCGAGTACCATACCCAGACGTGACGGTAGCGATTTCAAGAACCAGATATGGGCAGTCGGCGATGCGAGTTCGATGTGGCCCATACGTTCGCGACGTACTTTAGCCAAAGTGACTTCAACACCACATTTTTCACAAATCACACCGCGATGCTTCAGGCGCTTATATTTGCCGCATAGGCATTCGTAATCCTTGATCGGTCCGAATATCTTGGCGCAAAACAAACCGTCACGCTCTGGCTTGAACGTACGATAGTTGATGGTTTCCGGCTTCTTGACTTCGCCGTACGACCATGAACGGATTTTTTCAGGTGACGCCAGACCAATTTTGATCGCGTCGAATGTTTCGTTTTGCTGAACTTGCTTGAATAGATCGAGCAGTGCTTTCATGTTTCACTCCGGGTTGGGGGTGAGAATTCTCAACCAAAGATGGCGCGGACATCCGGGAACAAGTCCGAATATCCGCGCCTTCGATGGCAAAACTTAGTTGCGTTCCAAATCGATATCGATACCGAGCGAACGGATTTCCTTCACTAAAACATTGAAGGATTCCGGCATACCTGCATCGATGACATGGTCGCCCTTGACAAGGTTTTCGTACACTTTGGTACGGCCATTTACGTCATCGGACTTCACGGTCAACATTTCTTGCAAGACATACGACGCGCCATACGCTTCAAGCGCCCAGACTTCCATTTCACCGAAACGCTGGCCACCGAACTGCGCCTTACCGCCCAGTGGTTGCTGCGTAACTAAGGAATATGGCCCAGTCGAACGCGCATGCATCTTGTCATCGACCAAATGGTGCAGTTTCAAGACATGCATATAGCCAACTGTCACCGAGCGCTCAAACGATTCTCCGGTACGACCGTCATACATCGTTACCTGATTTTTCGATGGCGTCATGCCGAGTTGCTTCGCGATATGCTCAGGGTAGGCTAGGTCGAGCATCCGACGTATTTCTTCCTCGTTAGCACCGTCGAAGACAGGCGTGGCAAATGGTACGCCATGCTTGAGGTTGCGCGCCAACTCAGAAATTTCGTCATCGGAAAAACTATCCAGATCTTCAGATTTTCCGGTTTCGTTATAAATCGAAGCCAGGAACTTCCGCAATTCCGCCACTTTCGCCTGCGCCTTCAACATTTCGCCAATCCGCAGTCCCAAGCCTTTGGCAGCCCAGCCCAAATGGGTCTCAAGAATCTGACCAACGTTCATCCGTGACGGTACGCCGAGAGGATTCAATACAATATCTGCAGGCGTGCCATCAGCCATATATGGCATGTCTTCCACCGGCACGATACGCGATACCACACCCTTGTTACCGTGGCGTCCCGCCATCTTGTCGCCCGATTGCAAGCGACGCTTGACCGCAAGATAAACCTTGACCATTTTTTGTACGCCTGGCGGCAACTCATCGCCTTGCGTCAACTTGGTACGTTTTTCTTCAAACGCCAAGTCAAACTGATGACGTTTTTCCGCGATAGATTCTTTAATCGCTTCTAATGCCGCTGCGGCATCGTCTTCAGACGGACGAATATCGAACCAATGGTATTTATCCAGATCTACCAAATACTCTTGGGTAATCTTGGTACCTTTCGCCAGCTTCTTCGGTCCGCCATTGGCGACTTTGCCAATCAACATTTTTTCCAAACGCTGGAAGGCATCGCCTTCAACGATCCGCATTTGATCGTTCAAGTCGAGGCGATAACGCTTGAGTTCGTCGTCAATAATTTGTTGCGCGCGTTTATCGCGGGCAATACCTTCGCGAGTGAACACTTGCACATCAATTACTGTGCCGATCATTCCCGACGGTACGCGCAGCGAAGTATCTTTTACGTCAGAAGCTTTCTCGCCAAAAATTGCGCGCAACAGTTTCTCTTCAGGCGTCAATTGCGTCTCGCCTTTAGGCGTGACCTTTCCAACTAAAGTATCGCCAGCTGTAACTTCGGCACCGATGTAGACAATCCCGGACTCATCCAGACGAGCCAATTGATTCTCTGCCAAGTTTGAAATGTCACGCGTAATTTCTTCAGCACCAAGCTTGGTATCACGAGCAACGACCGACAACTCTTCAATATGAATTGACGTGTAACGGTCATCTTCCACCACTTTTTCAGAAATCAGAATCGAATCTTCAAAGTTCAAACCGTTCCATGGCATAAATGCCACCAACATGTTTTGCCCAAGCGCTAGTTCGCCCAAATCTGTCGATGCGCCATCAGCAATCACATCATGTTTGGCAACGCGGTCGCCTACTTTGACGATTGGTCGTTGGTTAATATTTGTATTTTGATTAGAACGTGTGTACTTGATCAAATTGTAAATATCGACCCCGACTTCGCCTGCGGTCGCTTCGTCGTCATTAACGCGGATCACAACACGGCCAGCATCGATATAGTCGACCAAACCACCACGCAAAGCTTGAACAGTCGTTCCTGAATCGACTGCAACAGTGCGTTCGATACCGGTACCGACAAATGCTTTTTCAGGACGCAGACACGGTACTGCCTGGCGCTGCATATTGGCACCCATCAACGCACGGTTCGCATCATCGTGTTCAAGGAACGGAATCAATGATGCGGCGACTGATACGACTTGACCCGGCGCAACGTCCATGTATTGAACGCGCTCTGGCGAAACTAAAATTGTTTCTCCAGCTTCACGAGCGGAAACCAACTCATCGGAGAGTTTGCCGGTCTTGTCGATCGTTGCATTGGCCTGCGCGATAATGTAGCGGCCTTCTTCAATCGCTGACAAGTAGTCGATCTGATTGGTGATTTTACTGCCATCAACTTTGCGGTAAGGCGTTTCCAAAAAGCCGTACTCGTTCAAGCGCGCATACAACGCGAGCGAGTTGATCAGACCAATATTCGGTCCTTCTGGCGTTTCAATTGGACAAACCCGACCATAATGGGTTGGATGCACGTCACGCACTTCAAAGCCGGCCCGCTCACGTGTCAGCCCACCAGGTCCCAATGCAGAAACGCGACGTTTATGTGTAATCTCAGACAAGGG
>JAZKIX010000088.1:4617-5331 GCA_040384645.1 Pseudomonadota bacterium | reverse complement strand
CGAATTGCAGCCGAAATCGGCTTCGAATTGATCAAATCATGCGGCATCAAGTTGTCCGCTTCGGCTTGACCCAGACGTTCTTTAACCGCACGCTCAACCCGAACCAATCCAGCTCGAAATTGATTCTCGGCCAACTCGCCAACACAGCGAACACGACGATTACCTAAATGGTCGATGTCATCGACTTCGCCACGACCATTGCGCAATTCCACGAGAATTTTGATGACCGATAGGACATCTTCATTCGATAGGGTCATTGCTCCCGTCAATTCATCGCGACCGATACGGCGATTGAATTTCATACGACCTACCGCTGACAAGTCGTAACGATCTTCGTTGTAAAACAAGCCGTTAAACAAAGCCTCAACCGAATCTTCAGTCGGCGGTTCACCAGGGCGCATCATGCGATAAATCGCAACTTTCGCTGCCATCTGGTCTGCAGTGTCATCCATCCGAAGCGTTTGTGAAATATACGCGCCTTGATCCAAGTCATTGGTATACAAGGTCTGAATATCCGCCACATCCGCTTCGCGCAAACGACCCAGCAACTCTTCAGTCAATTCATCATTTGCATTGGCAACAACTTCGCCCGTATCGGGATCAACAATATTTTTTGCCAATACCCGACCAAGCAAATAATCTTCAGGGACGGATATATGCTTCAGGCCGGCAGCATCAATTTCACGCACGTGCTTTGCATTGATGCGCTTATCT
>JAZKIX010000088.1:0-4607 GCA_040384645.1 Pseudomonadota bacterium | reverse complement strand
ACGCAGGCGCTCAGCGACGAATTCCATTTCAGCGCCGTCAGAACGCAATGTGAAATTGTCGAATACAAAGAAATTAGCCAGGATTTGTTCGTGCGTCATACCGATTGCTTTTAGCAAGATCGTGACTGGCATCTTGCGGCGGCGATCGACACGGAAAAACAGAATATCTTTTGGATCAAATTCGAAATCGAGCCAAGAACCACGGTAAGGAATAATCCGCGCGGAAAACAGCAACTTACCCGACGAATGAGTCTTGCCGCGATCATGCTCAAAAAATACGCCGGGCGAACGATGTAACTGCGACACGATGACGCGCTCAGTGCCATTTACCACGAAAGAACCAGTCGTCGTCATGAGCGGCAATTCGCCCATATAGACTTCTTGTTCTTTCATTTCTTTTACGACCGGCTTGGTTGGCGATTCTTTGTCAAGAATCACCAAACGCACCTTGGCACGCAATGGCGACGCGTAGGTCAAACCACGCTGTTGACATTCTTTGACGTCGAAAGGCGGATCACCTAACACATATGAAAGAAATTCGAGTCGCGCGAAACCATTATGCGACACGATTGGGAAAATGGACGTGAAGGCTGATTGCAAGCCATCATTTTTGCGTTGAGACGGTACTTTGTCTGCTTGCAAAAAGCCAAGATAAGACTCTAGCTGGGTAGC
The DNA here is from genome assembly GCA_040384645.1 of Pseudomonadota bacterium. Taxonomy (GTDB): domain Bacteria; phylum Pseudomonadota; class Gammaproteobacteria; order Burkholderiales; family Burkholderiaceae_D; genus JAZKIX01. The sequence goes on along the minus strand of JAZKIX010000088.1, from coordinate 3,935 downwards.
CAGCAAGAACGGAACGTGGTGAACGTTAGCGCGTTTCGCGAATGATTTGCGAATGCGCTTCTTCTCAGTAAATGAGTAGTGCATGGACACTCCGTGAGTGACAGGAAGGATAGAGAATTCAGGATTCGAAGTGAGCGGATTAATCCTGATTAATCGCCCGAGCCGCAAATCTGCGAAACCTCAAGTCTCGGCCCTTCAAACTTGCTTAAACTGGATTTACACAAAGTCCAATTCAGTATTAAGCACATCAAATTTTGAAACGACAAAGAAGCCAAAGCCGAATCTTCCCCCTTCGAGAAAAATTCTGCACTTTGGCTCCGGTGGCATAGGCCACCCATTAAAACTAACTTACTTGATTTCGGCTTTAGCGCCAGCTTCTTCCAGCTTCTTCTTTGCCGCTTCTGCATCTGCCTTAGATACACCTTCTTTAACTGGCTTCGGTGCTGAATCGACCAAATCTTTGGCTTCTTTCAAGCCCAAGCCGGTGATTTCACGAACCGCTTTAATTACACCAACTTTGTTCGCGCCGAAATCGGCAAGAACAACGGTGAATTCTGTTTGCTCTTCAACCGCTGCGGCAGCACCGGCAGCAGGGCCAGCAACTGCCATTGCAGCTGCTGATACGCCGAATTTTTCTTCGAATGCTTTTACCAAGTCATTCAAATCCATAACCGACATTGCGCCTACGGCTTCCAGGATATCGTCTTTGCTAATTGCCATTTGAAACTCCTAAATTAATTCAGTAATAACATCTAATTGAAACTGACGCAAAAGCGCCGAAACCAATATCGCGGAAAATCCCGAGATTAAACTGCTTCGGCAACTGCTTCGGCCACAACTTCGGCTCCAGCGTCTTTTTTGGCTGCAAGTGCAGCCAGTCCACGAGCAAAGCCTGAAACCGGAGCCAGCATGATGCCCAACAATTGGGACAGCAAAACTTCACGGCTTGGAATGCTAGCCAATGCAGCAACGCCCGCTTTATCAAGCGACTTACCTGCATAGTTACCTGCTTTGATGACTAACTTATCGTTTGTTTTAGCAAAGTCATTAATGACTTTTGCCGCCGCAACCGCATCCGCAGAGATCGAATAGATCAATGGGCCAGTCATTTCAGAGGCGAGACTAGAAAACGCAGTGCCTTCAACGGCGCGACGAGCAAGCGTATTTTTCAATACACGCAAGTAGACACCTTGAGCACGGGCTTTGGCACGCAGTTGCGTCAAGTGACTAACCTGGATGCCACGATATTCGGCCACGACGATCGTTTGCGCCGATGAAACTTGCGCAGAAACTTCCGCAACTACAGCCTTTTTGTCATTCAGATTAAGACCCACGGTCAACCTCCATAAATGATGCTCAGCGATAATCGCAATTGACTACCCACCTTACATCGTTTCGAACACGGCGTCCGACGTCAGGAGCTCAACACTGGCAAGCCAGAGATGAAACTACAAAACTTGTTCGGGCACACCATCTGCGTTGGGTCACTACAAAAAAGCAGCCTTTTAACTTTGCGCATTACCTTCATACGCGCCGCCCAACGGTCTTTGATTGTCTGAGCCAGACTTGCAAAGCAAAGCAAATCCAACTCAGCCCAAAGAAACGCTTCACACCTTATGGCACGAAGACTTAATTAATTACATTTACGCAGCAGCTAACGTTGCTTGATCTACGCGAACACCAGCACCCATGGTGGATGACAAGGAAACCTTACGCAGGTACACACCCTTGCTCGACGTTGGCTTCGCTTTGTTCAAAGCTTCGATCAACGCAACCAAATTCGATTTCAACGCCTCATCAGTAAATGACTTCCGACCAATGGTGGCGTGGATGATCCCACCCTTATCGGTACGATATTGCACTTGACCTGCTTTAGCGTTCTTGACTGCTGTTGCTACGTCGGGCGTTACGGTACCGACCTTTGGATTTGGCATCAAGCCACGCGGCCCCAAGATCTGACCCAACGTACCAACGATACGCATGGTGTCTGGTGACGCGATTACGATATCGAATGGCATATTGCCGGCTTTGATTTGCTCAGCCAGGTCATCCATACCGACGATATCTGCACCGGCTGCTTTAGCTTGCTCCGCCTTTTCACCAGTAGCAAATACCGCAACGCGCACAGTTTTACCGGTACCGGCAGGCAACACTACCGAACCACGAACAACTTGATCCGACTTCTTTGGATCTACGCCAAGCTGAACCGATACATCGATCGACTCATTAAATTTGGCAGTCGCACACTCTTTGATGATTGCAACAGCATTTGCAAAAGGATATGCCTTGGTACGATCAACTTTTGCTTTGAACGCCTTAACGCGTTTGGATAACTTAGCCATTACAGACCCTCCACCGTGATGCCCATGGAACGTGCAGAACCGGCGATTGTACGCACAGCTGCATCCATGTCAGCCGCCGTCAAATCCGGCGTTTTTGTTTTTGCGATTTCTTCCGCCTGCTGACGCGTCAACTTACCAACTTTGTCGGTATGCGGCTTTGGCGAACCCTTTTGAATTCCGGCAGCCTTTTTGATCAAGTATGTTGCAGGAGGCGTCTTCATCACAAAGGTGAAAGACTTGTCCGCGAATGCTGTGATCACCACTGGAATTGGCATGCCTGGCTCAACACCTTGTGTCTGCGCGTTAAATGCTTTGCAGAATTCCATGATGTTCAAGCCGCGCTGACCCAAGGCTGGGCCAATCGGAGGAGATGGGTTTGCCTTACCAGCTGGCACTTGCAGCTTGATAAAACCTATAATTTTTTTTGCCATGATGGCTCCTATATTGTTTGAGTATTAGCGCCACCTCTCGCGATTAGCGATCAGAGGCTCCTCTGCTGGATTTTACGAAACCCTCTCGCCGCACTCCAATTAGCGCGCACCACAAAAATTCTTTTGAGACTCGTCCGATTTACACTTTTTCTACTTGACCAAACTCTAGCTCGACAGGAGTCGCACGACCAAAAATAGTTACAGAAACACGGACACGGGATTTTTCATAATTTACTTCTTCCACATTGCCATTAAAGTCTGTAAAAGGACCATCTTTGATCCGCACTTGTTCGCCAACTTCATACAGCACTTTTGGACGCGGCTTTTCGATACCTTCTTGCATTTGCTGCATTATCTTATCGATTTCACGCGCAGGAATTGGCGTGGGCTTATTAGACTTGCCCCCAATAAAGCCCGTTACTTTATTTGTGTTCTTGACCAGATGCCATGTCTCATCGGTCATTTCCATTTCAACCAAAACATAGCCAGGGAAAAAACGCCGCTCGGTAACGGATTTTTGGCCGTTTTTAACTTCAACAACTTCTTCTATGGGCACAAGAATTTGACCAAACTTGTCTTGCATTCCAGCGCGCTCTATACGCTCAGTCAGTGCGCGCTGCACACTTTTTTCCATGCCCGAATATGCATGAACCACATACCAGCGCTTACTACCAGCAGGCCCGGTTGCAATCACGGCAGCCTCTAGCATGCCATCTTGCACGCTCTCATTCATTATTGTTTCCAACCCAAAATCACGTCGTACAATAGATACTCAAGCAACTTATCTGTACCCCACAGAAAAATTGCCATAATGAGAACAAACCCGAAAACGACTGCAGTAATTTGCATCGCCTCTTTGCGCGTAGGCCACACGACCTTTTTCGTTTCGCGAACCGCCTCTTTAGCGAACACGATAAAGTCGCGACCCGACGAAGAGGTCCACGCCAGCGCGACCGCAATCAACACGCCCGCCATCAAAACTCCAGCGCGGATCGCAGTCGACTTATCAGACAGAAAATAGAAACCAACTACACCCGCAATCAAAGCAACTATGGCCAAAGCGACTTTTACTTTGTCGCCGGACGCGCTGACGGTTTGAACGGAAGGGTTAGACATACTTTTTTACTTTCGGTGCCCTGCACCAGAACGGTGGCAGGGACGG
>JAZKIX010000087.1:15790-28845 GCA_040384645.1 Pseudomonadota bacterium | reverse complement strand
GACTGGCCATGTCTGCTGCACTGACGGGTAATCGGGCCATTGATGCGGCACGCCAACGTTTGGCTTATGCGAACTGGAAAGCGGGTTTAGTCGCTGGTGTGCAAAACGCAACGCCGCTGGTTTCTAGAGTCATTCTCGGTACGGATAATGTTGACGGATTGCTCGCTTCGCTGCATTCGGTGTACGCGCAAAGCTATAAAGTGCTGGAAATAATCGTTGCAAGCGGCGACCGCAGTGTTGAGACGCAATTGGCAGCTTGTCCTTTCCCGTATCAAATAGTGGTGGCAGATAGCCTGGATTTGGCCGCCTTATTGAATACGGGAGTGCGCCAGTCGGCAGGGCAATTTATCAGTCCATTGGTTTCGGGCGATTTGTATCATCCTGAGCGTATTGCGAAACTGGTTGACGGTATTGCGTGCAGGGGCGGGCAGTGGGGATTTTCGGCGCTGGCAGATAGGTTGACAAACCAGGTGCCAGCCTCCTTCAGCGCCATATTGGGAGAAGACACGACCGGCTTTGCATTACTCGGATCGGCAAATTTGGTGGGATCTGCCAGCAATCTATTTCTGTCGAGGGAGCTGTTTGAAAAATTGGATGGCTTCGAATCGTCGTCCGGCCCCATGGAAGAGCATTTTGCTTTAAAGGCCGTTTTGGAGGCAGAACCCTTTTTTGTCGAGGCTGCTTTGTGCCATTGCCTGACGGTGCCGATCGATACGCTTCGTTCTTCAGATACAAAAAGTGGCGCGCTTCAACAATTTTATGGACGCATAACGCAAATCGGGCCAGACGCGCAAACCCATTTTTTTGGTAACCCTTTCGCGCCTGTGCCATCGGTATGGGATCTGCAGTTTGTGTGTAGGGTTGGTGTGTTGAATCATTTGCCATATTTATCGGAAACGATGCTGCAGTGTTTTGTTTCCCGCGGCATTGAAGCACAAGCAGCAATGGCCCTGAAAAACCAGGAGCTAAATCCTGGCCTTGATTTGGTATCGTTCTTTAGCGGTGAAATGGGCCTGGCTGAAAGCGCAAGAGGCATTGCGCAAAGTTGCCATGCCGGTGCGATTCCGTTCGGCCTGCGATCGGTCGATTTGAATTTGTCGCAGCGCTGCGCTGACCGCAGCATGGATCCATGGTTGCATGACCAATGCAGCCACGCGGCTGTCGTGCTCATGGTCAACCCAGACGTGCTCAAAAATATTTTGCCGCAATTAGGGCAAAATGAGATTGCAGGACGTTACCGAATTGGCTACTGGTATTGGGAAACCGAGCAACTGCCAGAACAATGGCGGTATGCGCTAGAGCAGCTTGACGAAATTTGGGTTGCAACAGAGTTTGTAGCCCAAGCTATGCGCAAGTTCACCAACAAACCAGTTACTAAAATTCGACCGCCGATCAAGGTGGAGTTGTCGCGTCAGTATGAGCGCGTTGAATTTGGAGTGGCGAAAGAGCGTTTTTTGTTTCTCTTTTCATTTGATTTTGGCTCGTTTAGTGCACGAAAAAATCCGGATGCGGCGATCCTGGCATTTCAACAAGCGTTTCCGCTGGATCGGCAGGACGTTGGTCTGATCATCAAGTCGCACGGCGGCGCAAATTGGCCAGAAAAATTGCTGGAGCTGCAGCAACAAATCGCACGCGATCCCCGCATTGTGTTGATTGATCGCTTGATGACGCGGGATCAAGTATTTGGTCTGCAAAGTGTCTGCGATGTATTTGTTTCTTTGCATCGCTCCGAAGGGTTGGGTTTGGGGCTGGCAGAATGCATGGCGCAAGGTAAAGCAGTGATCGGTACCGCTTATTCCGGCAATCTGGAATTCATGTCGGACGAGAATAGTTGCTTGGTCGATTGCGACATGATTGCGATTGCGAAGGGCCAATACCTGTACGATCAGCCCAATGTGTCTTGGGCAGAACCTCATATTGCGCAGGCGGCTTGGTATATGGCAAAACTGGCGGATGACAAAATGTACTACCGGCAAAAAGCGGATGCCGGCCAGCAGACTATCTTGAACCATTGGAACCTTCAAAGCACGGCCAGTGCGATCCGGCAACGCTTGAATCAACTCAATCTATTGGACCAATCATGAGCTGGTTGAAACCATTATGAGGGCGCTTATTTGTGGTATCGGCGGCCAAGATGGTGCTTATTTGGCACGCGATTTATTATCCAAAGGATATGAGGTAATCGGGACGTCACGCGATGCTTTCACTACCAGGTTCGATAATTTGACCAGTTTGGGAATTTTTTCAAATGTCAAAACCGTCTCGATGGCGGCGCACGATTTCCGTAGCGTTTTTTCAGTCATTAGAGCATACGCCCCGGATGAAATATACAACCTGTCAGGTCAAAGTTCGGTCGGCCTCTCGTTTGAGCAGCCGGTCGATACGATAGAAAGCATTGCGATAGCCACCTTGAATTTGCTAGAGGCAATTCGTTTTGAAGGGCGGACAATCCGTTTTTACAATGCCGGTTCTGGCGAGTGTTTTGGGAATACCTTGGGTGACGCAGCGTCTGAGACAACCCCATTCAAACCCAGAAGCCCGTATGCAGTAGCAAAAGTGACAGCGCACAATCTGGTAGAAAATTATCGCGAGTCGTATGGTTTGTTTGCCTGCACCGGTATTTTATTTAATCACGAATCCCCGCTACGCCCGGCACGTTTTGTCACGCAAAAAATTGTCCAAGCTGCGGCTCGGATCGCGCGCGGCAGCACAGAATCCTTATCGTTGGGCAATTTGGACGTAAGCAGGGATTGGGGCTGGGCTCCCGATTATGTCGACGCCATGTGGCGTATGTTGCAGCAGGATGAGGCTACGGATTTTGTGGTTGCCACCGGCCGCACCGAATCCTTACATTATTTTGTACAACAGGTTTTTGCCTACTTTAATCTTGTGTGGCAGGAACATGCGGTCAGTGATGCCCAATTATTGCGACCGGCCGATATCCTACTGGGCAAGGCCGACCCTGGCAAGGCGCGCACGATTCTGGGCTGGCAAGCGACTAAAGATATCGATGGCGTGATCGACTCGATGTGCGAACACGCCGCCCGTATGGAGCGGCATCGCGCGTCTTGATCGCTGCACATGGTTATAGGCTGGGAATGCGGTCGATTAAAAATTTGTCCAATAGACCGATGTCTTTTAAATGTGCGGCTACCAGATGGCCTGATTGCGGGAATCCTTCTAAATTCACGCTAGGAAAATAGCTTTTGATGCGCCACGCATGCACCGCGTCAAAGGTGGTGGAATCGACGTGCTTCAATTCGGGCTGCATGCCATAGGCGACAGTGGCCTTGCCGTTAAATTTTCTATAGTTGGCTAATGTCCCGATATCGGCAGTCGCCGTCGGATAGAGACAATTCGATTCCAGCATCTTCCAGATATAGCGTAAATCTGCAAATTGCAAAGCTTGTTGCTGATTGAAAAATGAAATCGGTGCAAAGGCAATAATGCTATCGACTTCAGCCAAAATCCCGATTGACAGTGCCGCGTACCCACCCATCGATTCACCCAAAGTCGTAATCGAGGAGGCTTTCAGTTGGCTTGCGATATTGCGGATGAAACTGGCAGTTTCATTGGCATTTTGACCGGTGCCGTCGGCGCCGCATTGATACCAAAATGAGCGCATATCTTGCAAATACAACTTGCTCAGTTTTTTACCCGTCATTTGCTCAATGTGATTCAAGCGCCAGTCCATATACGGTGTCGGATCGGCACCGTTATGATTAAACGCGAAGCTGACGATTAGTGGCGCGTTTTCATGGGCTTCAAGTACGTAATTTTCCATATTCTCAAAATTTGGACCGCTATTGGAAATCGCCTACCCGGAACCAGTCGGCGCTGATGTTTTATTTCCATCGTTATCCCATAGAAAATCTGCCAATGCAAATATGGTAAAAAAATCCTGGATAGCATCGCTGCTATCCAGGATTAGTCACCTTTCAGAACAAATCCTCCTGAATTGCTTATGGCGTACCCACGATAGGAGGGAAAGCGTTGTTGATCAGTTCCCTGAACTGATTTTCAAACCAGGCGCCGGCGACAGGTGCTCCAGGCAATGGATTTGCCGTTGTGGCCCCTGGTGTGCAATTAGGATCAGCGTTGACTCCAACAGCGCCACCGTCAGATTCTCCTGGCGGTTTCACCCATATAAAAGCATGCACTTTCTTAGTCGCGCCAAACGGTGTTACTTGCGGCAAGCCACCAATACCAGCTCCGCTCGGGTTGCACCAATGTCCGCGTTCGGTACGTTTGTCGAGTTTGTTCGACGCAACATAAGCATCGACAAGCAATGGCGAAGTATCGATCGTCGTACGACGTCCTGTTCCGCCCCAACCGTTACGGCCTGTGTCGATGATGAAGCCGACTGTACTTGGGAAAGGATTCAGGCCGGTTGTGAGTTGCGCAACCATCGCTGTTGCGTAATCACTTTCGTCGAAATTATTATTCCAGCCATAATATGTGCCACTCTTGATCGGGCCGCTTGGATCGGTTGTGAGCGTCAGCGACGGCGTTGGCAAGAACGTTTCTTCGCTTGGTACGTAATTGGAAATATTAGAGACAAATCCAGTTATTGCAGCTAAACCACCGGGAACTAGCCCGACGACTTCTTTCAATTTTTCCGTCATCAGCGCGACGTTTGTATCCCAGCCCAGCCACGCAGAATTGGCTGTATCGAGATACAAATACACATTCGGCAGAGTCTTGAATTTGTTGATCGCGTATTGAATACCTTGATCGTAAACTTTCTTCGCGTTGACTTGCGCGCAAATAGAGGTCGGTACAGTGACGTTAGTCACCATATTTGGTAGGGAATCCGGTTCGATCACAGCAGCAATGCGCAAGCCAGCGTACTTCGGCAGTGCAAAAATGTTAAAAATCGGATCAATAAACTGCGACTTATAATTCGCCAAACCTGTACTTCCGGTAGCGAGTGCGTCGAATTCGCCAGCCGATGCACTTGCCGCGCAGTCACGATTTGGTAAGTCGTAGATCACCACCGTAACGACGGTTGGCATCGTACTTGTCTGCTGGAGTAACGCTCTATCCAATTGCTCTACCAAGCCAAGGCGACCATTTGGTGCACTGGAATTGCCTGCAATCGCAGCCACCCGATCCATCCAAACCGCAGTTCCTTGTTTCTTGACAGTGTTCATTTTTTGGATTAGCACTGTGTTGCCGGCTGCGCCAGCGATCGATGCGTTCACTGACCTAGTGAAATCCGGATTAACGTGCTGGATTGCGCCTACATACGGATTAGGCACACGTGTTGGTGTTGGTGTTGGTGTTGGTGTTGGTGTTGGTGTTGGTGTTGGTGTTGGTGTTGGTGTTGGTGTTGGTGTGGTTGCGCCACATACCTTGAAGTCAAACAAGGAATAACCGTATTGAGCGCCAGCGATGGTGGCGCGCTGCGTACCCATCATCCGGACAAATTTGGCTGTGCGGGCAGTAAATGACACGGTGTCGCTAGCGCCATCGCCATTGGAAATGGTGGATGCAACAGACCATACATTGCCATCAAGCGACGTTTCAATTCTATAGCCACGTCCAAAGGCGGCTTCCCACTGAAGCACTACCTGATTGACGCTTTGGACGCTGCCCAAATCGACCGTGATCCATTGATTTTCAGCGAATGACGAGGCCCAACGTGTCGTCGTGCTGCTGTCGAATGCGGCTGATGCAGGGAAAGCGCTGGTTTCGACAGATGAAGCAGTTGCGGTCCGGTTCAATGCCAAGTTACAGGTAGGAGTTGGCGTTGGCGTCGGTGTGGGAGTCGGCGTTGGCGTAGGAGTTGGCGTAGGAGTCGGCGTCGGCGTCGGCGTAGGAGTCGGTGAGCAGCTTAAGCTGTTCAGGTTAAACGCGCTAGGCGCCGTTGGAGTACCGGTACCGAGAAAGCCGATTGCAACTTGTCCGCCTACTGGCACGTCTGGATTAAATGTTTCATATTGCAGGACATAACAAGTGCCGACACGGCTCAAAATCCTGGCATTCCAGATTTGCGTAATGTTAAAACCGGCATTAAAACTGACTGTCCAGTTATGCAATGGTGCCGTAACGTCGCTGATCAATATCTGACTTTGAAAGCCTGCGCCCCAGTTACTGGACGTCGTCATTCCAATGGTCGTCGCTTGCGCCATAACGGGCAAGCCGACAACCGTGGCTGTCACCATGGCACCGACTAATCTTTTAAGTATCAACTTCTTAGACATTCTTGAATCTCCTCAATTTGCTCTAGTTAGATTTGTTATAGGAATTTGTTTAAGGCTCTAGCAACAAATGGACGAGCGAATATCACGTCAATTTGTTGGCAGTTAGTATAAAAAAAACACTGCGGCAGATTCTGAATAAATTCTGAATAAATTCTGAATTTATTCTGAAATGACAGCGCGCTAAGATCGTCTATTGCGCTTGTCCGCATTCAATTTAATGCAGTGTAATAGGGTATGGAATGGGGGGTATAAGCAGATATTGCCACTCACGCACACGTTTTTATTGGGAAAAATAATATACATAGGGCAGTATATTTTCATCGGTGGACCACTTTTAACCGTGTCGGGTGAGAAATGCCTGCCAGAAACTATCGCGGCAGTTTCCATTGGGCGTCTCCAGATCGCGCGACCATGGTTTGCGGTGATGCATCAACCCATCACCTTCACCATCAATCCTTTTGGTGCGTGCTGATATGTTGATCCATATCAATATGACGCAAGTAAAGTAAGTTTTTAAAACTGATCGATATTGCACCGTGTTAATGCGGGATGTTCATGTTGCGCCACAGCAATCACCAAAACCAAGCGCGTATTGCACCAAAATGAAATAGTGCTCTGTCCAGAAAAATCAAAAACGCACTAAAAGCGGTTGGCACGCATTCTGCTAAAGCGGTTGTGCTACACCAATAATTTCCGAATCCTTCGATTTCCCACCATTTCAGGAGCAACTATGTCCCGTCGTACTCTTTTGAAAGTGACCGCAGCCGGCGCTTTGACTCTAGCTACATCGTCTTTTGTGACTGCGGCATTTGCGGCCGACACCATCAAGGTCGGTATTTTGCATTCTCTGTCGGGCACGATGGCGATCTCTGAAACATCGTTGAAAGACGTCGCATTAATGACGATCGATCAGATCAATAAAAGCGGTGGTGTCATGGGTAAGCAGCTGGAAGCGGTCATCGTCGATCCGGCATCGAATTGGCCATTGTTTGCTGAAAAAGCACGCCAATTGATTTCGCAAGACAAGGTATCCGTGGTGTTCGGCTGCTGGACTTCGGTATCACGCAAATCGACATTGCCAGTATTTAAAGAGTTGAACAGCCTGTTGTTCTATCCGGTGCAATACGAAGGTGAAGAGCTGGAAAAGAATGTGTTTTACACAGGTGCAGCCCCGAATCAACAAGCGATTCCTGCCACCGAATATCTGATGAGTAAAGAAGGCGGCGGCGCCAAACGTTTTGTTTTGCTCGGCACCGACTATGTTTATCCGCGTACTACTAATAAGATCTTGCGCGCCTTCTTGCATAGCAAGGGTGTGAAAGATACCGACATCGACGAAGTCTATACGCCGTTTGGCCATTCTGATTATCAAACCATTGTTGCCAACATCAAGAAATTTTCCGCTGGCGGCAAGACGGCTGTAATTTCGACCATCAATGGTGATTCGAACGTGCCGTTTTACAAGGAACTCGGTAATGCCGGCTTGAAAGCAACCGATGTCCCTGTCGTTGCGTTCTCAGTCGGTGAAGAAGAGTTGCGTGGTGTCGACACCAAGCCCTTGCTGGGCCATTTGGCTGCGTGGAATTATTTCCAATCGGTTAAGAATCCTGCCAATGCCGCATTCATCAAGCAATGGAAAGAATATGCGATAGCCAAGAAATTGCCTAACGCGAACACCGTTGTGACCAATGATCCAATGGAAGCGACCTACGTCGGTATCCATATGTGGAAGCAAGCGGTTGAGAAGGCAAAATCGACCGACACCGACAAAGTCATCGCTGCAATGGGCGGACAAACCTTCAAATCGCCGTCCGGTTTCACTTTGACGATGGACGCGACCAACCACCACTTGCACAAGCCAGTCATGATCGGCGAAATCAAGGGCGACGGCCAGTTCAACGTGGTCTGGAAGACTAAAGGCCCGGTCCGTGCCCAACCGTGGAGCCCATTCATCGAAGGTAACGAAAGCAAGCAAAAAATGTAATTTGATAATCGCGATTATCGCGATTATCTGCGTGATCTGAATGCGGTTCTACAGATCACACCGATGGTTTCTCCGGGGGCTGATGCCGGTGCGTGTAACTTGAAATTAGTATCGCGTACCGGCTTTTTTTACGCCTGTAAATAAATTTTTAGTCGTAGTAATTGACCTGACGTCTCCAAAAAAATGATGAAAATGAGGCTGATAAAAAACTTGGCAATGGCCGCCTGGTTTGGCGCCCTATCACTGGCATCGCACGCAGCAATTGATGCCAACTTGCTCAAGCCGCTGGCGGGCGACGATCCCGATGCACGGATTGAAGCGGTGGTAAAAATCGCGGCCCTGGCCAACGACGATGCCGCGAGAGTGTTGCAAGCACTCAAAGACGACGCCCTGTTTGCCGTCCCCGACGGCAAAGTATTGATCGTGGAGGGCGATAAAGCTTTCGATCCCGTGACCAGCAAGACCGAACCAGTGCCGGAAGCTGCCGAGGCTATCACCGTCAATAACCGTCTGCGTGGCGCGGTCGAGGGCGCGCTATCTGGTTTGAAACTGTTTTCGCCAGATCGCAAGTTGCGTCTGGCTGCCGCGCTGGAATTGCAAAAAACTATCGACCCGGCGCAAGTGCCGCTGATCCAGAAAGCGTTTGAAAAAGAGGCGGATAGCGAGATCAAAGCGATTTTGCAATTGCTCATTTCCACCGCCAACCTGCAAGCGCCCGATCCGTTGGTACGTAAAGCGGCCGTGATCGGCCTGGCCGGCAGCACCAATGCCAATCTAAAGCCCTTATTGCAACGCATGCTGGAAAAGAATCCCGACGGCACAAATATCGAGCCCGACGAGTCGGTGCGTGTCGCCGTGGTCGCCACGTTAGATGAAATCAATGGCCGATTGCAGCGGACTGAATTTGTCGGCAACTTGTTTTACGGTATTTCGCTCGGTAGCGTATTGCTGCTGGCCGCGCTTGGCCTGGCGATCACCTTTGGCTTGATGGGTATCATCAATATGGCACATGGTGAGTTGCTGATGATTGGCGCCTATACCACTTATGTGGTCCAGATTTTGTTCAGGAAATACCTGCCTGGCGCAGTCGATGCCTACTTGATCGTGGCCTTGCCAGCGGCTTTCATTGTCGCCGCTGCGGTCGGGGTTGCGCTGGAACGCACCGTGATTCGCTGGCTGTATGGACGGCCGCTGGAAACCTTGCTCGCAACTTGGGGTATCAGCTTGATGTTGATGCAGACAGTGCGGACTATTTTCGGCGCCCAAAATGTCGAAGTCGCCAATCCATCCTGGATGTCAGGCGGTATCACGGTACTGGGTTCGCTGGTGCTGTCGTATAACCGGATTGTCATTATTTTCTTCGCCCTGTTTGTGGTGGTCGCAGTGTGGTTGATCTTGAATAAAACGCGGCTTGGCCTCTTCGTCCGTGCGGTGACGCAAAACCGCCGCATGGCCGATTGCGTTGGCGTTTCGACTGGCAAAATCGACATGATGACCTTTGGCCTCGGTTCCGGCATTGCCGGCCTGGGCGGTGTTGCCTTGTCGCAACTAGGCAATGTTGGCCCCGATCTTGGGCAAAGTTATATCGTTGATTCCTTCATGGTGGTGGTCTTGGGCGGCGTCGGCCAACTGGCCGGCACTGTGATTGCCGCTATCGGTCTAGGTGAGGTAAATAAATTTCTGGAGCCTGTCGCCGGTGCTGTGATGGCAAAAATCTTCATCCTGATCTTCATCATCATTTTCATCCAGCGTCGTCCGCAAGGGCTGTTCGCGATGAAAGGGCGGAGCGTCGAATAATGCATACTTCTACTACTCCATCACATCCAATGAGCGCATCTTTATTCTCTCGTCCGGCCTGGATCGGTATCGCGGCGTGTGCAGTGATCGCTGCCTTGCTGCCGATTTTGAACGTCAGTTTCCCCGATGGTCATGCACTGCATATTTCCAGCTATACGGTGTCGTTGGTTGGCAAGTTCATGTGTTATGCACTGGCCGCGTTGGCGCTTGATCTGGTGTGGGGTTACACCGGCATTCTGTCGCTGGGGCACGGCGTATTTTTTGCACTCGGCGGCTATGCGCACGGCATGTATTTGATGCGGGCGATCGGGCGGGACGGTGTGTACCAGAGTCATTTGCCAGATTTCATGGTGTTCCTCGACTGGAAGCAATATCCCTGGTATTGGTCGATGACCGACAATTTCTGGTACTGCATGGCGCTGGTGGTCTTGGTGCCGGGCGTGCTGGCCTTTGTATTCGGTTTTTTTGCCTTCCGCTCACGCATCAAGGGTGTGTATTTCTCAATCATCACGCAAGCCATGACCTTTGCCTTCATGTTGCTATTTTTCCGCAATAACACCGGCTTTGGTGGCAACAACGGCTTTACTGATTTCAAGCGGATTCTTGGATTTAGCGTAACTGCGCCATCAACCAAGGCGGTGTTATACCTGATCACGCTGGCATTCCTGGTCGGTGCTTTGGTCTTGTGCCGTGCCATCGTCAAATCCAAGTTGGGCCGGGTCTTACAGGCGGTGCGCGATTCGGAATCGCGTCTGATGTTCATCGGTTACAACCCGCTCTGGTTCAAACTATTTGTCTGGACTCTGTCGGCGGTGTTATGCGGCATTGCCGGTGCCCTGTATGTGCCGCAAGTGGGCATCATCAATCCATCCGAAATGTCGCCCGGCAATTCAATTGAAATGGTGATCTGGGCAGCAGTCGGCGGTCGCGGTACCTTGATCGGGCCGATCATTGGTGCGTTTGCCGTCAATGGATTAAAGAGCTGGTTCACTGCCGCTTTCCCTGACCTGTGGTTGTTTGCCCTGGGTTTGTTATTTATTCTGGTGACGCTATTCATGCAAAAGGGCATTTTGGGTCTGGTGCAAAAATTCAGTACCAAGCGTGCGCAGAGCAGTGGCGATCTGGCGCTGGCCAATGTCAATAAGGAGGCGGTATGACTGAGGTATTGGCTCCAGGCGAAAAATATCGTGCTGCCGAAGTGGGTGAACATGGCGATCAAGGCATGCCCTATGGCCGCATCAAGGGCGAGGGCGTCGACACCACCCACGGTGCGATCTTGTATCTGGAAGAAATCACTGTGTCCTTCGACGGCTTCAAGGCGCTCAATAAGCTGAGTCTGGATATATCCGTCGGTGAATTACGCTGCATCATCGGCCCCAACGGCGCCGGTAAAACCACGATGATGGACGTCATTACCGGCAAGACGCGGCCTACATCTGGTACGGCGTATTTTGGTCAAACCATGGATTTATCCAAGATGACCGAATACGATATTGCGCATGCCGGTATCGGCCGCAAGTTCCAGCGCCCGACCGTTTTCGAGCAACATACCGTATTCGAAAACCTGGAACTGGCGATGAAGATGGACAAGCGCGTCAAGCCAACCTTGTTTTCTCGATTATCGTCGGAGCAAAAAGGCAAGATCGATGAAATCCTGAAATTGATCCGTCTCAACGGTGAAGAAATACGTTTAGCGGGGCTGCTTTCACACGGTCAAAAGCAATGGCTGGAAATCGGCATGTTGCTGATGCAAGAGCCGCAATTGATTTTGCTCGATGAACCGGTCGCCGGCATGTCCGACGCCGAGACTGCGCGCACTGCCGAACTGCTCAATGAATTGCGCGGCAAACACTCCATCATGGTGGTGGAACACGATATGGGCTTCGTCACTGAAATCGCACAACAGGGCAAGGTCACCGTCCTGCACGAAGGATCGGTCCTGGCGCAGGGCACGATGCAAGAAGTGCAGAGCGACGAACGTGTGATTGAAGTTTATTTGGGACGTTAATTAGCATGCTACAAGTCGAACAACTCAACCAATATTACGGCTCATCGCACACCTTGCGCGGCATTTCCATGACGGTGGAAAAAGGCCAGTGCATGACGCTACTCGGCCGCAATGGCGTCGGCAAAACGACCTTGCTTAAATGCCTGATGGGCGTGCTGCCGGTCGCCAAAGGCAGCGTGACATTCAACGGGCGCGACATCACCAAATTGGCTCCGCACCAACGTGCTGCCCTGGGTATTGCTTACGTACCGCAAGGGCGCGAGATTTTCGCCCGCCTGACGGTGGAAGAAAATCTCTTGATGGGCATGGCAACCAAGTCGGGCAAGAAAGCCTCGACCATTCGCGGCGAAGTCTACGAACTGTTTCCGGTGCTGAAAGAAATGCTGTACCGCCGTGGCGGCGACTTGTCTGGCGGGCAGCAACAGCAACTGGCGATTGCGCGAGCCTTGCTGGCTGATCCGCAATTGATCATTCTCGACGAGCCGACCGAAGGGATTCAACCATCGATCATCAAGGATATCGAACGTGTGATCCGGCTATTGCGCCAACGTGGCGATATCGGCATCTTGCTGTGCGAGCAATATTTCGATTTTGCCCGCGCGCTGGCCGATAAATTCGTCGTGCTCTCGCGCGGCGAAGTGGTTGCCAGCGGCAGTCAAGACCAGATGGATAGTGAGGATGTGAAGCGGCACCTGGCGGTATAGTGACGGCATGAATCAAGCCATCCCTTTCTCCATTCTGGAAAATAAGCTGGAAGCCAGGCGCGCGCCCAATTGCGAGGCGCGGCTGGCGCTTGGCTTTGCCGACGATGCCAGCACCACGCGGCTGATTGAGCGGTGCCATTTTGGCCCCTTGCGGGTACAAAAGCCGCTCTATCCAGAAGGCGAAAAAATATGTCACGCCGTCATCGTGCATCCGCCCGGCGGCGTGGTTGGTGGCGATCAACTGACCATCAACACAACGGTGGGTGAAGCGGCACACGCCTTCATCACCACGCCAGGCGCAGCAAAATGGTACAAGGCCAATGGCGCACTTTCACGTCAAGATATTTCATTGCAAG
>JAZKIX010000087.1:0-15780 GCA_040384645.1 Pseudomonadota bacterium | reverse complement strand
GTCCCCAATAGCGTTCGTCGGCGTAAGAAGCGTCGCAAGCTTGACGCCGGCCCCCATGGCGGCAAACGCAAAGCTGGAATGGTTGCCGCAAGAAACCATATTTTTTGATGCAGCCGAAGTGCAATTGTCGCAATCGATTTCGCTGGCAAAGGACGCCACTTATATTGGATGCGAAATTTTATGCTTCGGCCGTACCGCATCGGGCGAATCGTTTAATCGCGGCAAAATATCGCAACGCACCAGCATCCGGCGTGAAGGGAAATTAATCTGGTGGGAGCAGGGGGGATTATCGGGGGGTAGCCCATCCATGCGCAGTCCACTGGGTTTGGCTGGTAAGTCTGTGTGTGCGACCTTGATTGCGACGGGCAAGCCGTTATCCGCAGCATTGCTCAATACGATCCGGCATGAAGTCGGCGATATTATTGGCGACGACGGACAATTTGGGATCAGCCAATTAAAATCGGTTCTGGTGGCGCGTTATCTTGGCAATTCAAGCGAAATAGCGCGACGCGTCATGCTCTGTGTGTGGCACCATATCCGGCCAGAATTGATGGGCTGCGCGGCAGTTGTGCCGCGTATTTGGAATACTTAGACAGGTGGAGTGTTAGGTTGGGCTAGGCTTTGTCAGTCCAACATTCTTGCATACAGCGTTGGGCTGATAAAGCGTTAGTCTCGGTGGCTCGACCCAACCTATAAAGAAAGCCCCGCCCAATCCACAAAGCAATAAAGCTGAAGGAGCGACAATGGATCTAACCCCAAGAGAAAAAGACAAGCTGCTCATTTTCACCGCCGCGCTGCTGGCGGAACGGCGCAAGGCGCGTGGCTTGAAGCTCAATTACCCCGAAGCGGTGGCCTTGATCAGCGCCGCCATCATGGAAGGCGCACGCGATGGCAAGACTGTGGCGGAACTGATGTCCGACGGCACCAACATTCTCAGTCGTGCCGATGTGATGGATGGCATTGCCGAGATGATCCCGGACATTCAAATTGAAGCGACATTCCCCGACGGCACCAAGCTGGTCACCGTCCACCATCCGATTCCATAAGGCGGCATCCATGATCCCAGGCGAAATGTTGATCGAACCCGGCGAGATTGCACTCAATGTCGGCATGCGTACTGCCTCGCTGGTGGTCGCTAATAGCGGCGACCGGCCGATCCAAGTAGGCTCGCACTTCCATTTTTTCGAAACTAATCCGGCACTGCAATTCGAGCGCGATGTGGCTTACGGCATGCGCCTCAATATCGCGGCAGGCACTGCGGTGCGGTTCGAGCCTGGCCAGTCCCGCACGATTGAGCTGGTGGCGCTCGGCGGTGACCGCGTGGTGTATGGGTTCAATGGCAAAGTGATGGGGAAATTAATATGAGCACCAAGTTAAGTTCCATTTCGCGCCAAGCGTATTCCGAAATGTATGGCCCCACCACCGGCGACCGCATCCGCCTGGCCGATACCGAGCTGTTCATCGAAATTGAAAAAGATTTCGCCACCTATGGCGAAGAAGTCAAATTCGGCGGCGGCAAAGTGATCCGCGACGGCATGGGTCAGTCGCAGCGCAACCATGCCGACGTGATGGATACCGTCATCACCAACGCCGTGATTCTGGACCATTGGGGCATCGTCAAAGCCGACATCGGCTTGAAGAACGGCTTGATCGCGGCGATAGGCAAGGCCGGCAACCCCGATATTCAATCCAACGTCACGATGGCGATTGGCGGCGCGACCGAAATCATTGCCGGCGAAGGCTTGATCGTGACCGCCGGCGGCATCGATTCGCATATCCATTTCATTTGCCCACAACAGATCGAAGAAGCGCTGATGTCGGGCGTGACCACCATGTTGGGCGGCGGCACTGGGCCAGCGGTCGGCACTGCGGCGACCACCTGCACGCCGGGACCGTGGCATTTGCATTCGATGTTGATGGCGGCTGATGCCTTCCCGATGAACCTGGGTTTTCTCGGCAAGGGCAATGTCAGCTTGCCGACGCCGCTGGAAGAGCAAGTCAATGCCGGTGCGATTGGCCTGAAATTGCATGAAGACTGGGGCACCACGCCAGCTGCGATCGACAATTGCCTGTCTGTCGCTGACCGGATGGATGTGCAAGTGGCGATCCATTCCGACACGCTCAATGAAGGCGGCTTTCTGGAGCACACGCTGGCTGCGTTCAAGGACCGCACCATCCACACCTTCCATACCGAAGGTGCCGGCGGCGGCCATGCGCCCGACATTATCGCGGCAGTGGGGCAGGGCAATGTCTTGCCTTCGTCAACCAATCCGACCCGTCCATACACGGTCAATACGCTGGATGAACATCTGGACATGCTGATGGTGTGCCATCACCTCGATCCCGCCATTGCAGAAGACATTGCCTTTGCCGAATCGCGCATCCGGCGTGAAACCATTGCGGCCGAAGATATCTTGCACGACCTCGGCGCGATCAGCATGATGTCGTCCGATTCGCAAGCGATGGGGCGCGTGGGCGAAGTCATCATGCGTACCTGGCAAACTGCGCACAAGATGAAAACGCAACGTGGTTGGCTCAAGCCGCTCCCTCTCCCCCAGCCCCTCTCCCGCGCGCAGGAGAGGGGAGCGTCCGGTTCCGAGGTGCAAGAAGACTCAAGGAATGACAACTTCCGCGCCAAACGTTATATCGCCAAATACACCATCAACCCGGCGATCACGCACGGCATTTCGCATGTGGTCGGCTCGCTGGAAGTGGGCAAGATCGCCGACATCGTGTTGTGGAAGCCGGCATTTTTCGGCGTCAAGCCGTCCATGATTTTGAAGGGGGGCATGATCGCCGCCGCGCAAATGGGCGACCCTAACGCCTCGATCCCGACCCCGCAACCGGTGCATTACCGCATGATGTTCGGCGCTTTCGGCGGCGGCTTGAAAAAGTCGTTCACTTTTGTTTCGCAAGCGGCGATGGATCGCGGATTGGGCGAACAGTTGAAGTTGAATAAGACGCTGATTGCGGTAAAGAATATGCGCCATTTGCGCAAGAGCGACATGATCCACAACGACCTCGCGCCGAAGATGGAAGTCGACCCAGAGACCTATGAAGTACGTGCCAATGGCGAGTTGCTGGTATGTGAACCGGCTAAAGTATTACCGATGGCGCAGCGTTATTTCTTGTTTTAATGTACTTTTGAATAAAATATACTGGATGGTGTATTTTATTTGATGCAATGAAAACCTGCGGGTGATGGGGTAAATTGGCATATACCCCCCTGTTATTTGTTAATTTACCTATCACGATGCTGACACTACACACCAAAATAGAACGCGCAGAATCAGTCGACGGCGAGCTTGTCCTGCCCTACGAATTACGCGAAAAAAGCCGCCAGCGCGCCACTCTGGCGTCGGGCGAAGAAGTGGCCGTCTTCACCTTGCGCGGCACCGTCTTGCGCAATGGCGATTTACTGCAAGGCGACGACGGTCGCGTTGTGCAAATCGTTGCCGCGCCAGAGCCGACTTACCGGGTCGAATGCGCCACTGCACGGGAACTTTTGCGCTGCGCTTTTCACCTTGGCAACCGCCACACGCAGGCGCAAGTGGGTGACGATGCAGGCAAAGGGTTTTTACGCATCCGCAAGGACAGCGTCTTGAAAGAAATGCTGGAAGGCTTGGGCGCGACCGTAACCGAAGAACGTGCCGCCTTCGAACCGGAATCGGGCGCGTATTCTGGTGGCGGTCATCATCATCACGGTAATGCTGGTGACGGCCATCCGCACAACCCGTTGGCGCCGATCCCGCTGCGGCAAAAAATCCACCGGCCTTCCGATCCGAAATAACCCTGTTCCATACACGATGCAATCGACCGCCCTGATTCACCTGCTGCAACTCGCCAGCCCGTCGTTGCCGATTGGCGCTTACAGCTATTCCCAAGGCTTGGAAGCAGCGATTGAAAATGGCTTGGTCAAAGATGCGGCCAGCGCGCGCGGCTGGATCGTCGATCAATTGCACCACGTCGTTGCTCAGTTCGAAGCGCCGGTGTTATGGCGTTTGCTAAACGCTTTTGCGGCACGTGATCAGCCAGCGGTGTGCGACTGGACCGAACGTTTTGTCGCTGCCCGCGACACGGCAGAATTCCGTGCCGAAACGATCCAGATGGGCTATTCGCTCGGCAAATTGGTGGTCGATTTACAGATTGCCGACGACACTTTGCTGGCGATCTTGCAAGCGCAGGCAGAAATCCCCTTGCCGACCGCGCTGGCCTGCGCCGCAATCGCGCTAGCCGTACCGCCGGAGGCCGCGCTGCTCGGCATGCTGTTTTCATGGGCTGAAAATCAAGTGCTGGTGTGTGTCAAATCGGTCCCGTTGGGCCAGGTTGCCGGTCAACGGTTATTGCTATCCTTGCGGCCGGAATTGGAAACCGCTGCAAATACTGCGCAGCAATTGCAGGATGACGAACTATCGAACTGGTCGCCCGGCTTGTCACTGCTCTCAATGCAACATGAAGTGCAATACAGTCGCTTGTACCGGTCATAAACTCACACTATTTCACATAAAAAATCATGGACAATCCATCCAATCCCTTACGCGTCGGCATCGGTGGCCCGGTCGGTTCCGGCAAGACCGCCTTGTGCGAAATGCTGTGCAAAGCCATGCGCGACCGTTACGACATGGCCGTCATCACCAACGATATCTACACCAAAGAAGACATGGAAATCCTGCTGCGCGCCGATGCGCTGCCGGCTGAACGTCTGATGGGGGTAGAGACCGGCGGCTGTCCGCACACAGCGATCCGCGAAGACGCCTCGATCAATCTGGAAGCCATCGCCCGCATGTGTGCCGATTTCCCCAATCTCGATTTGATCCTGGTTGAATCTGGCGGCGACAATCTGGCGGCCACCTTCAGTCCAGAATTGTCGGATTTGACCATCTACGTGATCGACGTGGCCGGCGGTGAGAAAATTCCGCGCAAGGGCGGTCCCGGCATTACCCGTTCCGATTTGCTGATCATTAACAAGACCGACCTGGCGCCGTATGTCGGCGCTGACTTGGGCGTGATGGCGGCGGACGCCAAGCGCATGCGCGGCGAGCGGCCGTTTGTATTTACCAATTTGCGCACTGGCGATGGCGTACAAACCGTGATTGACTTTATTTGCAAGCAAGGCTTGCTTGACCAAGCCCAGCCCGCTTGATTTGATTTGGTTTTTGCGCAGTATTGTGCCCTTGGCTGCATCGCTAAAAATTGATTTGACGCCGCTTTGATTTGACACAGGAGAAAAAAATGTCCCGTTTGCACGCTTATAACACCCCCCGCTTCAGCAGGTATTGCGCCGCGTTCACCCTGACGGCGCTACTCGCCAGCCCCGCGTTTGCGCATGTCGGCCTACACGATGCAGTGGGTTTGGCAGCCGGATTTGCGCATCCGTTGTCGGGCCTTGACCATGTTCTGGCGATGGTGGCAGTGGGAATTTGGGCAGCGCAAATGCAGGGCTCCGCCAAGTGGATATTGCCGCTGACATTTCCGTTAATGATGGTGGTTGGCGCCTTGCCGGGATTGATGGGGATTGCCTTGCCTGGAATTGAAATGGGCATCGCAGCATCGGTCGTTGTATTAGGCTGCTTGGTTGCATTCGCGATACGCCTGCCGACCGCACTTGGCGCTGCCTTGGTCGCGCTGTTCGCTACGCTGCATGGTTATGCCCATGGTGCTGAATTGCCGCAGCAGGCATCGGCGGCGCTGTATGCCGCGGGATTTGTTGCAGCGACCGCTTTATTACATATGGCAGGCTTGAGCCTTGGCCAGTTTGCGCACAGCACAATGGCATTGCGTGGCGTGCGATTGGCCGGAGCGGCATCGGGTGCGGCAATTGCGGCGTGTGGTGTGTTGTTGACTGCGGGGGCGATGTAAATGTTGAACGAAACTTTTACTGATACGTGTTGCTGTCCGGTGATGTAACCGTTGCTATAGCACGAGGATCGCTCTGCTCCCATAAAAGCCTGTACCGATGTGACATCGGCACAGGCTTTTTTAATGGCAATTATTGTCGAAAAAACACGGTTGCCGATATTTGATGTTTATCAAAACTGCCGATGGCAGCATAAACTTTCCCGATCCTTCCATGCCTATTCTTTCATGTCTGTCCAAGACAATTTCGAACACGGATTTTTTGGCTATCGACATTTTTCGTCGCCCGTCCAATCCCACCTACTGGAGAAATTATGCAATCGCAAATTACCGAGTGGAGTACGGCTCTCATGACCTCGCTGGCAGCGGCGATGGCAATGATTTTTTCGTCGATCCCTAAGTTATTGGGATTCGCCATCATCCTCGTCGCCGGCTGGATCATCGCGGCGCTGCTTGAAAAAGCTATTTCAGCCTTGTTGAAGAGCCTGAAATTTAATGAATTGGCGCAACGTTCCGGTTTCGCCGATTTTGTTTCCAAAATGGGGGCGAATACCGACTCCGCCGGCATGATTGGCGCGGTGGCAAAGTGGATCATCCGATTGGTGGCATTGGTGGTGGCGTTCGATGCGCTGGGCTTGCCGGCGGTATCGGATGTATTGCGTCAACTCTTGTTGTGGTTGCCTAATGTCGTGGTGGCGCTGGTGGTGCTGGTCATTGCAGGCTTGGCGGCCAATGCCCTAAGCAATATCGTACGTGGCGCCGCGGCCGAAAGCGGCTTGAGCAATGCCAATGTGCTGGCAAAGGTCGCGTCTGGCTTGATATGGGCTTTCGGGATTGTGGTTGCGGTGAACCAGATCGGCGTTGCCACAACCTTGGTCAATACCTTGTTCATGGCATTTGTAGGCGCTTTGGCGCTGGCCTTGGGTCTGGCTTTCGGCCTTGGCGCACGCGACACCGCTGCCCTGATCGTGCGTAACTGGTACAACCGCGGCCAGCAAAATGCGTCGAAATTGGAAAACGCAGTCAACGCCGCCACCAGCTTGGCGCAAAATGACGTTAAGGCAACCCAAGGTAGCTCGTTCAGCGAACGACGTGCCATGCAGCGCAGGACAAGTTAGAAATCAGATTAATGCCTTGGCACCATGTGCGTCTTGTCGAATTGGACGCGCATGGTGCAGGTTTGAACTATTCGTTTGGTGCAATCAAACGCCATCCTGTGTTTACAGGCTATCCAACTTGCTGGTTGCAGTGTGACATTCTAATAAAACTCATGATTTTCTCTGCTGGCTTAGCGGCAAATTTGATTGCTGCGGGTGTATGCTGGAACGGTATTTTGACGGTATTGATCCTCAGCATTCGTTCAGAAAATAAGGGAAATCATGAAAATCAGAGATATCAGCATCGGCGTCCGGCTTGGCTTTTTGGCAGGCTTTTTGTTGCTGGCGGTATTGCTCGTAGGCTTGGGCGGTTGGTACACACTGAACAGCAGCAACGATCGCGCGACACTTGCGATGCAAAAGGCCTCCGAGCTGGAAGCTTCGGTCGATGCCGCCCGTAGCGCGCAAGTCGAATTCAAGATCCAGGTGCAAGAATGGAAAAATATTCTGTTGCGCGGCAATGATCCCGCCGCATTTGAAAAATATAGCAAGGAATTCGCAGCAAAAGGCATCGAAACCCAAGCCCGCCTGCAGAAATTAAAGACCTTGCTGGAGGGGCTGGGACTTGGTGCCACGCTGGTCGACGAGGCGGTTAAAGCGCATTATGAATTGGGCGTCAAATATGGGGAAGCGCTCAAACAATATGACTCCGCCAAACCCGACAGCGCGCATCTGGTCGATGGCCTGGTGAAAGGCATGGATCGTCCGCCCACCAAGAAAATCGATGACATAGTTGCTTTCGTATTGGAACAATCGAAACGCATGAAGGCTGAAAATGCCGCTAAGGGCGTGGCGAATTACCGTGCCGCCACCCTATTGTTGTTGAGCGTGATCTTGCTGGCGATTGCATTAGGCAGCACCGTTACTTATTGGCAGGTTCGCAGTATCACCGTGCCTTTGAATAGTGCCGTCAAGATCGCACAAACCGTGGCAGCGGGCGATCTTGGTTCACATATTGTGGTCACCGGCAAGGATGAAACCGGCCAATTGCTGCAAGCGCTGAAGGACATGAATCAGAGCTTGGTCAAAATTGTCGGCGAAGTGCGCGGCGGCACCGACACCATTGCCGCCGCATCCGGCCAGATTGCGGCCGGTAACCTCGATTTGTCAGCGCGTACCGAAGGGCAGGCCAGTTCGCTGGAACAGACTGCATCCGCGCTGGAAGAATTGACCAGCACGGTCAAGCAAAATGCCGATAATGCCAGGCAAGCCAGCCAGATGGCGGTCACCGCATCCGACGTCGCCGCTAAAGGCGGTTCAGTGGTGTCGGAGGTTATTTCAACCGTGAGTTCGATCAATGGTTCCTCCAGGAAAATCGTCGATATCATCGGCGTCATCGACGGCATTGCCTTCCAGACCAATATCCTCGCACTCAATGCCGCAGTCGAAGCAGCCCGCGCCGGTGAGCAGGGCCGTGGTTTTGCCGTGGTCGCCGCCGAAGTGCGCAATCTGGCCCAACGCTCCGCCGCTGCCGCGAGGGAAATCAAAGCCCTGATCGGTGATTCGGTTGAGAAAGTGACGGTCGGCAGCAAGCTGGTCGATCAAGCCGGAGCGACCATGGATGACGTGGTCAATAGCGTCAAGCGCGTCAGCAACATCATCGGTGAAATCGCCTCCGCCAGCTATGAACAAACCATCGGCATCGAGCAAATCAATCAAGCGATCAGCCAGATGGACGATGTCACTCAAAAAAATGCGGCACTGGTAGAGCAAGCGGCTGCTGCTGCCGCATCGATGCAAGAACAAGCATCAAGTCTGGCAAGGGTAGTGAGCATTTTCAAGCTCGAAAGCACCTCGGTGCCGCGCCTGGTCTAGGCGCTTGTGCGGCTTCAGTGCCGTTGCTGATGGTTTGGAAGTGGTTTTAAGACGTAAAAATACTGGGTGGTGTATTTTAAAAGGCCTAATGAATGAGCGCGGGAGAGTGGGTATTTGTTCCTATACCCCCTTTATTTACTGGCTCTATGTGATTTCGAGAGGGTAGATATTTTCGTTCAGTTTCAAATTTACCGTCGTTCCCGCACAGGCGGGAATCCATAGACCAGCGACAAACGCCGCTGTGTTTATAGGCCTGATCGCAGGTGCCGGGTGTTTCTTTGGTGGCGCGTCTCAATCATGTTGAGGCTTTTTAAGAATACAAAGAATGAGGAAATACCAGGGCGGGAAAAGTTGTGTCATGCAGACCGTTTAAAAGTGCTCAGCAGAAAACGCGAACCCGTGCGGCTGGCATACGAATCGGCCATCGCATGCTCAGCTTGGATTCCCGCCTGCGTGGGAATGACGGCGGGATTTGTGACGTTAACCACTCTAAATCATATAGAGCCTATTTACTTCATTTGGTACAGGGCTGTTAATTGTTTCGATAAAGCGCGCAGGCTTTCTATTAGATCAATTAACAGCCTCGTTATTGGATTACAGGACGTTTATTGTTCCTTTAAGGCAGGACATGCCGAGCCCCTCGCAACCGCTTTCCTGCATCCTTAGTCTATGAAACCAGCGGCAAGCGCAGGCGAAATACAGCACCTGCGCCCGGCACACTGCTCGCTTCGAGCGTGCCTGCATGGGCGCTGGCTAGCTGTTTGGCGATATACAGCCCCAAGCCCAAGCCGTCGGGCACGTCTTTCGATTCCACCCGCTCGAACGGTTCAAAAATGCGTTGCATATCGGCCTCTGCAATGCCCATGCCGTGATCGCGTACCACGATTTCAGCTTGGTCGTCGGCGCTCGACAAGTGCAACTCGACCGGTTTGCCAGCGCCGTAACGGAGCGCGTTGGTGAGAAGGTTGACAATGATTTGCTCAAGCCGGAATTCGTCCCACTGGCCTTGCACCTCGCCTTGCACCAACAGCGTGACGTTGCAGCCCGCGGCCTGCGCTTGTTGCGTCAGATCGACCACAATGCGGCTCAGTAACATGTTCAAGTCGCATGCGCTTGGGCGGAGCGACAAGATGCCGCTGCGGATCCGCGACACATCAACCATATCCTGGATCAAGCGGATCATGCATTGAATCTGGCGGCTATCGCGTGCCACCATGCGCCGCAATTGATCCGGGCCGAACGCGGCCATATTGTTTTTATCGAGCTGCATCGTGCGCAACTGGCTTTCCAGCAACAAGGTGTTGAGCGGGGTGCGCAGCTCGTGCGCGACCACTGATATGAAGTCGTCGTGCATCTTTACGGAGCGCTCTAGTTCAGCCTGGGCCAGATGCAATGCTTGCTGGCTGGTTTCTAGCGCCAACACTTGCGCTCGGATTTCAAGTCGTTGCTGATAGAGCGAGACGAAGACGTTGACCTTGCTTTGCACTGCGGCGATATCGAGCGGTTTGTGCAAAAAATCGACTGCACCGGTTTCATAGCCCTTGAAGGCGTGATTCAACTCACGGCCGCCAGCGCTGACAAAGACGATGGGAATGTGGCGCGTTTTTTCGGTGCCGCGCATCAATTCAGCCAGTTCCAAACCATCCATGCCGGGCATCATGACGTCGATGATCGCCAGCGCAAATTCATGTTCGAGCAAGAGCGATAACGCCGCCTCGCCCGAGCGCGCCTGGTAAATCACACGGCCTTCTTGCGCAATGATGCTCGATAAGGCCAGCAGATTTTCTGGCAAGTCATCGACGATTAGCAGGTTGGTAGAGTGGTTTGGTACTGGCATCGGGATCGCTCCGGGATTTTAGAAAGTGAGCTGCGTTACGGCAATGATTTTACGCATAACAGCTTAAAAATATGTCAGTAATCACTGACGCATATTTTAGCTTTCAGCATTTGCGAAATACGTGTTCAGACTTTGCCAACGCATCGAATTGATGGGCAAAACTGGAAAAATCGATGCTCTCTTTGCTACCCAATCCCAGAAACCCGCGATGGCACATCGATTCATGAAACAGGGCTAGTGCGCGTTCCTGCAAGTTCTTGTTGAAATAGATCAACACATTGCGGCAACTCACCAGATGTGTCTCTGAAAATACGCTATCGGTAGCAAGACTATGGTCGGCGAAGCTGATGTTGTCGCTCAAGCTGCGATCAAATAACGCACTGCCATAAGCGGCAGTGTAATAGTCAGAAAATGCGGCGTTACCGACGGCTTGTTGATAGTTGGCGGTGTATTGGCGCATTTTGTCGATGGCAAAAACACCTTGTCTGGCTTTGTCCAACGACTCCGGGTTAATGTCGGTGGCATAGATGATAGACCGTTCCAGCAAGCTCTCTTCCTTCATCAGGATCGCCATCGAGTAGGCCTCTTCGCCCGTGCTACAGCCAGCGATCCAGATTTTGAGCGAAGGATAAGTCTTTAGCAAAGGTAGCACCTGTTGGCGCAGTGCGAGGAAATAGGGCGGGTCGTGCCCTGACCCAAACCCGAAGTGACATTGAGATAGTTAAGTGGCACGTTATCGAGCTGGATTACCCGTTCGCCGACGGCGGCTTGCGCTACCAGACTTTCGTTACCGTCCAGTATTTGATCACGCTGTTCATCGGCGGCGCTAAAGCCGTAGGCAGCAATCCGGTGCAAGCGCCCATCGTCATCGCGTGCATACAGCGCCGCGACTGCCGCGTTGACGTATTGGGCAAGAAAATCGAGAACGGTACGCTCCAGCGGCGACAGCCCCATTTGGCCGAAATTGCGCGCCGCCAACTGGCTTTGCCCCGCGCGCTGCCAGGCTTGCCGTTCCAGTGATTCGGCATGTTGCTGATGTTGGGATAGTGCATCGTTAATGATGCTCGACAAGCGCAGCAATTCGCGCCTTCCCAAAAATCCCAGCAAGCCGGTCAAACTCAGACTAAAAATCAAGTACAGCACCACCACCGAAAACGTCACCCGCTTGGCATCGTCATTGCGCTTCTGGCGCAAAGACTGTTCTGCCCCCAGGAAATCGCCAAACACCTTGCGGATTTCATCAAACTGCACCTTGCCCCGACCGCTGCGCACCAGTTGCTGCGCATCGCCATCGGCCCGCCGCATTTCAATGACGGTGAGCGCAAACGCATCCCATTGCGCTTGCAATGCTTCGATATGGGCCAGCCTGTCGACCTGCGCCACATCGCTGCGCACCAGTTCCGTCAAGGCAGCAAGTTCAACTTTTATTTTGGGTTTGGCCGTTTGGTAAGGCGCCAGGAAACTTTCTTCACCGGAGATCACAAAGCCGCGCATCGCGGTCTCCATATCGACCGTCAATTTGGTAATTTCATTGGCATTGCCGATCACCCGTTCCGAGTGTTCGACCGCATTGAGCACCGATAGCAAATAATAAATCAGCGTCACAAACACCAAGGCGCTGACGCTCCCCATTGCCAGTGGCCAGGTAATGTTTCTTACCAGAATGTTGCGGAATGTGGCTTGGTCGATTGAGAGCGCGTTTGGTATATCGTCTCTTAATTTTCCAAAGCGCAGAGTATATATGAACGATATTGGCCGGCCGCCGTGAAAAGACGCCACTATCGCCATCAAAATTACGTGGTTGACACTTTCGGTGGCGCGATATTTTGGCTATTATTTGATGAGTTTCAGCAAATTTTTGACATCCATGCTGTGCCGTCGATGAATACTCCCGGTCGAAGTGGCAAATGCAAGTCGCAGTCAGCAAGAGTTAGTGCATAGCAATTTGGATTGCATTTGAGTCCTTACATCCTTACATAAAACAATGCCTCAGCCCATCGCCATGGTCCAAGACAATGCCCTCGCTTTACAGTCGCTTCCTGATCCCATGCAGGTACTGATCGTGGAAGATAATCGCAATTTACTGACCATTGTCTGCGAATTGCTGACCGCCATCGGACACGTGCCCTTTGGCGTCACCAGTGCCGAAGAGGCCTTGCCCTTGCTGGCATCCAATAAGTTCAATGTCTTGCTGACCGACGTCAGATTACCCGGCATGTCAGGCATTGATCTGGCGAAAAAGGTCAACCAGGACTTCCCCGAGCTAAAAGTCATCATCGCCTCCGGCCTGGCAGCCGACGCAGTGCAAAAGCTGGGCCTAAAGGCCCAAGTACTGCCAAAACCCTACGACCTCAATGATTTGCAAATTGCGTTTTGCGCATGGTCATCCGGTTACAAGGCCGTTTGATCAGACCCAATGAAAGTGTTTGTTTAAGTTTGTTTTAATCACTGACGTTTCGCGCGATTAGCAAAAACGCGGTTTTGATCCACGCAAGTCACGACAGACAAGAAAAGAAGCAATCCGATTCTGATGCTGATATCACGACGGTACAAATAGGTCGACCAGATACGACAATTGGATGAGATGAGTAGGGTGGGCAGGGTCGCCATTTTAATGAAATTTAGGGGGTATATGCACAAACCCCCATTTTCCCGCGCGGTTTTATTGGGGCTTTAAAAATACACCTGCCAGTATATTTTGGCGTTTTGGCGCATCTCTGGCACTGTCCTGCGCTCGGCCACTGGCTGGTTTGGCGGGATCATCGTAATGATGAATCTTCTTTCGGCGGTGCATTTGTACTGGTGGCATGTGCCAGACTGTCGGCATCAATCGGTTTGACCAGATGCATGTCAAATCCGGCTGCAAGGGCGCGACGCCGATCCTCATCAAGGCCATAACCGGTAAGGGCGATTAATTTTGTGTTGCATGTGTCGGGATGTTGGCGCAGTCGTCTTGCCACTTCATAACCATCAATAGACGGGAGTCCAATGTCGATTAACGCGATATCAGGGCGAGAGGCGATTGCGATCGCTACGCCTTCAACACCATCCGCGGCAGTGAGTACTTGATGACCAAATGCGGACAACATTAACGCCATGATTTCTCTACCGTCAACATTGTCTTCAATTAATAGCACTGTGCTGTTATTTTGCTTAAGGGACTCTAATTTTGTAGTTTGTTGCGGTTCGTGATCGACACCTTTTGGTAGATTCAGGGTAAAAGTACTGCCTTTGTTGCTGCCCTCACTGCGCGCTGTCACGGTGCCATCGTGCAGCTCTGCTAACTGGCGAACCAGCGCGAGACCGATTCCCAGGCCACCCTGTGATCGGTCAAGCGTATTTTCTCCTTGAACAAAGACATCGAATACATGTTCAATCAAATCAGCGGGAATGCCTACGCCAGAATCGGTGATCGAAAATACTGCATCGGCACCTTCAGATTTCGCGGAGATTGAAATCTGCCCACCCTTGACGGTATATTTGAGCGCGTTATCGATCAGATTGGTCAGTATCTGTTCTGTACGTGTCCTATCTGCATTGATCCACACTGGTTCAATTTTTACGTCAACCTGGTGATTTTCCAATCGCTGACTAGTCCTTAATGTATCAAGACAACTGTCAATCAAGGTAGATAGGTCGAAATACTCCTTAGACAGTAAAATTTTCCCGGACATGACTCTACTCAGATCCAGTAAATCATCGATTATTCGCGTCAAATGTTCACTTTGACGGCGCAAAATAACCTTTGCTCTTTGAAAGCTATGACTATCCTCATGTTCTTGACTAATGATTCGTACTGCATTGCTGATTGCACTTAACGGATTTCGCAATTCATGGCTCAGCATCGCTAAAAACTCGTCTTTGGCGCGATTTTCCTGAACTGCGATCTTGCGTTCCTGGATTTCTGCTTCCAGGCGGCGATTGGTTGCTAGCAATTCCGCCGTATGCTCATTCAATCTCTGTGTTTGAATTTTCAATTCAAGATTATTTTTTGCAAGTCGTACAAAGACAGAGACCTTGGCTTCCAAAATTTGTGGGATAACCGGCGTAAACAAATAATCGACCGCGCCCATTTGATACCCTTTGAGCCGGCTTATATCGTCAGCCAGAAATGCTGTAACAAATATAATGGGGATAGCGGCAGAGCGAGAACGACGGTGAATTGCCTCGGCAGTTTCAAAACCATCCATTCCTGGCATATTGACGTCTAAAAGAATGACGGCAAATTCATTGAGCAGCACATTTCGCAAGGCTTCTTCACCAGAACGGGCAGCGATAATTTCGCAGTCGTTTTGGCTGGCCCATTCAGAAAGTAAGCTTTTCAGCGCAAAGAGACTTCCAGCATCGTCATTGACAATCAATATTTTTTGCATGGTGTTTTGAGGTTTGATCATAAAGAAGATGCAAACAAAATCACCCGACTTTGTACCGAAAAGCGATATTTGAACGTGATTCGGACTTGAAATTGTTGCCGGAAACGATCATAAACCTTGCTTGCAATGGTGTCCAATGCATATCAAAATGCCCGTCATCACTCTTACCAATGAAAAACCATGAATACCCTCGCCGATTTCACTGAGTCCTTGGATCCCAAGTTACTACTTGCCGCACTGATCGCCCTAAAAAAAGGCGATTTCTCTGTCCGAATGCCATCGGATTTGACTGGCTTAAACGGGAAAATTGCCGATACTTTGAATGAGATTATCGAAAACAGCCAGGAAATGGTAAATGGTATTGTCGGTGTCAGTCGTGTGGTTGGACGGGAAGGTCGATTGCTACAACGAGCGTCGGCGCCGGCGGTAGGCGGGGGCTGGGCTACGATCGTCAATTCAGTTAATACTTTGATCGATGACCTGGCGCGGCCTACGACCGAAATGGCGCGTGTTATCGGGGCGGTTGCCAAGGGCGATTTATCCCAAAACATGGCGTTGGATGTCGATGGACGTCCGCTAAAAGGGCAATTTCTTCGTTACGCATCGACTGCCAATAAGATGGTCGACCAATTAAGTTCTTTCGCTTCTGAAGTGACGCGGGTGGCGCGTGAGGTGGGTACTGAAGGGAAACTTGGCGGACAAGCCAATGTGCCTGGCGTAGCGGGAACCTGGAAGGATCTGA
>JAZKIX010000086.1:18482-36809 GCA_040384645.1 Pseudomonadota bacterium | reverse complement strand
ATCGCTGCGACGCATGCGCCGGCAACAGCGCGATACCGTCCACCGCAAAGTCACGCAAGAAAGCAGGCACCGACACTTGCAGCGCCGAGGCAACCCGATGCAATACCCGGATCGACGGCACGCTGCGGCCCGACTCAATCTGCGCTAGCATCGCCCGGCTCACACCCGACAGCCGCGCCAGCGCGTCCAGCGACAGATTGCGCGCCGCACGCAAGCGCGCCAGATTGGCGGCGACTAAATTTTCGATAGTGTTATCCAGTTCGTCCGGCGCCAGCGCAGAGAAAGCGGCAAGCGGTTCTGTGACGCGGAGATGTTTGATGGCGACAAACTGTGTCATGGTATTGGCCGGCTAGCGGATCGGAAAGTCTTCAGTCCAGTCAGCGTAGCACCGGCAACATGCCAGCCGGAACGAATAAAATCGCGCAACTATATGCGGATAATGTGTTTTGGACGCAGAGATACGTCACGGATGTAATGCAGGTCTACGACTTGTGGGTTAAGTCGGAAATGGCAAGCCCGAGTGCAGACATCAAACTATGCCGAATCGCAAGCACCACGTCAGGCAACGGTACGATTGGTAAACCATTCTTTCGCAGAAACGCCTGCCACAGTGCCTGCCTTGAAAAATCATCGGCAAATTCATCGGATAGTCCAATTGGCAGTTGAAGCGGTACGGCCATCTCTCTGCGCTTGAAGGTCGCTGCGATGGCACTGGCTAGCGTGTGCATGTCCAAAGTCTCTCGATCCAGCACGATCGACAGGTCAAAATAATCCTTCAGACGTGTATTGGTCATGCCGAGCAATACAATCGCATGCAGTTTTTCCGCGACCACAGAATAGACCGGATAAATTCGCAGCTGCGGCGCCGGAAAATCATCGAGCAACACCGGATACGCCGCCTCGATTGCTGCTGGCGTTACGGCATCGCCAAAGCCGATATCGATCTGGGTCTTGCAACGCGCACCGGCAAGCTCGCCATCAATCAACACCCTGGCACCGGCATAACCGGCCGCCTTCCGAATTTCACCAACC
Organism: Pseudomonadota bacterium; assembly: GCA_040384645.1. Classification (GTDB taxonomy): domain Bacteria; phylum Pseudomonadota; class Gammaproteobacteria; order Burkholderiales; family Burkholderiaceae_D; genus JAZKIX01. The sequence continues at coordinate 35,777 of JAZKIX010000086.1, read as the reverse complement.
ATGATCGAGGCTGGATCGAAATGAATACCATCCTCAACTTGCACCGAAGCGATATCGCGAAAGCTATCCGCAATCGACTCCAGATCGCTCGGCCCAAAACCCAGCAAATCGGCATCGCGCGTCGGGCGGTGCGGCATGTCGTACCAAAGCGCAAACAGTAGCGCCCCTTTGAGCAAAAACTGATCTGCATGTGCCGAAATACTCATGCGATACAGCATGCGCTCCAAGGCAAATCGCAACAGGATTTGATTGAAATCGGCTCCCTGCAGTTTTGCCAATGCCAGCAGACGAACGCGAACCGAAGCGGCAAGATTTTTCTTCATCCGACCGCCTCAAGATAAGGCCGCATCACGTTAGCCACACGACATATTTTTGCGTAATGCCAAAGATCGTCGGCACTGGCTTTATTCTGCGCGCGTGCATCTTTCAGTGCTTCCAGCGCCACATCCAGGCCTATCTTGTTGCGGTGTTTAAAACAATCGGCAATCGTTTTGGCAACGCAGTAGACGCGCAGCTTGACTTGGTCACGCTCGTGGATTTCAACACCTTCTGTATAGGCATCTCCAGAAAATTGAATCATCTTTAGCGGTGGATATGCAATTTTTGGTGCATGGCTGCCACGCGGCATTGCGATCCATATTTGGCGTGGCAATTGCGTCGTCAAATCATGAAATTGCAGAGCCGTCAGCAAGCAAAAAACCGCTTGCGGCACCTTGGTTGCGATCAACCCCAAACTCTCATGCTCCGACATTGGATTGTCGGGAAGCCGGTACAAGCCACGGGCCACTTTTTCCAGTTGACCGCTTGCAGTTAGCCGCGCCAGATAAGCATGCGGGATGCCAACCTGATTCAAATCATTCGCCCGCAACACGCCCTTCTGGCGTACCAGATGGAGCAAATGATGGTTGTGGGGTTTCTCGCGCATGAGGCGAAGTATGTTTCATTTATTCGTCAAATGCAAATAAGTGACGAATTAAAGGATCATTTTGATTGGAGAGTATTAGACTGGGTGATGATTGCATGACAAAAGAAAACATAGCTGGCAAGAATATGCAAAAACATATTAGAACCATTTTCTTCAATGTCCGCGATGTGGCGAGAGCAGTCATATATGTTTTTCGCGTGACAGATTACAATCGCCCAAAACGAGACCGTCGCTTGAATAAAAAATTTTCGCAATCGTCGCTATCGATTAGGGGACGTCAGCACAATCCTGCTCGTTTCAGTCGGCCCAAGAACTTCAAAGGTGAAAAGTTGATTTGCATTAGCTGTGTTACTCCTGCTCCCCTAAAGAAATTTATATCAGAAGATGGTGCAGAAGAGACATGTCACTACTGCCGCAATAAGGCAGTTGCGATTGAAAAGAAATTACTTTTTGACTACATACTTGAACGTGTCGATGAGAATGTGGCGACCGAAAATGATTTGTCTTACTTTGAACTCGGAATGATTTACGAGTGTGGAGCGGACGACATCTCGGTTGACACCATCGACATCGTGCTTTCTGAGTGGCTTAATCTTGCCGATGAGCCATATCTTTGTGACTTGATGGCATACGTTCCATCAGATTATGTAAAGGATGATAAGGGACGAGATAGGCATTTCTTTTTCGATGACGGCACTTTGGAAAGGAATTTTTACGAAGAAAAGTGGAAAAAATTCATCGAAGACATCAGGCATTCTCATCGTTTCTTCGGCCCGAATGCTAGGATATTTCTCGATTCCCTGTTTTCCTTTTTATCCTCGGCCGAGGATAAACTTAAGCCCGAATGCATTCGCATAATTTCAAGGGGTGAGGAGCTATATCGTGCCCGTACGGTTCAAACGTATGGAGATGCAAAACTTATAGGGGATAATCCGAGCAGCCACTTTGGCCCGGCGCCTAAAGACCGGGCTAGCAGTCAACAAATGACTCCAAATGGCATTTCAGCTTTGTACTGTGCTTTGGACCGAGGCACGTGTCTAAGTGAGATTCGCTCAATGACCGGGGATAACGTGGTAAGCGTGGGCATGACACCAATCACTCGACTCAATCTTCTAGACCTGACCAAACTGGCGCAAGTTAAGGTACCCAAGCTCACTAGTCTAAATAAGGGTTATCTGAACTCTCTTCACCTACAGACCTTTGTAACCTCGCTAGTTCAAAAGATGTCCAAGCCTAAAGGACGCAGTGACGACCTAAGCTATCTTTCAACTCAGGTTGTATTTGAGTTTCTAAGACTTCGTTTTCGTTCGCAAGTAGATGGGCTAGTTTTCCCTTCAGTACAAACTGGAGAAAAAGGAACAAACGTTGTCTTATTCCCTGAAGCTAGCGTCATTAGTCAAATAATTTTCACCACGCCCACTGAGATAGAAAAAGCATTTGGAGACAAACCTGACGAGCCTTTTGAAGTGGGAGCAAAACTTGCCTGTATTCATGGGTCAATTCGGTTCCACAAGATTAAGGCTATCGAAACCCATGCAATCGAATATCACGACAGCAGCGACCTGTTCATGAGCGACGAAAACAAGCGAAGGCTTCACATCGTGAAATAACTTTCACCGTCGTGAAAATCGAATTTATGGAAGGATTATCTTGATTCATTTGAGGCAAATTACATCTAAATTCGAAAAAAAAACATTGCTTCCACCACAAAATCCTGCCAAAAAAATTTTCAAGCTCATCACACCGTCAATCAAAAACTTCCTGCCCGACACCCCCAACCACATCGAGCAGGATTCCCATCCTCAATGTGAAAACCGCGACCCAGTCTGACGACTAGCAGCCACCCTTCTCACCACTTCCACCAACGCATCCACATCCGCGCAATTGTTATAAAACGCCAGCGATGGCCGCACTGTCGCTTCCAAACCAAAACGGCGCAAAATCGGTTGCGCGCAGTGGTGGCCGGAGCGCACAGCAATGCTTTCCTTGCTGAGGGCGTTGCCGACTTCTTCGGTTTTGAAACCGTCCAGCACAAACGATAGAACGCTGGCCTTGTCGGGCGCGGTGCCGATCAGGCGCAGGCCGGGGATGGGTTTGAGCAGGCCGGTGGCGTAGACCAAAAGCTGATGCTCGTATTGGTTGATGAGGTCGATACCGATACGGTTGACGTAATCAATCGCAGCGCCCAATCCGACGGCGTCGGCGATGTTGCCGGTGCCTGCTTCGAAGCGTCCCGGTGCGGCGTGGTATTGGGTATGCTCAAAAGTGACATCCTTGATCATATTGCCGCCGCCTTGCCAGGGTTGGGTTTCGTTGAGCAAGGCTTCTTTACCGTAGAGCACGCCGATGCCGGTCGGACCGAATACTTTGTGGCCGGAAAAGACATACCAGTCGCAATTGAGCGCTTGTACATCGGCGCGCAAATGCGATACGGCTTGGGCGCCGTCGACCAAGACTTTAGCGCCGACGCGATGTGCCATCTCGACCATTTGTCGGGCGGGCGTGATGGTGCCGAGGGCGTTGGAGACTTGGGTGAACGAGACCAGGCGGGTTTTCGAATTCAATAACTTGGCGTATTCGTCCAGCAAAATCTGGCCGTCGTCATCGACTGGAATCACCCTGAGCTTGGCGCCTTTTTCTGCGCAGAGCTGTTGCCACGGCACGATGTTGGCGTGATGTTCGAGCCAACTGATGATTATCTCGTCGTCTTTGCCGATGAACTGGCGGCCCCAGCTTTGCGCGACCAGGTTGATGCCTTCGGTGGCGCCACGCACGAACCCGATTTCGTTGGTGGAGGCAGCGTTGAGGAAGCCGCGCACTTTTTCGCGTGCGCCTTCGTAGGCATCGGTAGCGCGTGCTGCCAACTCATGCGCGGCGCGATGGATGTTGGAGTTTTCGTGCTCGTAGAAATACTTCAAACGGTCGATCACGCAGTTAGGCTTTTGCGTGGTGGCGGCATTGTCGAGCCAGACTAATTGACGGCCGTTGACGCGCTCTTGCAGGATCGGGAAATCGCGCCGGATCAGGTTGATGTCGAGCGGCGCTTGCACCAGGCCGGATGACGAATGCGGTGCGACTTGACCGGGGACTTGCGTGCCAGCTTTGTGCAAGGGCTGCGGTTCTAGAAAATAGAATGGCGTGCTGCTGGACCGTTGCGACGGATTGCCCATGCCAAACTGGGTAGGCGAGAGCAAGGCTTGCAACTCGGCGTCGCTGGGCAAGCCAAAACCAGCCGGTGCAGCGCCAAGTTGCAGCAAGTCGGAACCGTGCGAAGCCGGTATGGACGATTGCAGGCTTTGATTGGATGCAGGGAAGCCGGCAAAATTGGATGGCGATGGCTGCGCGCTGGCTTGCTGCGCCTTTTGTTCAGCCTGCAAAAAATAGAAGGCTGAATTATTACCGGCCAGCGGCGCAGCTTGCATCGCCGGCAGATTGCGCGGGGCCAGCCGTGCTAGCAATTGCGCCTCGCTCGGCAAGCCGAAACCCTGCGGCGCGGCGCCGCTTAAAGGCAGGCCAGAGCCGAGCGAATCCGGCACCGCTGGCGCGGCCGACACCGGTGCATCTGCGGTAGCAGCGGGGAAGCCTCCCGGCGAGATTCCAGCCGGGCCTTGCGCGGCTGGCAAGACTGCCATCGGCAAGCCAGACGGTGACGCTGAAAATAGCTGGTTAGCCATGCGTGTCAAGACATCGACATCCGGCAAACCAGCGGCACCAAACTCACTACCATCACTTGTATTCATGGTACTTACCCACTTCCACGTCTTCCAGCACGGCGATGGCATCTTCGGTCAAGACTGCGAGCGAGCAATAGAGCGACACCAGATAGGATGCGATGGCTTTTTTATTGATGCCCATGAAGCGCACGGCCAAGCCTGGGCTGGTTTCGCCGCCCGGCAGATTTGGTTGGAACAGGCCGACCACGCCTTGACGGCTTTCACCGGTGCGGATCAACAAGATATTGGATTTGCCATCGACGATGTCGAGCTTGTCGCATGGAAATAGCGGGATGCCGCGCCATGTCAAGAATTGCGAACCGAACAAAGAGACGGTTGGCGGTGGCACGCCACGACGGGTGCATTCGCGGCCGAAAGCGGCGATGGCGAGTGGATGCGCCAGGAAGAAGCCGGGCTCTTTCCAGACTTTAGAAATCAATTCATCCAGATCGTCCGGTGTCGGCGCGCCGCTGCGGGTTTTGATGCGTTGGCTAGGAGCAACGCTGTGCAAGAGGCCGTATTCTTTGTTGTTGATCAGTTCGCTCTCTTGACGTTCTTTGATGATTTCAATCGTCAGTCGCAATTGTTCGGCGATCTGGTTATAGGGATTGCTGTACAGGTCGGAAATGCGGGTATGCACTTCGACCACGGTGGTGACGGCGCTGAGTTGGTATTCACGTGGATTTTCGACGTAATCGACGAAGGTCTCAGGCAAGACGCGCTCGTCACGCTCTGAACAATCGACCGTGACGCTGGAGGCATCCTTGACGCGGTTGACGCGGTAAATACCAGCTTCCAGCGGTACCCATTGCAGCAAATGCGTCAGCCAGCGCGGGGTGATGCGCGACATCTGCGGTACGGTTCTGGTTGCAATGGCGAGGCCACGGGCGCCGGCGTCGGTGAGTGCGGTTTGTTGTTCGATTGCTTGGGTCATTGAAGGCTCCGGTTGATTAGGATTGAAGTTTGATTCGTTAAATTTCGGGTTGGATTTATGCTCAGTTTCGGTGGACGATATGCTTACGATTGCTCATCAATTACGATTTGGTTGCTAGCGAATTAGCAGATAAAAACAATGGACGGTAGGGTGCGCCGTGCGCACCAAGTTCCGCTGCGACACTAATTGGTGCGCACGGCCACGGCTTGTACCCTACTTATCTCATCCAATTGTTTTATCGGGTGATTTATTGGTGCGCACGGCCTTGGCGGCCCCGCACTCCCTACTTATCTCATCCAATTGTTTCAATCTGATTGACCTACGACCCATTTTTTCATTTGGACGGTTTACTAATCATTGCGCATCTTGGCCTGCGATATGTTGCTGCCGGGCGGCACGCTTTGCGTGAGCCAGACATTGCCGCCGATGGTGGAACCGCGCCCGATGGTGATGCGTCCCAGGACGGTGGCGCCGGCGTAAATGACGACGTCGTCTTCCACGATGGGATGGCGTGTATTGCCTTTGACCAGCACACCGTGTTCGTCGGCCGGAAAACGTTTTGCACCCAAGGTGACCGCTTGATATAAGCGCACGTGCTGGCCGATGATGGCGGTCTCGCCGATGACGACGCCGGTGCCGTGATCGATGAAAAAGCTGCCGCCGATTTCCGCCCCCGGGTGGATGTCGATCCCGGTTAAGGAATGGGCAATATGGGAAATCATGCGCGCTAGGAACGGCACGCCGAGGCCATAGAGTGAGTGGGCTAAGCGGTAATAAATAATGGCCGTCGTACCGGGATAGCACAACAACACTTCCGCCACGCTGGTAGCTGCCGGGTCACCGTTAAAAGCGGCCTGTAAGTCACTGACTAACAATCCGCGCAAGGCTGGCAAACCCGCCGCAAAATCACGCGTAATGCGAACCGCTTTTTGCGACAAGTCGGCATCATTCTGATCATCTTGATCTGAAACAAAAAACAAGGCGCGCCGCACCTGTTCGGTCAACACATTCAAGGTCGTGTTGAGCGTATTGCCGACGAAATAGTCGATGCTTTCATCGTTCAGGTTCGGCCTGCCGTAATGGGTCGGAAAAAGTACCGCGGACAAACCGTCCAATATATCGACCAGCGCTTGCCTGGACGGCAATTCGCGCAAGCGACCCTGATGCCGGATCTTGTGCGTTTCTTCCCGTGAGCAACGCAAACCTTCAATAACGACATTGAGGTTCCAATGCGGCTGTGCTGCTTCGGTCTGGTGAGCGATTTCGGTATCCATGCGGGTCTGAGCGTTTCGGATAGTGGTTTTTTGTCTTCGGCCCACTTTTAATTTAAAAGCGCGCATTGAGGTAAAAGCGGACACGGGAACCCGCACTTAAAGGCCAGGATCAGGTTAAGGGGAATGGTTTTTAAGTTTCCTTTCGACCATTGTATGGGGCACCAATAATTAATGCAAGCCATTGATTTAAAACGATATTTTCTAATATAACAGACAAAATGACGTTATCTTGGAAGGGTGCTTTTTGGGTTGGCGTGACGATGAAGACAGCATTCAAAGCGGGATGGCGCTTTCGCTCCGGCTAAGGCACCTTTGTTACGTGTACAACGCCGAGTGCATTACCACTTCAAGCAGTTGTCACAAAGCAGGCGAGTTTAGATACTATGTGTGCAAAGAAATATTTAGCACCGCGACATAAAGCGCTTATCCATGAAAAAGATCGCAACGATCCAAAGCCTGGCGGGTCTGGCAATTATTTGCTTGGCAACTGTCATTTTGCTTGGGTGGCTAACACGTACACCGCTGCTGGTGCAAATCCGGCCTAACTTTGTTGGCATGGTGGTCAATACGGCGCTCTGTTTCGCGTTATTGGGTATTACGCTGCTGTTGCCGGTGTTGAAGGTACGCAAAATTGCGGCGATACAGACTGCAATCGGCGCTTTCATTTTTGCTCTAAGCGCGCTTGTTTTATTACAAATCATGTCGGATGTCGATTTCGGCATCGACTTACGCAGTTTTCATAGTTGGTTGTCAGACGGGAATCCGCATGCAGGGCGGATGGCGCCTAACACCGCAGTCGGGTTTATGCTGGCGGGCTTGATCTTGATCGCCGCGTCCAGAGTCCAGTCGAAGACAACTGGCGTCTTCATACAAATTGCAACTTTTGCGATCCTGATGCTGGGCTTGACCGGCATTGTCGGCTATACCTTGCAACTCGAATTATTGTATTCATGGTTTAAGGCGGCACGCATGGCGCTGCATACCGCAATGGGTATGACCTTGGTTGGGCTAGGTTTGTGGAGTAGCTGGCGTAGGGCTGACTGGTATCGGTCCCAGCAATTTTTCAAGGAAGATGAAAAAATTGCCTTTGTCGGCGCGGCGCTGCTGGTGGTGATAGCACTCACCGTCGGTGTCGCTGGTTTCGCCGCGCAGCAATCCTCGTTGGAAAAAGCCCTCACTGACAGCATGCCTTCGGCAGTGCGCAGTCAAACTACGATTTTCCAATCTGCGGTCAATCAAGCCAAGGCTAACGGACATAGCTTTGCTAGCCGTCGAAATTTATTGCGGCTGACCCGGGCACTTGCTACGCAGCCAGATGACGAGGCTTTAAAAGCTGAATTGAAAGCGATTGGCGAAAGCGCTCTAGCATTCGGTATGAGCGGACTGATTATTTATGACTTATCCCAGCGCGAACTTTTACGCCTGGGCTCCTTTGCCGACCACGCCAAGATTGCGTTTGCGGTCGATGCCGAATCGACCTTGATATGGGACGGTAGGCTAGTTCTTAATACAGTCACTCCCCTGCGCGATGCGCATAACATCATCGGCAGCGTGATCGTAGAAGAACCGTTACCCACCGTGAACCAACAATTTGCCAATGCCGATGGTTTGGGCAATACCGGCGAAATGGGTATGTGCTTTCGTCGTGAAAGTAAATTGCAATGTTTTCCGCAATACCGTAATCCTAAGGTATATCAATCGTCCGGCATCGGCGCCAAGGGCAAGCCAACGGCCATGAGTTATGCAGTCGATGGCAAGGCCGGCACGTTCAAGGGGCTTGATTATCGCGGCAAGAGTGTGTTGGCCGCTTATGGGCCGCTGACACTGACCGGGCTTGGCATTGTCATTAAAAAAGACACCGAAGAATTATTCCAGCCGATCCGTGACCAATTAAATTGGAGCGTACCTGCTCTATTGCTATTGGTCACACTGGGCGCGCTCTTGCTGCGTTCGCAAATTACGCCTTTGGCATCGCGCCTGTTACGCTCCGAACGGGATGCGACGGAAAAGGAAATCCGGATTCGCACCGTGGTCGACAGCGTTGGCGAGGGCATTATTACGCTCGATGAGACTGGCATGATCGAGTCCTTCAATAACGGAGCCTCGGCCATTTTTGGCTATGCGCCGGATGAAGTGATCGGCTTGAATATCAAGATGCTGATGCCGCCACACATGCGCGCCGCGCATGAAGCCGGTATGCAGCGCTTCTTGCAAGGCGGTGTGGCACACGTGGTCGGCAAGAAAGGCGTTGAATTGCCCGGTCTGCATAAAGATGGCAGCGAATTTAGCCTTGAACTGGCGGTCAACCTGATGCAGATCGATGCCAGCCGCCGCTTTGTCGGCATCGTGCGCGATATTACTGAACGCAAGGAAGCTGAAAATGCCTTGTTCCAGGAAAAAGAGCGTTTGCATGTGACCTTGAGTTCCATCGGCGACGCCGTCATCACCACCGATGTTGAGGGCAAGGTCACTTACCTCAATCCAGTGGCGGAAACCATGACCGGCTGGAGCAATGCCGAGGCGCATGGCCGTCCGCTGCCCGAAGTGTTCCATATCGTGCATGAGCTGACCAATGAGCTCGCGCTCAACCCGGTCGAAATTGTCTTGCGCCATCAACAAGTGGCCGCACTGGCGGAAAACACCTTGCTGATCCAGCGCGGCGGCGCCCGCTTTTCGGTGGAAGATTCGGCGGCGCCGATCTTGAACAAGCAAGGGGAAATCGTCGGCGTGGTCTTGGTGTTCCACGATGTCAGCCATGCGCGCCAGATGGCGATGAAGATGACGCATCAAGCCACCCACGACGCCTTGACCGGCATCATCAATCGTCCCGAGTTTGAGCGCCGGCTAGAGCAGGCGCTGCAAACCGGCAAGCTGGAAGCCAAGCATCACACCATGCTGTACCTCGATCTGGATCAATTCAAGATCGTCAACGATACCTGCGGCCACGGTGCCGGCGATGAATTGTTGCGCCAACTGACCAGCATCATGCTGGAAAAATTACGACAGAGCGACACTTTGGCCCGGCTCGGCGGCGATGAATTTGGCGTCTTGCTGGAAAGCTGTGCCGGTGCACCGGCGCTACGTATCGCTGAATTGCTGCGACAAACGGTGTGTGACTTCCATTTTTGCTGGCTCGACAAGATTTTCCCCATCGGTGTCAGCATCGGCCTGATTACCTTCAGCAATGGCGGCACTACGGTGGCCGACATTCTTAGCATGGCCGATGCGGCCTGCTTCATGGCCAAGGACAAAGGCCGCAACCGGGTCCAAGTCTATGCACAAGAAGATGCGGAAGTAGCGCGACGCCACGGCGAAATGGGCTGGATCGGCCGGATTCAGGCAGCGCTGGAACAAGAACGATTTATCCTGTATTCGCAAAAAATCTTGCCGCTCGGTGGCACAGATCAAAGTAGCGAAGGCAGCAAGAATCACGGCGCCCACTTCGAGCTCTTATTGCGGATGACTGAAACCGACGGCAGCTTGATTCCGCCGATGGCCTTTATCCCAGCCGCCGAGCGTTACGGTTTGATGCCGCTATTAGATCGCTGGGTAATCAATGCCGCGTTCGCCCGTATTGCCCAGTTGCCGGCTGGCGATAACAGCATCGATACCTGTGCCATCAATCTGTCGGGCACCTCGATTTGCGACGATGGTTTTCTGCACTATGTACTGGAACGCTTTGCCCATTACCAGATTGCGCCCGCCTTGATTTGCTTTGAAATTACCGAAACCGCTGCCATCACCAACTTGACCCAGGCCGCTGTCCTGATCCGCGAATTGAAAACCCTGGGCTGCCGCTTTTCGCTCGACGATTTCGGCAGCGGCATGTCGTCCTTTGCTTACCTGAAACACTTGCCGGTCGATTATCTGAAGATCGACGGCGGTTTTGTCAAAGACATGATCGACGACCCCATCGATTGCGCAATGGTGGAAGCGATCAACCATATCGGCCATGTAATGGGGATCTTGACCATTGCCGAATTTGTTGAAAACGATACAGTGCTCAGCAAATTGCGGGAAATCGGCATCGACTTCGCACAGGGTTACGGAATCGAAAAACCACGGCCGATGTAAGCGCATGCGCCGCTTGGCAAGACGGTGTTGCGCCGTTTTTTCCAGCAAAAAAATGGAAGGCCAAGCATCTATCCGACACCTGCCATACCCATCTCATTTATCCATTGCCATATATGTTGAGTTTAAACAACTAAACAACCGCATCACGCCAAGTCAGAATAGCGACCGACCTCGGCCTTGAACTGCCTCAAATCTCTTCCTTCATCCCTCTGTGCGCCCTGCCCAGTTCAGTTATTGGCCATTTAACATCGTTGGTAAATAGCCTATTTTCCCTACATTTTGTTGCACTTTAAAAGCCAATCAATGGTTTTTGACCATTGCTTCGCAAAAAAAAAGACGGAAAATGACATGGAGCAACTTTTTATACGGTAGGAGGCATTCATGAAAATCCATCGCTTGCAACGATTGATCGCGACACTGGGCATTGCGCTGACAACACTTATCACAGCACCTGGTTTTGCCGTGACCATGCCACTGGTTATCACCAGCAACACCACTTTCCACATCACACCACAAACACCACCGCAAGTCGGGTCAGCCTCAATGTCGATGACCGACAGCAGCTGCCGCACATTGACATCGCAATTGGGTCTGGACGGTAATTTGACGGTTAGCTGCGCGTTGGCAGCGGCGACCCCTGACTTAGCGCTACCGCTTGCGTTTACGATTCCGGCGCAATCGATCTTGCATTTTGTGCCAAAAGCAGCACCCGACACCGGGGTTAGGGTCTCCCTGGTGGACGAAACCTGCAATCAGTTCAGCGCCTTAACCAGTCAGGACGGCACTTTAAATATCACGTGCCAAGTCGCCGTCGCGCCGCCGGCTTGTTCAGTCAGCGCAAGTCCAAGTGTCTTGCCTGCTGGCGGCGGCACTGTCACGCTGACTGCCACATGCCTGCCAGCGCCGATTAGCGGATATAGCTGGACTAGGGGCGGGAATTCGATCAACGGCGCGAGTTCGACGGTCACTAGATCAATTTCCGCGACCTCGACTTTTACGGTAGCGGCGACGAATGTGGCGGGGCAAGGGTTAGCGGCGTCAATCACCGTTCCGGTTGCCGTGGCAGTGCCGGTTTGCACCGTAATGGCTGCGCCAATGGCGATTATTCGCGGCGGACAGACCACCTTGACGGCAAATTGCAGCGGCGCGCCCACCCACATTCACTGGGCCGGCAATGCCCTTTCTGCCACCAGCGGCAACAAAGTACGCGCGTCGCCGTCCCATACCTCGACCTTCACCGTTACCGCGAGCAATAGCGGTGGCACTAGCATGCCAGTGGCAATTACCGTTACCGTCAATCCCTTGGTCGATCCAAATCCAAACTGCTGTAAAAAGCGTTTAAGCCCAGCGATTCTCGAGCTGTTGTTAGGCGGTTAAATGGCATCGGCGCTTGGCGTTAGCCAAGTGTCGAATCGGTGGACTTAGATATAGGCGCGGCTTGCAAGGCAATCTCTTTTTCAAACAAGGCGATTGCCGTTGTAGCGACCTTGCGGGTGTCGAAATACGCGTAAGCGCCGACGCCGATTGCCCCCAGCAGCGGCAACCAGCGCGAGACGCTTTTCCCCAGCAACTTATGTGCAATCTGTTTGCCGATGCGTTCAATGATCGATTGTAATAATTGCGATGACGCTTGGGTCACCAAAAAACGTTCGCCAGCCCGCACCACCAGATCGCGTACCGCTTGCGAAGCCAGATGGCGGAACAGGCAATACGCCATTTGCTCGCGATTCAATTGCGCCCGTTTGCCATATAAGGCAGCCAGATCCGACACCAACTGGGCTTGGATCCGCCACACCGCCAATAATTCCGGCAGCAGCGTCAACCACCCCAAAGGCCCTGGCGGCAAGGCCAGCGATCCCGCTGCGATGGCCGCCTTGCGTGCAGCCGCTTGCGTAATCTGACGTGCCGCAAGCGCAGGCTGCGGGCTAGTCTGTTCACGGCTGGCTGGAATCCGCACCACCAGGTTAAAGATGGCCGATGATAATTTTTTATCGGGCGAATTCTTCCGTTGCAGCAAAGATAAAATTTTATTGGGCATGATGGGATCCACTTTATTGGTTTGCCTGCCAATGATCTTACGCTATGGCGCTTTGACCTTCTGTGATTTCGCAATGTTCATGGTTTTTTCTCATGCAGCTGGGAACGGCTAAAATCGCTTGCCAGACGCCAAAATATACTCGCCATAGTATTAAATTTGACCCTTATTTTGCCTGCGGATTACAGGGTTATTTGGCTTATACTCCCCCCATATAGTCCAGTAGCGATGATAAATTTTTGGCATCTCGACGTACTTAAAGCCCCGGCGGCAACAGCGATACGTTTAAAATCTACCCGATACTCTTTAGGCCATCGCAAGGTCCACTCCACCTATTTTCTACTGGCCACAATCATGCCCGTTTCCCTCGACAATTTGCTGGTAGTCGGCATTTCATCACGCGCCCTATTTCACCTGGAGGCGGAAGAAGCGATTTTTCGCACGCACGGCCTGGAAGCGTATCGCCAGCACCAGATCGAAAATGAAAACGACATCCTGGAACTGGGCGCCGGTTTCCCGCTGGTGCGGGCGCTGCTGAAACTAAACAAGATGACGCCCGACCAACGGCTGGTCGAAGTGGTCATCATGTCTCGCAATTCATCCGAAACCTCATTACGCATCTTCAATTCCATCGAGCATTACGGCCTTGATATCACCCGCGCAGCGCTATCCGGCGGCGCTTCGTTGGCGCCCTATCTGCACGCCTTCAATGTCAGCCTGTTCCTGTCGCTGCATGAAGACGATGTGCAAGCCGCCGTCAACAGTGGCGTGGCCGCCGCCCTGCTCTACCAAAAACCAGAGAATGCACTGGAAGAACTAGGCCAGATCCGCATCGCCTTCGACGGCGACGCCGTGATTTTCTCCGACGAATCGGAACGCATCTTCCAGCAACAAGGGATTGAAGCCTTCGCCTCGCACGAGCGCGACAACGCAAAAAAGCCGCTGCCAGAAGGCCCGTTCGCACGCCTGCTCAAGGCGCTGTCCTTCATCCAGAATAATTTCAAAAACGCCGACGGCCGCGCCAGCCCCATCCGCACCGCGCTCGTCACCGCCCGCTCGTCCCCCGCGCACGAGCGCGTGATCCGCACCCTGCGCGCCTGGGATGTCGCCATCGACGAAACCTTCTTCATGGGCGGCGTCGGCAAGTCCGACGTGCTGGCCGCCTTCAAGCCGCATATGTATTTCGACGACCAGATCGGCCACTGCGACCGGGCGTCGGTGTTTGTCCCGACTGGGCGGGTGCCGATTAGGAATGATTTTGGGTGAAAATTTGAAGGAATATACTGCCTATGGTATATTTTTTAGGCCAATAAAACGTGCGGGAGAGCTGTGTTTTTGAGAGACACTCCCTATTTTTAGGGTTAAAAATGCAATTCTTAGCAATTATCGTAGAGTAAATTCCCCCTTTAGCCGCGCTGATTTTAATCCCCTCTGCCCGCTTGCGGGAGAGGGTAAGGGGCGCCCAGCTAGGGAGAGGGTGCTTGCACAGAAAAGAAGTCTTTTGAAGCCGAGAATTTGGCTAGAGCGTAAAAATTTAGCCAATTACGTCGCACAAACCCTCTCCCTAGCCGGGCGCCCCCGCCCTCTCCCGCAAGCGGGCAGAGGGTGTTTCACCGCCGCAGTTGTCAACGCAAACTAGCTGTTATCCATCACCCACCAGCCCACCCCGCTTTTACCCCCAGCGCTACGGTAAAATGCCCTTCAGCCCAAACACCAACCTGCAGCGATCCGCTGCAAACACAGACCACGCCCATGAGCAACGACATTAAGAAACCGACCGCACCCGCAACTGCCCCAACTACACCAGCACCCGTTTCCAATTTCCTGCGCGCCATCATCGACGCCGATATCGAAAAAGGCGCCTACACCCGCCCCGGCCTGCCCAGCGTCATCACCCGTTTCCCGCCCGAGCCCAACGGCTACCTGCACATCGGCCACGCCAAATCGATCTGCCTCAATTTCGGCCTGGCACGCGATTACGCCGGCCGCTGCCATCTGCGCTTCGACGACACCAACCCAGAAAAAGAAGATCAGGAATACGTCGACACCATCATGGATTCAGTCAAATGGCTCGGCTTCGACTGGGCGCAAACTGAAGGTGACAAAGCGGTCGAACACCTGCACTACGCCAGCGACTATTTCGACCAGCTGTACGCCATGGCCGAATACCTGATTAGGGCCGGCCACGCCTACGTCGACAGCCAATCCGCTGCCGAAATGCAAGCCAATCGCGGCGACTTTTCCAAACCCGGCGTCGATTCCCCGTTCCGCACCCGCCCCGCCGCCGAATCGCTAGCCCTGCTGCGCCGCATGAAGGCCGGCGAGTTTAAAGATGGCGAACACATCCTGCGCGCCAAGATCGACATGGCCTCGCCCAATATGAATATGCGCGACCCGGCGATCTACCGCATCCGCCACGCGCATCACCACCGCACCGGCGACGCCTGGTGCATCTACCCGATGTACGACTACACCCACCCGCTGTCGGACGCGATAGAAAACATCACGCACTCGATCTGCACGCTGGAATTCCAGGATCATCGCCCGTTTTACGACTGGATCATCGAACGCTGTGCCGAAGGCGGCTTCTTTAAGCAACCGGTCCCGCACCAATACGAATTCGCCCGCCTGAACCTGACCTACGTCGTCACCAGCAAACGCAAGCTGCGCCAACTGGTCGAAGAAAACATCGTAAGCGGCTGGGACGACCCGCGCATGCCCACCATCGTCGGCATCCGCCGCCGTGGCTACACGCCCGAATCGATCCAACTGTTTTGCGAGCGCATCGGCGTCACCCGCTCCGACGGCTGGATCGACTACAGCACACTCGAAGGCTGCCTGCGCGAAGACCTCGACCCCAAAGCCCCGCGCGCCACCGCCGTACTGCGCCCGCTCAAACTCATCATCGACAATTTCCCCGAAGGCGAAACGGTCGAATGCACCTCCCCCGTCCACCCGCACCACCCAGAACGCGGCCTGCGCACCTTCCCCATCAGCCGCGAACTGTGGATCGAGCAAGACGACTTCATGGAAGTGCCTACCAAAGGCTACTTCCGCCTGTATCCGCCGATTGGCGAGGCGCTAGGGAGCAAAGTGCGCCTGCGCTACGGCTACGTCATCGAATGCACCGGCTATGACCAAGATGAAGATGGCAAGGTCATCGCCGTCCACTGCAATTATTTCGCCGACAGCAAATCCGGCACCGAAGGCAGCGCCAACTACAAAGTCAAAGGCAATATCCACTGGGTCAGCGTCGCCACCGCCTTAGAAGCCGAAGTGCGCCTATACGACCGCCTGTTCACCGACGCCCAACCCGATGCCGGCGGCAAGGATTTCATGACTTTATTGAACCCCAATGCGCTGGAAGTGGTGAAGGCCTATCTGGAACCGGGCATGTCCGCGGCCATGCCGGACGAGCGCTTCCAGTTTGAACGGCACGGGTATTTTGTGGCGGATCGGGTGGATTCGGTGGTGGGGAAGCCGGTGTTTAATCGGGTGGTGACGTTGAAGGATTCGTCGGGGAAGTGACGTTCTGGAGAGTGTTGGGTTTTGTAGCCCAACCTACCATGCTGAACAAAAATCAAGGCAATCAATGAACGATTTAAATCTGCTGCATCAGCCAACGCTGAATCACCATCTTTTCCAGGCAAAATACTGGCTTGATGCTAGTCTTCAAGGTGAAAACACGGCAAACATGTCGTATGCGGCACTAGAACTACGTTTTACTATTGAACGTCTTGCAGTACATTACTGGGCGACTATTTCAAATCAAACACTCGGCCAAATTGATCTTACTGATTTAAAGTTCGATAACGTTCGCAGGAGAGTGATCGAGATCGCAGGGCACCAAAAGAAAATCAATTCCCATTTTATATTCGCCAAAATCTTAATTAATCATATAAAGATTGACCCTTATATTCACACTCCCAATTTAGGTGATCTGCATAGCTTTTGGAGTGACTGTAGCGAGATGTGTCATATTGGCTGGCCGCTCAGAATATTTGGAAATGAAGACTCCAAAATACATTTCGAACGGCTGCTTGAAATCGCAAGGAATCTAACGGATTCGATTCAAAGCCTTAGTTGGCCTCTATTTGACGATCCTGAGATCGATGCTTTAAGACAAAAATTCATCGCCGATAAAATCTCTGCTGAAGTTGTAGTGGAATATCTGAACCGAAAAGGCGTATACGCTGTATTTGAATCTAATACTGGAGCGAGGCAATTCATCGGCGAACCAGTTGCCCCTAATTCGTACTTCAAGGCCGCAACTTGTAAGGAGTCATAAAAGGCCGTAAGTCGTAAGCCATAAAATGTAAGGCGTCAATAGCGAACCGTAT
>JAZKIX010000086.1:18111-18472 GCA_040384645.1 Pseudomonadota bacterium | reverse complement strand
CGTATTGCGCCGCATGAGAAACGTGCCACATGCGGCGCAATACGCGTCGCTATTGACGCCCTACGATCCGCCGAATCCATCGCATTTTCGATAAAAAACACACAAGTCCCCCAATGCCCCAACCCCACGTCATCGTCATCGGCGGCCCCAACGGCGCTGGCAAATCCACCATCGTGCCGCTGGTCTTGCGCGACTACTTGGCGATTCCGGATTTTGTGAATGCGGATCAAATCGCGGCGGGGCTTTCGGCGTTTAATCCTGAAGGTGCGGCGTTTGAAGCGGGGTGCGGTGCTTGCGGAAATCGGCGCAGCAAGCTGCGGTTCGCCGAGGTTTTGCACATTGATGCGGGTGCGATTAAAAC
>JAZKIX010000086.1:0-18101 GCA_040384645.1 Pseudomonadota bacterium | reverse complement strand
TTTGCACGCCCGATGACGAATCCGGTGCGCACGGCTTCGGCGGCCTCGCACACGCTACCGACCGAGGTATGCGTCCTACCACCTCAGATAGACCACGGTAGGTAGGGTGCGCCGTGCGCACCGGATCAGGCACGGATGGTTGCAGTGGGTGGGGTTGATTTTGAGGGTGTGCGCCATCGAGGTCGCAGGTATCCACATTTGAGATCAAGGGCGATATTTGCACGGCCGTTGGCGGATCCGGTGCGCACGGCGCACCCTACCTACCGAGGTGTGCGTCTTACCACCGCAGATAGGCCACGATAGGAGCGGTGTGCGGGGCTTGCGCAACGTACCGACTTTGACGGCAAAATATTAACTAATGCAACCGATGTAAATTCTGGAGCTTGCAATGCCAAATTACCGACGGGCGAACGCGACGGGTGGGACGTATTTCTTTACCCTGACCAGCTATCGCCGGGCGCCGATATTGGTGGAGGCGTCGGTCAGGCTGGCGCTACGCAAGGCGATTCAACAGACCCGTTTGACGATGCCGTTTGAAATCGATGCGTGGGTGTTGTTGCCGGATCATTTGCATTGCATCTGGACCTTGCCGCAGGATGATTGCAATTTCTCGGCGCGCTGGTCCAATATCAAACGGCTGGTGACGCAGCAATGTGGCGCGATGGTGGGTGCCGACGCGGTGTCGGCGTCACGTGCGAACCGGCGCGAATCGGGCTTATGGCAGAGACGATTTTGGGAGCATCAGATCCAAGACGATGACGATTTTGCGCGGCATGTCGATTACATCCATTGGAATCCGGTGAAACATGGACTGGTGACGCGGGCATTCGATTGGCCGCATTCGACCTTGCACCGGTTTGTGGAAGCGGGAATGTATCGGGCGGATTGGGGCATGGCCGCGCCGGCGTTTGGGGCTGGATTGGCTGGTGAATGAGTCAGCATGACGGTGATCAGAGGCATTAAAAACACAAAATATACTCCCGTATGTATTTTTAAAGCCGCAATAAAAACGTGCGGGTAATGCGGTGTTTTCTCTTATACTCCCGCCTTTATTGCACATCTCTATTGCAATTTCAATGTTTACCTAAGGAATCACGATGGCAAATTCAATCACTAAAAACTGGTCCGATGTGTCGGCCGATCCGATCTCTGAAGACGCGATCCGCGCCTTGCATCAGCCGGCGGCGCATTTCAGCGTGTATGCCAACGTCTATGGATCGGGTGAAAAATTCACCCTCAAGGCAGGCCATAACTTTGTGTTGTACGTCTTGATCGGCGCTTGCCGCAGCAGCATCGACGGCCAGGACGTGCAGGTGGAAGCGGGGCAATTGATGGCGCTGGATATGGGCTCGTACCAGTTCGAGGCGGTCGGCGCCGATGGGGTGCGGCTGGTAAAAGTGTTTGGCCGGCTGTAAGCCAAGAGCCCGCGACACATAAGGACAGATAGATAAAGACAGAAATACGCATGAACATCACGATTAACAAGGCGCTGCAGGCCTATATCGATCCCTTGACCAGTAGCGAGTACGCGGCGCTGGAGCGCAGCATCCTGATCGAAGGCTGCCGCGATGCGCTGGTGTTGTGGGGCGAGGTGCTGATCGACGGCCATAACCGCTACGCGATTTGCCAGAAGCACGGGATCGCTTTCAAGACGGTGCAAAACCCGAACTTCAAGGCGATTGAGGATGTGTTGCTATGGATGATCGACAACCATCTGGCGCGTCGCAGCGTGTCGGACTTCCAGCGTGGCGTGCTGGCCTTGCGCAAGAAGGAAATCATCGCGGAACGGGCCAAGGCGCAGCAAGGTATCGCACCGACTGCGGGCGATGCAGAAACTGCGAAACCGACGCCCGGCAATAGCCGCGAAGACATTGCAAAAGAAGCGCGCCTGAGCAGTAACACGGTGAGCCAGATTGAAAAAATCCAGCGTACCGCTTCGCCTGAACTGGTGGAGGCGGTACGTGCCGGCACCATCTCAATCAATGCGGCAGCGGCAGTGGCGTCATTGCCTAGCGCGGAGCAGGCGGCGGCGGTGGCAGGCGGCAAGAAGGAATTGATGCAGGCGGCCAAGCAGGTACGCGAATTGAAGGCGGGCGCCAAGCCGGCGGCGGTCAGCGCAAATTTGTCCAATCCCGCGTCCAACTCCAACATTGATGTTGGCGAGGAAATACAGGATTTGCGCGCACAAATTTCTGCCTTGACGCAAGAGAATACGGCTTTGCATCAACAAGTTGCGGAGCTAACACGGGCCTTGGCGCAGACGACTCCGGCAGCGTAATTTTTCTGCTGCATTGCAATAGTCATGGCTATGCGCATCATGGCCACATCCATCGCGTATTCAATCGGGTAGCGAGCAGTACGATTTACATCGACTCGGTAAGATTTACCGGGCCGATGTCATGTCAATCGTCGATCGCTATATTTTCTGCACTGCGTCACTGCGCTGTACTGTTCATCTCTGGCCCACGTTTTACACGGTACTTTTCGCCATCTTGGTACTGGTATAAATCGAATACAAGGCGGACAGTCCAACCAAGGCATAGACGATGCGTGCGGGTGTCGTCATCTCGCCAAAAATGCGCGCCACCAGATCGATATTGAATAAGCCAACCAAACCCCAATTGATACCGCCAATGAACAATAGGATCATGGCGAGCCAATCGAGGGCATTCATTTTGCGGGTGCCGACACTGTCGCGCATGCTGCGCCGCTCTGGCATATGACGCCGTTCCATGGTGGGTGAACTCATCGTTGGCATAACGTTCTCCTTTAAAAATACTGCATTAAAACGCCATCCTTGAACGCAAAAATAGCGTGCTCAAACAGGGATAAAAATACCGTAGCGACAGTATATTTTTGATAAAAACTTCGCTTTGACGAGGTACTTTTTCAAACATAAGCAAGCCGCATGCCTCGCTATATTTGCCTCATGCAGCTTTCGCTGCGCACCATTCTCAATCTGCCAATTTGTTAAAAATCGTTGCGACGAACGGCTTTTGACAATGTGTAACGTTTATTTTGAGAATAGTGTCTAAAGTGTTTATATCGTTTTAGGAATGCTTATGTGATGATTCCGAAAACAGTGATTTCAATTTTCTTGGATACGACAGTGAAAAAAATTTCTTGTTTATCTTCTCGTTTCACCCACATCGATTTGGCGCTCGTTCTGACGGTTTTCTTGTCGCTCAATCTGGCAGTGATTTGCAATGCGCGCGCCGAGGTGCCAGAAACAGGACGACGGCAAGAGTTGGCGTTTTCATCGGACGCAGTCAATCTGCGGGCAGAAAGCCGCTATCACGAAATATTGGCGGACTACGCCAAGAAAAAAATCCTCGACGATGACAAGCTGACTCTGCAAAGAGTCAAGCGCATTACCTCTTCCTTGTATATGGCAGCCGTGGTCCTGAGTCCGAAAACCGTCAATTGGCATTGGGAAATCCATACCACCAGCGATCCGGGTGTGGAAGCCTATTGCATGGCGGGCGGCAAGCTGCTGGTGGGCAGTAAATTTGTCAATGCCTTGCGATTAAGCGACGGCGAACTGGCAACCCTGATCGGCCACGAAATGGCGCATGCCGTGGCGGAACATCACCGTGAGACGTTTTCTGAAGCGCTGCTGATTAATCCACATCCGTCCAACACCTTGGATCGCATCATGGTTCGGATGGATATGGACCTTTCCTTGCAACTGAAGCTGTCCAACCTGTCCAATCTGCAAGAAGCAGAAGCCGACCGGCTGGGCATGCTCCTCGCTAAGAAAGCGGGCTGGGCATCGGCAGATATGGTCAGCTTCTTTAAAAAACTGAGCAAAGCCGAGGCAGCGCCGTCACTGAACAATAGTCATCCTTCCAGCTCCTCGCGCTTGGACATGGCGCGGCAATTGGCTGCAACATTTAGTCGCTAATTCTATTGCTTATTGCCCTCATTGGGGTAGTACACCAGGATGGCGATGGCGGCATAATGTGTCCTTTGCGCCTTTGTATTTCCCGCTTCGTTTAACTAGTTGTCCGCACCCTTCGCAGCGCGAGAGTGGTTTACATCGATTTTGGATGTAAGTCTTTCCTCTATTTCAATGTCTCGATTACAATCCTTCGCAGCCGCTCACGGCGATCCGCCGAGTAATTTGGCGGACCATTCATATAAAAATGATCAACGAAAAGGATAAATCATGCTGACATTCGAAATCTGTTGCCTGGCTTGGGTCTTGGTACTGGCAGTGGTACAAATCTTATTGCCGGTCGCGGTCAAGACCGGACAATTCGGCCTGAAGTGGAGTATGAGCGCGCGCGACGATGCGCCCGCAGCGATGAGCCCACTGGCCGCTCGGCTGACCCGCGCCCAAGCTAACTTGTTCGAAACCCTGCCCCTCTTTATCGCCGCCATCCTGATCGCCACCGTCGCCGGCCGCACTGGCCAGTTGACATATTGGGGCGCACTATTGTTTCTGGTGGCTCGTGTCGCGTATGTACCGATTTATGCCGCTGGCATCTCGGTGCTGCGCACACTGGTGTGGTTCGTGTCGATGGCAGGGTTGGTGATGGTTTTGGCGGCGATTTTAATGCCGCAATAAAAATTAAAAAGGGCAATCGATTTGCGATTGCCCTACAAGTGAAATACGACAAAACGATTCAGGACGAGTCTGGACAACGTAGAAAATATCTCAACAATAGTTCAGCTCACCCTTACATACTCAATATTAAAACGCCAATCTGGTAATCGTTTTTGATTGGGAAATGCCCGCAATGGTAGAAGTCATTGTGCCTGTCTGACTATTGCTAAATGCAAAGTTCAAGGTACCAACCTTTTGTGCAACTTTATTAGTACCGTCCCAAGGAATTGTTGGTGCGGAACCACCGCTCACCAGATACAAGTCGCTGTTACAATTGGTACCTGCCAAGGTACACGAAGCGTAGTACCAAATCGGCATCCCCGCTGCGTCATAGGTGTACCAAGCGGCCACAATAACACCTGCTTGCTGAGTCAGAGTGACTCCCCAACCGGACTCATTGGCATTCCACCACAGATCACCGTAGTTGACTGCGGGCGTCGCGCCGGTAGCAAATACTTGTCTCGTGATGAATTCTGTACCTTCCACCCCGTTCAAAACGTAGTGCAAAGAACCAGCGTTAGCGTCTGAGAAATTTAAACTACCCACTCCGACATTAATGATTGTGGGAGTAGCACCGTTCCAGGCCGTGCCCGGGGCAACCCCTCCGGTAGCTTTATAGATATCGCCAGTACAACCATCCCCGGACACAGGACAATTTGAAATAAAGTACCAAGTTGGCTGGCCATTAACATCATAGGTGTACCACGAGGCAAAAATGGTCGGGCCATGTTCAATAATGCTAAAGCCCCAGCCTGATTCCTTTTCATTCCACCAAAGTCCGCTCATGGGCGAAGTTCTCGTATCAATTGCATATCCTGGGCGAACCGGCGCTTGGCTATAACGGCTCGTGTTTGTTCCGTCACCTAACTGTCCACTGAAATTGCCGCCCCAAGTCCAGACGCTACCATCACGTTTGAGCGCGACAGTGTGATCTGAACCGATGGCAACGCCCTTAAATGACGTTCCAACTAAAACAGGGCTATCGCGCAGCGTTGTAGTGCCATCGCCAACCTCACCGCTTCCGTTAGAACCCCAGGCCCATAATTCGCCACTCGATTTAATGCCGGCACTGTGACCATCACCTGCCGCCACGGTAGCGTATCCGCTACCGATTAGTTGCGGTGTGTTATGTGCGGTACCGGCTGTACCAATACCCAACTGACCCTGGCTATTGTTTCCCCAGGCCCAGGCAGTTCCATCTGCTTTCACTGCCAGCGTGTATTGATACCCAGCACTAGCCGACACAAAACCACTGCCTACTTGCACTGGGGAATAGTGCGGGATAAAGGTTCCGATACCGAGTTGCCCGGAACTGTTATGTCCCCAAGTCCATAATGAACCATCCGCTTTGACGGCGACCGTGTGATCTAATCCTGTCGACACCTGCTCGTACCCGGTGCCAATCTGTACCGGAACAATATGTCCTTGCGTCGTACCGTCGCCTAATTGGCCAGAACCATTAGCACCCCAAGCCCATAACGACCCATTCGCTTTAATCGCCAGCGAAAATTGATAACTGGCCGAAGTAGAAACAAAACCGTTGCCGACTAAGGTTGGATACAGTTTATTTACTTTTGTACCATCGCCTAACTGGCCGCTATCATTTGCACCCCAAGCCCATAGACTGCCATCAGATTTAACGGCAACAGTATGGCCAAAAGCCGAGTCAACCTGCACAAAGCCGCTACCTACCTTCAGTGGCAGGTTAGAATCGATCACCGTGCCATCGCCAATCTCACCGTAATAATTATCTCCCCACGCCAGTAAACTGCCATCGGTGTCGATCGCAATCGAGGCGGATCGTCCGGCAGCAACTTGAACAGCGCTAGCGAAAGAAAACGGCACCGCCAAAACTAAAGACACCATTAATAATAATTTTTGGGGTGAGATATAGTCGCCGAATTTATTTTTAGCCCGCGATAGCACACCGCCGGTCAGCACAACTTTAGGGTTGTTTGCAAGCACATTTTCTGCGTGGCAAATATCCTGTGATTTAGGGGAATGGATAGTCATTTGGTTAGCGCTCTCAGTAAGCATTAGGATGGTGTTTCCCCGATTAGAAACTAACCATTCGAGCCATAAAATTTGGCAGGTCTGTCACTTCTTACGTATTTCAAGTTCTCCCAGTCGACAATACGTCTGGCGGCATAAAAATACTTATATCGTTGTACATAGGAATGTAGCTGAATAATGGAGTTATTTAGGTAATTATTCCTCTGTAACCGTCTTTATAGCAATTAGAAACAAAAACCCCTAAGCACATGCGAATTTTACGAATGGGCAACCTGTCGATCTGTGCGCCAGCCCACATAGCCGCCGAATACAAAATTTAATTTGCGATAACAACAACTTATACATTTAAATGCGGCATTTTTAAATAAAAAATTTGAACAAAAGTTAAACACTTCTTGATGTAATCAGGAAGAAAGACGACCGCATTCGCTTCTTCCTACCAAAGGTCTCGCTCAAAAGAGCTCCGGACCACCTGTCGCCACCGACTATTCGACAAAGGTAGATCGACATAAATACACAACCCGCCTCTGATGACTCGACTTAAAACTGCAATACAGCAAACATTGCATTCAAATATTGTGCTATCACCATGAATGGCCTATCGTTCCCAATAGTAAATTGATGGGCCAAATGGCCAACGCACTTTTCAAGGATCTTTTTCATGCTCAATCACGCAACGCTAACCGCTTTGATGGTCGGCGATCTGAGTGACCCGTTTGCTGTTCTTGGCATGCATCGCGTAGATGGTGTGCTGGTGGTACGTGCCTTTTTGCCTGGTGCCATTGGCGTTGCGGTGATCGACAGCGACAGCGGCGAAGAGGTAGTCATATTAGACCGTGTCACGCTGGACCACGTCGCCTTCACTGATCTATTTGCGGCGCCGCTGCTGGACCGGCTCGAACCATTCCCTTACCGCTTACGCATTAACTGGGGCACGCATGTGCAGGACTTGGAAGACGCCTACCGCTTTGGCCCTGTGCTGGGCGAAATCGATATCTGGCTATTCGCAGAAGGAACCCATCGCCGCCCTTATGAAAAATTGGGGGCGCATCCAGTCGTGATCGATGGCGTAGCCGGCGTCAGCTTCGCAGTCTGGGCGCCGAACGCGCGCCGAGTATCGGTGGTAGGCGACTTCAATGGCTGGGACGACCGGCGTCACGCGATGCGCTTGCGCAGCGAATGCGGTATCTGGGAAATTTTCTTGCCTCACGTGGCGGCCGGCGACATTTATAAGCTGGCGGTCAAATCGCAGCAGGGTAACGTAGTGTTGAAAGCCGACCCCTTTGCTTTCCGCGCCCAGTTGCGACCGGATACCGCCTCGGTAGTGTCTAAACTGCCAGCGCTATGTACCAGCGATCCGGCCCGCCAGCGCGCCAATCAACGCAATGCGGCGATCAGTATTTACGAAGTCCATCTGGGATCATGGCGGCGCGCCCATGGCAACAATAACGGCTGGCTGAGCTACCGCGACATGGCAACGCAATTGATTCCGTACGTGATCGAAATGGGCTTTACCCATATCGAGCTATTGCCGGTAAACGAACATCCGTTCGATGGCTCCTGGGGTTACCAGCCGACCGGCTTGTTTGCGCCGACTGCGCGATTTGGTACGCCAGAGGATTTTCGCTTCTTGGTGGAGACAGCCCATGCCAATAATATTGGCGTGATTCTCGATTGGGTACCTGGGCATTTTCCGACGGACGCGCATGGGCTGGTGGCATTCGACGGCAGTCATTTATACGAACATGCCGATCCCAAGGAAGGTTTCCATCAAGACTGGCAAACCCTGATCTACAACTATGGCCGTAAGGAAGTACGCAATTATCTGGTCGGCAATGCCCTGTATTGGAGCGAACGCTTCGGCGTCGATGGCTTGCGGGTCGATGCCGTGGCATCAATGTTGTATCGCGATTACAGCCGCAAGGAAGGCGAATGGGTTCCTAATCAATTTGGTGGCCGCGAGAATCTGGAAGCCATCGATTTCCTCCGTCAGATGAACAAGGTGGTGAGCCGCGAGCGGCCGGAAACGATCACGCTGGCGGAAGAATCGACCAGCTTCCCCCACGTGTCGCGGCCGGTGGCCGAGGGAGGACTTGGTTTCGCCTACAAATGGAATATGGGCTGGATGAACGACACCTTGCAATACATGCAGGAAGATCCGGTCAATCGCAAATACCATCACGACAAAATGACCTTCGGCCTGGTGTATGCCTTCAGCGAGAATTTTGTGCTGCCGCTGTCGCACGACGAAGTGGTGCATGGCAAGCATTCGCTGCTGGGGAAAATGCCGGGCGACGAGTGGCAGCGCTTCGCTAATTTACGCGCTTACTACGGCTTCATGTGGGGTCATCCGGGCAAGAAATTGCTATTCATGGGCGGTGAGTTCGGCCAGATCCGCGAATGGAATGCCGACAGCAGTCTGGACTGGCATTTGCTGGAACATTTATTGCATCAAGGCATACAACAGTTGGTACGCGATCTAAATGCGGTGTACCGGCATTATCCAGCGCTGCATCAGCTCGATTGCGAACCGGCTGGATTTAGCTGGATTGCGCATGACGACCGCGAGAATTCGGTTTTTTCGTTTGTGCGACGCGATAGGGAAAATAATTTCATGCTGGTGGTCAGCAACTTCACGCCGGTGCCGCGCCTTGCCTATCGCATCGGTGTGCCGCAGCCAGGTGCGTATCGGGAAGTGATCAATAGCGATGCAACGGTATATGGCGGCAGCGGCGTCGGCAACGGTGTATTGCAAGCCGAAGCGATCAGCGCCCACGGCTGCGACTGGTCGATCAGCCTAAGCGCGCCGCCACTGGCGACGCTGATGCTGACCTTGCTCAGTGCGACTGACACCGTTGCATAAACTGGAGAAAAAATGGAGTCGCTCGCTGCCGGCAAAGCTTATCCCCTGGGTGCCCATGCAGATCAGGGCGGCGTCAACTTTGCCCTGGTGGCGCCGCATGCCGAAGCGGCGACCCTGTGCCTGTTCGATGCCGGCGGCGCGCATGAACTCAAGCGTCTGGCCATGCCTCAGTGCGAAGATGGGGTCTGGCATGGTTATCTGGCCGGCGCCGCACCGGGTCTTGTGTATGGCTATCGGGTTTCTGGCCCGTATGCACCGCAGCTCGGCCATCGCTTCAATCCGCATAAGGTTTTGCTTGATCCGTATGCGCGCGAGATCGTCGGCGTCTATCTGGGCCAGCCGGAATTTATCGGCGGCGCCATCGATCCGGTTGACGCCAGCCATCGCATTGATTCCTTCGACAATGCAGCACTGGCACTGAAAGCGCGGGTTACGGATAACGGCATCGGCAAACCTTACGACTGGGCCAACGACCAGCCGCCACAAATCCCGCTGGCGCAAACCATCCTGTACGAAATGCATGTCAAGGGCATCAGCGCCCTGCACCCCGATGTGCCGGAAGAATTGCGCGGCACGTATGCCGGTCTGGCTCACCCTGCCGTACTCGCTTATATCAAGTCGCTCGGCGTCACCAGCGTCAGCCTGCTGCCGGTGCATGCGCGCGCCGACGAGGCGCGTTTACGGCCCTATGGCCTGTCCAATTATTGGGGTTATTCCAGCATCGGTTTTTTTGCACCGGAGCCGCGCTACTGGTCTGGTCGCGCCGGCAGCACGCCGGCCAGTGAGTTCCGCGACATGGTCAAGGCGCTGCATCGCACCGGGCTGGAAGTGATTCTCGACGTGGTCTACAACCATACCGGCGAGATGGATGAATTCGGTCCGACCATCAGTTTTCGCGGCATCGACAATGCGCTGTACTACCACCTGGAACCGGGCAATCCGGCGCTGTACCCCAACTGGAGCGGCTGCGGCAATTGCCTCAACCTGGGCCAGCCGCGGGTGTTGCAACTGGTGATGGATTCGCTCCGTTTTTGGGTTGAAGAGATGCATGTCGATGGCTTTCGCTTCGATCTGGCGCCGGTGCTGGCGCGCGGCGCGGATGGATTTTCCACCTCTGCTGCGTTTTTTGCAGCAGTCCGGCAAGACCCAGTGCTGGCCCGCATCAAGCTGATTGCCGAGCCGTGGGACATCGGCTCCGGCGGTTATCAGGTGGGACAGTTTCCCTTGGGCTGGCTGGAATGGAACGACCAGTTCCGCGATACCATGCGCGCTTTCTGGCTGCATCAATGGCCGACTTTGGGCGAATTCGCGCGGCGTTTTTCCGGCTCCAGCGACTTGTTTCATCATGACGGCCGGCTGCCGACTGCCAGCGTCAATTTCATCACTGCGCATGACGGTTTCACGCTGCGCGACCTGGTGAGCTACAACCACAAACACAATGCCGCCAACGGCGAACAAAACCGCGACGGCCAGCACCACAACCATAGCTGGAACTGTGGGGTCGAAGGCGTCAGCAAATCATCCGAGGTACTGCAACTACGGGC
The DNA here is from genome assembly GCA_040384645.1 of Pseudomonadota bacterium. Taxonomy (GTDB): domain Bacteria; phylum Pseudomonadota; class Gammaproteobacteria; order Burkholderiales; family Burkholderiaceae_D; genus JAZKIX01. Next base: position 7,072 of record JAZKIX010000086.1, on the reverse strand, counting down.
GCGCCTGCAACGCGCCTTGCTGGCGACGTTATTTTTTGCCCAAGGCACGCCGATGCTGCTGGCAGGCGATGAAATCAGCCATACCCAGCACGGCAACAATAATGCCTATTGCCAGGACAATCGCCTGACTTGGCTCGACTGGGCCCGCGCCGACGACGGCTTGTGCGCCTATGTACAACGACTGATTGTGCTACGCCAGCAATACGCGGTACTGCGGCACGCCAACTGGTATGAAGGCGCAAGTGATGCTAACGACACCGCAGGCTATCCCGACATCGCTTGGCTGTCGCCAGCGGGTGGTTCGATGCCGGTGGTAGATTGGGAAAACAAGGATAACTATTGCATCGGCATCCGGCTGCAAGGCAGTAAGGAAGCCGCGCTATTGCTGATCAATGCGCAGGCGCAGGAAGCGGACTTTGTACTGCCCGCTGGACGCTGGCGTGTGATCCTGGATAGCGCCAATCCGGATGCGGCGGCACACGAGATTAGAGCGCAAACCGTGGTACCGGCAAGGGCCTTGTGGTTGGCGATGCTGGAACAATAATGCTGGCAGTGCGGAACACGAACGCGATGCAGGTTTTAGCGCGAAGGCACATTCAAAAATGTGCAAATTGCCAAGGAAAGTTCGCTGCTCTTCAAAGGTTGGGCTAGGGGCACCGGTGCCAGCATGAGTCGAATAGTTGGGAAATAGGCTAAAACAGGGAGTATAGGCATAAATATATAGCAACACGCACGGATTCATTGACATCCTTAAAATACACTACCCAGTATATTTTATGCCTGAAAGTGGTGTACAACACGGAAGTCCCTGCAAATGCGGGGTTTAATCGAGGCGGTGGCACGCCAGAGCCGGTCGCCACAGGCCATCAGCCGCGCCGGCTTTTGCGAAAAGAAAACAATAAGATTGCGATATGAAGAACTTTGCCGATTTTCCATCTTTCGTAACCGGCTTGTAACATCTGATAATGCATCGGATAAACACCTTGTGCTGCCGCGTATTTGCACAGGATTTACCTTAAAAAACAGGAGAAAAAATGAGCATCCGTACTGTGCCAAGCAAACCCTTCTCCGACCAGCGGCCGGGTACTTCCGGCCTGCGCAAAAAAGTGACGGTTTTTCAGCAGCTGCACTATCTGGAAAATTTCGTGCAATCGATCTTCGACGTGCTAGACGATGCGCAGGGCAAGACGCTGGTGCTCGGCGGCGATGGCCGTTTCTATAACCGGACGGCGGTCCAGATCATTGTAAAGATGGCGGCAGCGCATGGCTTTGGCCGTGTATTGGTAGGACAAGGCGGGATTCTGTCGACGCCGGCGGTCAGTTGCATCATCCGCAAACACGGCGCTTTCGGCGGCATTATCCTCTCAGCCAGCCATAATCCGGGTGGCCCGGATGGCGATTTCGGCATCAAATACAATGTCGGCAACGGCGGGCCCGCACCGGAAAATATCACTGAAGCGATCTACACTAGCGCCTGCAACATCCAGCAATATCAGATCAGCGATGCCGTCGATATCGACCTCGATACCACCGGCAAATACAAGATTGAAGCAATGCAGGTCGAAGTCATCGACTCGGTGGCCGACTATGCCGAGCTGCAGCAAACCCTGTTTGATTTCCGCGCCATGCGCGAGCTGTTCAAGAGTGGCTTCACCATGTGCTTCGACGGCATGAATGCGGTCTCTGGCCCCTACGCACGCGCGATTTTGGAAGGTCATCTTGGCGCACCCAAAGGTACTGTCATCAATGGTTTTCCACTGGAAGATTTCGGTGGTTTGCATCCTGACCCCAACCCAGTCAATGCCGCGCAATTGATCGCCATCATGGCAGCGCCCGACGCGCCCGATTTTGGTGCAGCATCCGATGGCGACGCCGACCGCAACATGATCGTCGGCCGCAACTTCGACGTCACACCGTCCGACAGCCTGGCGATCCTGGCGGCCAACGCGACTATGGCGCCCGGCTATAGCGGCGGCATCGCCGGCATCGCACGCTCGATGCCAACCTCCGGCGCGGCCGACCGCGTGGCCGAGGCGCTCAATGTGCCATGCTATGAAACCCCGACCGGCTGGAAGTTTTTCGGCAACTTGATGGATGCCGGCATGGTCACGCTGTGCGGCGAAGAAAGTTACGGCACCAGTTCCAGCCATATGCGCGAAAAAGACGGGCTGTGGGCGGTGCTGTTCTGGCTCAATCTGCTGGCCGTCACCCGCAAATCGGTGGAGACACTGGTACACGAACACTGGTTGCGCTTCGGCCGCAATGTCTATTCGCGCCACGACTACGAAGCCATCGACAGCGCCGCCGCCAACGCCCTGTTCGCCAACCTGCGCAGCAAGCTTGCCACCCTGGCCGGACAAACCTTGCATGGCTATGAAATCGATCATGCCGATGATTTCCTGTACACCGATCCGGTCGATCGCACGGTGGCGAAGAATCAGGGTGTACGGCTCTTGATGTCGGACGGTTCACGCGTGGTTTTTCGTCTGTCCGGCACTGGCACCGAGGGCGCGACCTTGCGCGTCTATCTGGAAAAATACGTAGCCGATCCAAGCCGCCACGGTATCCCGGCCCAGACCGCGCTGGCCGACCTGATCGCGGTGGCACACGACGTGGCCGAGATTAAAACCTATACTGGAATGGCGCAGCCGACGGTAATGACTTAAGGATGCACGGCACAAAAATCCGATACCAAGGCGGCTTACCTCACCCCGCCAAACATTCAAAAACCAAGAAAACAAAAACGGCTATGCCAATAGCCCATATCACCCCGAGGAGACAGCATCATGCAACACCACATCGACAAACTGAATCTGGCACGTCAATTGCCAAAACGTACCTTGGCACTGGTACTGGCCGGCGGTCGCGGCTCGCGCCTGCAACAACTGACGGACCGGCGCGCCAAGCCTGCGGTGTACTTCGGCGGCAAATTCCGTATCATCGATTTCGCGTTATCGAATTGCCTCAATTCCGGCATCCGCCGCATCGGCGTGGTAACGCAATATAAATCGCATTCGCTGCTGCGGCATTTGCAGCGCGGTTGGAGTTTTTTGCGGGGCGAACTCAATGAATTCATCGACCTGTTGCCAGCGCAGCAGCGCATCGATGAAGAGCACTGGTATCGCGGCACCGCTGATGCGGTGTTCCAGAATCTGGACATCATCCGCTCTTACCGGCCGGAATACGTGGTGGTGCTGGCAGGCGACCATATCTATAAAATGGATTATTCGTTGATGTTGCTAGACCACGTAGAAAAAGGCGGCGGCTGTACCGTCGGCTGTATCGACGTGCCAAAGGAAGAAGCCTCGGCCTTTGGCGTGATGGCGATCGATGCCAATCGCAAGATCACTAGTTTCCTCGAAAAACCGTCTGACCCGCCGACCATTCCTGGCAATCCGGCAGTATCGCTGGCCAGCATGGGGATTTACGTCTTTAATGCGCAATACCTGTATCAATTGCTGGAAGAAGATCTGGCCAATCCCGATTCCAGCCACGATTTTGGCAAGGACATCATCCCGCGTGTGGTCAGCGAAGGCCAGGCCATCGCCCATCCCTTCGCCCTGTCAGCGGTGCCGCCCACCACCGGCAACGCCAAACCGTACTGGCGCGATGTCGGTACGGTCGATGCCTTCTGGTCGGCTAATCTGGACCTGGCCTCGATCTCGCCGGAACTCAATCTGTACGACCGCGATTGGCCGATCTGGACGTATCAAGAGCAATTGCCGCCAGCCAAATTCGTGCATGACCAAAATGGCATGCACGGCATGACGGTCAATACCCTGGTGTCAGGCGGTTGCATCGTGTCAGGCTCGTATGTATCGAACTCGGTATTATTTTCCAATGTGCGGGTCAACTCGTTTTGCAATGTCGATCAATCGGTGATTTTGCCCAATGTGGAAATCGGCAACAACTGCCGCCTGAAAAAAGTCGTGATCGACCGCAGTTGCAAAATCCCCGAAGGCATGGTGATCGGCGAGAACGCGGAACAAGATGCGGCGCGCTTTTTTCGCAGTGAAAACGGCGTTGTACTGGTCACGCCCGACATGCTGCGCGCGCTGTGACAGGCGAAGGTGGCCATATGATGCGCGTACTGCACGTCTGTACCGAAATCTATCCCTTGCTCAAGACCGGCGGCCTAGCCGATGTCGCAGCAGCTTTGCCGCCGGCCTTGATCAAAGCCGGTTGCGATGTACGGATGCTGGTACCGGGTTTCCCGGCGATCCGGACCGGTATCCGCACCCAAAAATTATTGATGGAATTGCCCTCGCGCTTTGGCAGCGGGCCGATCCGCCTGTATTACGGCCAGCTGGCAGAGAGCGGGATCGGCGCTTATGTGATCGATGCGCCGGGGCTGTATGACCGCAGCGGCAATCCCTACGCCGATGCGGACAACCATGCCTACCCCGATAATTACCGCCGCTTTGCCCTGCTCGGTTGGATGGCGGCACGGCTGGCTGCGGGACTGGACGCCAGTTGGCGGCCGCAAGTGGTGCATGGACACGACTGGCACGCCGGTCTGGCACCGGCCTATATGAAAGCGGCGCAATTGAGTAGCGGGCGCAAGTTGGCCGGCAGCGTGTTCACCATCCACAATCTAGCGTATCAGGGGCTGTTTTCCCGTGAAGTATTTGGCGAACTTGATTTGCCGGGTGCTTTTTACGGCATTGATGGGATGGAGTTTTATCACCAGATTTCCTTCATGAAAGCCGGCTTGTTTTACAGCGATAAGATCAGCACCGTCAGCCCAACCTATGCCCGCGAAATCCAGCAGCAAGAACAGGGCTGCGGCCTCGATGGGCTATTGCACCACCGGCGCGACGACTTGCGCGGCATCTTGAACGGGGTCGATCCTGCTGTGTGGAACCCCGCTACCGATCCGATGATCGCCAACCATTTCGATAAAGATTCGCTGGTCGGCAAACTGGCCAACAAGACTGCCTTGCAATTGGCGACTGGTCTGGCGGTACAAAACGAGGCGCCCTTGTTTGGCATCGTCAGCCGCCTGACCGAGCAAAAAGGCTTGCATCTGGTATTGGCCGGCTTGCCTGAATTATTGCGTCGCGGTGGCCAGATCATGGTACTGGGCAATGGCGATGGCGCGCTGGAATTAGCCTTCCGCGATGCGGCGCTAGCCCACCCGGAATCGATTGCAGTCCACATCGGCTATAACGAGCAGTTATCGCACCGCGTGATTGCCGGCAGTGATGCCATCCTGGTGCCATCGCGCTTCGAGCCTTGCGGCCTGACGCAGTTGTATGGCCTCAAATACGGCACCCTGCCGCTGGTCAATCGCGTCGGCGGGTTGGCCGATACCGTGGTTGATTGTTCGCTGGAAAATCTGGCGGAAGCCAGCGCGACTGGTTTTGTGTTCGAACAATTCAATCTCGACGCCTACCTGACCGCGATCCGCCGCGCCTTCGCTCTGTATGAACGGGCGGACGAATGGCGCCAGGTACAGCAATGTGCAATGACGCAAGAGTTTAATTGGGATACAGCAGCCCAGGAATTTTTAACCTTGTATCGGGCGGTAGCGGTGGATTGAAGTAGTGCTGCTGCTCGACACAATCGGCGCATGCTCTGCTATCTTACGGGCGGTATCTCATCACGCATCGCCATCACCATCACCATTCAAGGAAATCCATGTTCATCGCTGCTAATGTCGTCATTGCTCTGGTCGCTCTATTGCATATTTATTTTCTGGTGCTCGAAATGTTTTTATGGGATAAGCCGGCAGGGTTGCGCGCCTTCGGCCAAACCCAGGCTGCCGCTACCGCCAGCAAGGTGCTGGCCGCCAATCAGGGTTTATACAATGGCTTTCTGGCCGCCGGCCTGATTTGGGGTTTGAGCATGGGTGCAGCCGGCCATGACGTGAAAGTATTCTTCCTCAGTTGTGTACTGGTCGCCGGCCTGTATGGCGCCGCGACGGCCAGCCGCAAAATATTGTTTATCCAGGCGCTGCCGGCGGCGATTGGTTTGGCTTTGCTGTTTCTGGCTTGATTGCGTGATTTTATAATCCTGCCCAACCATTCCATGTGAGGGTTCAGAAAGCAGCGGTCAGCCAGTGGTTAACCGCTACCTAACAAGCCGCCCCTCACTCAATCGGGAATCCGCACCACGTTTCTGGAAAACGTAATGGCATCCGCTTCAGCAACCGTCATTTTGATCGGCGGCAAATTGCCAAGGCTGATCGGATTGGCTTTTCCGGCGGCATCCACCCCACGCGGCGTGGTGCGTACCAATTGGCTGACCGGCAAAGCCGCGCCCGCTTTCAAATGGGCATACATTAAATCCATCGCTTGGTTGAAATAATGATGCAGCGGCACAAACCGTGCATCGAAACCGGCGATCGGCAAAAAGCTATCGAAGTGCTGGGCGTTGGTGACCTCGATATACGACAACTTGCTTTCTACGCCCTCCACCATGCGGTTGACGCCAAAATAAGGGCGTGAAGAAAACGCCACCGGGATCAGGGTATCGGCCCGGCCATGCACGATCAGGGCCGGTTTGCCGTGCAGATTGGCGCTGCGGGTCACTTCGCCCATGCCGTTTTGCACCCGTAAGGCATTTTCGGTCAAGACCACCGCCAGTTTGCGCTGGCATAAAGCGCCGTCGAAGTTGTAATCCATCACCCCGCTCGAGGGCGAAATCGACACGGAATCGGGCACCGCGCCACCGACGCTATTGTTATTAAAAATATTGATGCCAACCATCGGCGGAATCCCGTTGCCGCGCCCAAAAGAAGTCGGCAATTGATCGCCCGTGCCAGAAAAACTAAAACCGCACAAATTATCGGCCACGCTGAAACGGCCATACGCATTGGCATATGTCATCACGATGGCCGGCGTCGCCAGCGCATACATCGAGGCATGCAGCAGATTGCTTTCCGGCTGATAACCCATGCTTTGCAGCAGGTTCAAGGCACTGCTAGCTTGCAAGGCAGTATTGCCACCGCTGACAAATCCATTGGCCTGCAGCGTCGCGCAACGCGCCGCTGCAGTGGCCGGCGCAATATTGCTGAGCAAGGGCGCGCCGGCCGCCTCCGCCGCCAGCGCGGCGCACGGCTGCAACAGAT
>JAZKIX010000085.1:66044-68568 GCA_040384645.1 Pseudomonadota bacterium | reverse complement strand
CATTGGGTAGCGTAACGCACCGCAGCGATGCCCACCAATGTCATCGTCAGCGATACTCTGGCGAATCTGGTCAGTACCGGCGGCTTCCGTTCTGCAGTACCTTCGCAGGGTACTTGTACACCAAACGCCGTCACTAACGGCACGCCGCAAACTCTGAGTTGCAATCTGGGCACTTTGATCTTGAACGCGAGCGCCACAGTGACAGTCGTGGTACGTCCTAGTATCGCGACCAGCGGCAACCGGACAAATAACGCGTCGGTCAGGTCGACCGATATTGGCGATCCTAATATTGGCGATCCTGTATTGACCAACAATAATGGGTCGGTGACCAGTGCCGTGACTGCCATTGCCGATATCACGGTCAGTAAGACGGCCACACCTTTGACTGTACCGGCGGGCGCACCGCTGACCTTTGTCGCAACGGTACACAATAATGGCCCGTCCACCGCGCAAACCGTCAGCTTGACCGATACCTTGCCGGTCAATGCATCCTTTGTCGCGGTGACCAATATCACCGGTGGCGGTACTTGTGGCACGGTACCTGTAGCAGGCGCGGTCGGCGGTAGTTTGGTATGCAGCTGGGTATCGATAGCCAACAATAGTCAGTTCACCGTGACCTATCAATTGCGACCGTTAAATTCCGCCGTGGGCGGCAATGTCGTCAATTCGGTAGCCGTGACCACCGTCACCACTGATTCGAACCTGGCCAACAATAGCGCCACCACCAGCACCCCGGTGACAGCAGCGCAACTCGATATCCTGATCAACAAGGTCGATAGCGTTGATCCGGTCGATCTGGGCCAGTCCACGGTGTACACGATCACGGTCAACAATAGTGGTCCTTCCGCCGGTACCAATGTGGTTATGACGGATGTGTTCCCGGCGCCAGGTTCGACACCGACTGCTACCTTCAGCTACCAAGGTGGACTGACGGTGAATGCGGGCGGCGTCTGTGTCGAACCTGCGATTGGCGTGATCAGTGGGACGTTGACGTGTACCTTCCCTGGCCTAAGCAGCGGTCAGACCGCGACCGTGACTTATGCCATGCGCGCCGAATCGCTCACTATTTCAGGCGCGACCAGCGGCACCGCATTTAACGCCGCCAATGTGACAGTGAACGAGACGGAAACCCTGCTCGCTAACAATGCAGTGACGCATGACACCACTGCACGCCGCTTCAGTGTGATCACCGATCTGGCGATTACCAAGACCGTTGCATCCGGCACCCTGGTCGCCGGTCACCAGATCGATTACACGTTGACCGTGGTCAACAATGGTCCCGTAGCCAGTAATGGTGCGCAAGTGATCGATGTCTTGCCAGCCGGTGTCAGTTTTGTCGCGGCAGCCAATTGTGTCCACCTGGCGGGTACCGTCACATGTCCGGTAGGGCCGCTGGCGGTCAATGCCAGCCGCGTGTTTACGCTTAGTGTGCTGGTCAATTCGCCGTATAACGGCGCAACGCCTTTGCTTAACACTGCTATTGTCGATGCACCGGGCGACCCAATTTTGCCTAACAATACGTTTACAGTGAGTTTGCAGCCGCCCCCGCCACCGGTGACAGTCATGCCGGTGCCAACCATGTCGGAATGGGCAATGGCTTTGATGGCGGGTTTGATGCTGTTGCTGGGCATGTTAAAAATGCCGCGACGCAGAGTTTGACGATGTATTTGCACTAATCGATAGCAAATGGGCCTGATGGCCCATTTGCTATTTTTGCTGATTAAATACCGTTGATTATTCAGTTTTGGCAAGCCCGATTTCAGCCCGAAACTGCGATGGCGACAGCCCGCACCAGCGCTTGAACTGGCGGCTAAAGCGCATGCCATCGTCGTAGCCCAAGCGTTGTGCCACCTCACCGATACCCAGCGCATTGTCGAGCAGTAGCATTTTGGCGCGCCGCAACTTTAGGCTTGAGCGGTATTGCCGCGCTGAGAAACCGAAAGCCTGGCGGAACATCGCGTTGCCATGGTCGGGGTGGTAACCGAGTTGTTTGATCGCTGATTCGATGCTAAATAGTGGCGTGCCGTTTTCTACAGCGCGTTCGATCCGTTCGGCCAGACGGCTGGCAGTTTGCAAGGTCGCTTGTGACAATTCGGGTAAATGGTGATTTTCCATTAGCAATGCTTGCGCCAGTTCGGCAAAAAATGCGAACAAATGCGATGTCAGTTGCAAACGTTGCACCAGCGCATGGCTGTCGCTGGCAAGCGACAAATTGCGTAACTGTTGCAGTGGCGTATGCAATTGACGCGCTACCGGGCTATCTGCTTGAAACACGCGTGACCCGGCGCGGCATAACAAGCGCCGCAAGGCCATCTCATCGACATCGAAATGCATGCAAAATAAAGTCGCACCCAGCGGTGCGCTGCTGCCATGCGCGTCAAACGGACAAAGCAGCAAGATATCGCCGGGGTGCTGGATCAGCGTATGGCCGGTGAGGCGCGTATGTTGCTCGCCCGCTTCCAGTACACAGAGTTCAAAATAAGGATGGTCGTGACGCGGATAGGTCCAGGCCACTGGGACCGTG
>JAZKIX010000085.1:48354-66034 GCA_040384645.1 Pseudomonadota bacterium | reverse complement strand
AAACAGGTCCGGTTGCGACAGTAACTTGGGCAAGCCATCGTCGGTAGTCTGGGGAATATTATTTGGATGCATTTTGACGCTTGCGCTTAAAGAATTGATTGGCCGTCGGTGTTGATTCATGCGCAATGTACGGCAATTCAAGGCGAAGCGACAGCCGCCGTTGCGCACCCACCCCAATATTTTGGGCGGATACGCAAAGTCAGGCCGGCTGGTTAAAGATGCGTCCGATCATTTTTCTCCTACCAAGAACCGACGACCCTCGCTAGCTTGCCATTGCTAATGGCCATGACGTCTTTACCTTTCGCAATCAATTTGCCGCTGGGGTCAAAAAGCTCCCATAACACTTCGGGACTGCCATCGGCTAAGAATCGATAGGAGGGCGTTTTTACTTTAAATCCCTTGAACTGGTCGATATACACCATCATCTCGGTGCCGCGCAAACCATTCGGTACTTGTGGATCGATGTACACGCCATCCGAAGTGAAAGTAGCCAGCACCCGTGCGCTATCCGATGCATTCCAGCCCGCAAAATAATCCACCACGATTTGTGGTAAAGGTGCCTGAACTGCAGCGGTTGTGTCCTCCCCGGCACGTTGCGCCATACCGCAGCCGGTCAGTGCCAGCATCAGCGCGAAGGTCGATATCGTTGCGATTCGAGTAAAAAGTTGAGGAAAAAATTGTGTGTGGTTTTTCATAAATCCTCCCTAAGTTAGAGGTTATCGAGTACCGGCATCAAGATGCCGTCATGTCGGCAATTGACTGGGGTTTAGTTTGCTTTACTTTTGTTGCGGATCCGCTAGGTCGAATGCTTTCAGCACCGCTGCACGAGTCACGGGGCCACCGTGTCCTAGGTAAAAGGTGTGGATCGTTTGCTTGAGCAGCGCGACGATGTTGTCGTGATTGCGCGCTTGATCGGCCTGGAAGTAATGTTCACCCGGACTGTCGGCGAACATCGCACCGCCGAGCCAGCCGCCCAACATGATGTCGCCGACCACGGCGCGTCCGTCGTCAAGCACCACCACCAATGATCCTGCGGTGTGCCCCGGCATCTGCACCGCGCGTCCGGGGACGCCGAACGGATTTAAATCGAGCGTTGTGTCGACCTGCACGTCGGCGACCACACCTTCGTATGCCGGGTCAATGGCAAAACGTTTGAGGATGCGCGCCATCAGGTTGGTGGGCTTGAGTTCATCGTCGTGACCCGCGTGGGTCATACCGGCGTCACCCGCGCCGACGATCAGTTGCGCGCCGCTGCGCCGTTTGATTTCTGCGGCCAGACCGGCGTGGTCATGGTGACCGTGGGTTAGGATCACGCTGGTCAATTTTTCGACCGGCACGCCTTCCGTGGCCAGTGCTGCCAACAACGCGGCGAGGTCGCTTTTTTCACCGGTGTCGATCAAGATATTCTTGCTGTCGGACTTGATTAAGAATGCGTTCGACGTGCCCAATCGAATTTGCTTGATTTCGGGCTTGGCATGATTGCTGTCGCTGGCCAGAGCACAATTTGCCAGTGAGAATGCAGATGCGAGCGCTAAGTATTTGAAGAATGACTTACTGCGCCGTAGCGGGTGGATATAGGGTAAGCCAACACCTGCGTTGGATTTTCTTGTGATGGTTAAGCTCATGTGGAACTCCTGAATAGTTGAAAACAGGCGTGATTCTGAAGTACATTAATTCATTTGTTAAATGGATAAATTTGATAGAGTATATTCACGCAATGAATTTAAAAACCTTCGATCTCAATTTATTGCCCGTGTTAGATGCGCTCCTGGGCGAGCGCAGTGTGACGCGCGCAGCGCAGCGCTTGCACTTGAGTCAGCCCGCTGTGAGCAATGCACTAGCGCGCTTGCGCAGTCAGACCGGCGACGCAATTTTAGTGCGCGGCGCGAGCGGCTTGATGCCAACCCCGCGTGCGGAAGCGATGGCGACGTCTATCCGCCAGATTCTGGAAAATATCGAGAGCACCTTCACGCCAGCCGCGTTTGACCCGCAGACGCATGAGCAAACGTTCTACTTGATGATGAACGATTACGTCGAGCTGCTCTTGCTGCCACAATTGATGGCTGAAATCAGCCAGGTCGGGCCTGGAATCAAGCTGTCGGTACAAAGTCTGGCGCCCGATTTAGCCAGTGAAGGCCTAGTGAAAGGTACTCTGGATTTAGCCTTTGGCTATCTGGGTGAAATCGCCGAGCAGCTCTATCGCAAACCGCTGATGCAAGAAAGTTTTGTCTGCCTTGCGCGTCAGGATCACCCGCGCATCAAGGGAGAATTGAGTCTGGCGCAATTTTTGGCGGAAGACCACATTTTGGTCTCTCCGCAGGGTCGCGGTTTTGTCGGACTGGTCGATACCTTGTTGGGGGAACTGGGGCAGAAACGCAAGGTGGTGTTGTCGATCCCGCATTTTACGGTCGCGCCCGACATTATTATCCACACCGATCTGCTCATGACCATGACCAAGAGTACGGCGCAAAAATTTGCATCGCATTATCCGATCCAGGTATTGTCGGTGCCTCTCGAAATCCCCTCGTATGCCATTTCGCAAGCCTGGCACGCACGCACCCAGAATGAGCCCTCGCAACGCTGGTTACGCGGCGTGATCGAGTCCTTGGCAAAGCGGATCGCAGACCGCAGTGCTTGATCATAGCGCTTGCATATTTGAATTATAGGCAAGTGTTGGACTTAAATACGATGCATATTTGCAACGGACTTTTTAACTTTGGCCAATTAATCTCGGCTTTGGTTATAAATCGCTTGGTTGTTGGCATTATGCTGGCGGCGGTCAAGCTTCAGAATGCCAAGGTCATCGAAATTCAATGCGGCTTGGGGGACTGGTGCAGCGTATGACCAGCTAGGAACTGCCAACGTGTTCCTCATACTTAGCCATAGATTTAACGGGTTCGGTTGTTATATTTTCCATATTTGGAGGATAAGCACTTTTTGGCAAATGCGCGCCAAGCTAACGCCACACAGGATTTGTTTTCACACTTTTTATATAGAGCCATATGATTAAAAATCAATTTTTCAACACCCAGCATGCGCCTATCGGTGCCCATGCCAGCCTGACGTTGGGCTTTCCCGGTGCACGCGGCGGCATGGATTTGGAGCGCTGCGAGGCGCCGAACCAAGATATCTTGATCGCGCTGGAATCTGCCGACAAGCAAGGCGAGTTCGACGTCATGCCATTCATCGATTTGAAGGCAGGTTCCGAAGCCGAACGTTATGTCGCCAGCCACGACGGCCTGGGCGGCGACAAGATCGTCTTGCGCGCCTATGAGCAAACCGAAATCGAGCGCAAGTTCGCGATCGCCTCCGATGCCTGGCATGCCGGCGATTTGACTTATACCCTCTATAGCCCTGGCGGTGCGATTCCCGATCCAGCCTTGGGCGATACGGTCGATTTAAAGCGGGCGCTGGTGCCAGCAGTCTGGGCCGAAGTGACGGTCGACAATAGCAAGGGCGCACGCTCGCGTATCCTTGCGGTGGGTTTTAACCGGATCGACCCTTGTTACGGCTTGCGCCATATTGCAGGCGACAATGGTCTGGTCGGTATCGGCAGTGGTATGGACATGGCGCTGGTGTCCGATCATCCAGGCGCATGGAGTTCGCTCGGCCTGGCGTGGCAAGAAATGCTGGACGTCAATAACGCCGCCAACCGTAGCAGCGGTCTGGGCGGGCAGGGCATGATCGGTTTCGACGTGCCAGCCAATACCAAAGTGACCCTGCGTTTTGCCTATTGCTTCCATCGCGCCGGTGTTGCCACTGCTGGCGTGGCGACGCGTTATCTGTACAACCGCTGGTTCGATTCGACCGAAGCAGTTGGACGTTTCGCGCTGGATAATTTCGACGATGCCCGCTTGCGTGCCACCCGTGCCGACGAAAAGCTGCGCAATAGCAAACTTAGCGAAGCGCAAAAATTCACCGTGGCGCATGCGACGCGTTCTTACCTGTTTTCGACCCAGATGCTCGAGCTAGACGGCCAGCCTTTGTGGAACGTCAACGAAGGCGAGTACAACATGATCAATACACTTGATCTGGTGCCCGACCATTCGCTGTACGAAGTGCAGCAACATCCTTGGACCGTGCGCAATGTGCTGGACCAATACACGGCGCGTTACAGCTATACCGACGATATCTCCTGGCGCGGCGAGAAAGCCGCCGGCGGCATCTCCTTCACCCACGATATGGGTGCGGCGGCGGTGTTCACGCCAGCCGGTCGCTCATCCTACGAGCGCACCAATTTGAGCGGCTGCTTCTCGCACATGACGATGGAAGAATTGCTCAACTGGGTCTTGACCGCCGGCCTGTATGTGCAAGCGTCCAATGATCTGGTTTGGCTGAAGAAAAATACCGGCGTCTTGTTGCAATGCCTGGAAAGCATGGAGCGGCGCGATCATCCCGATCCGGCGCAACGCATCGGCGTCATGCGCTGGGACAGTTCGCGTTGCGGCACCGGTCGTGAAATCACCACCTATGACTGCATCGATCTCTCGCTTGGCCAAGCCAGCGGCAACACCTATCTGGGCGGCAAATTATGGGCTGCCAGCGTGGTATTGGCGCGCTTGTTCGAGCGGGTTGAAGAAATCGGCGGACGTGGTCGCGCCCAGTCACAAGCACAACGTGCTGCTGCCACCATCACGGCGGCAGCCGATGCCAACGGACGCATTCCAGCCTTATTGGAAGGCAAGACCGAAGCTATCATCCTGCCAGTAATCGAAGGTCTGGCCTACGCCCATTTCGGCGGCGCGCATCAGGCGCTGGCGCTCGATGGCGAATTTGCCGATTACTTCAAAGCGCTCAGCCGTCATATGATGGAACACGTCTTGCGCGACGACACGTGCCTGTATCCCGACGGCGGCTGGCGCATTAGTTCCACCAGCGCCAACACCTTCCCGGCCAAAGTGTACGTCTGCCAATTCGCCGCGCGCCATCTATTGCGCCTGCCGATTGCCGACATCAACCACCGCGCCGACGTCGCGCACGCCAATTGGCAATTGCACCCGGAATTGAGCGCCTGGTGCTGGAGCGAACAAGTGGTCGATGGCGTGCTCTACGCCGCGAAATATTATCCGCGTGGTGTTAATAGCAGCGTTTGGCTCACGGAGTAATTGCGTCACTCCAGATCGCCGCGAGGGCAGTAGGTTTGCCCTCGCGGCAGTTGTGGATGACATCTTTCCAGTAAATATACTGCCTCCTGTATTTTATTTGTGCCAATAAAAACGTGCGGGTAAGGCGGTATTTTTGCCAATACCCCCCTTTAATATTTTTATGGCAGGGATGTAAAACGGTTCGATAGACTGCCAGCAGATAGACAAAGCGTGCGTAGGGTGCGCCGTGCGCACCACAGTTGGCTGTGCTCGCGGTGATGCGCACCATAACGTTGCGGATCATTTGGTGCGCACGGCCTCGGCGGCCCCGCACACCCTACTTATCTCGTCTAATTATTTCTTCTGGTTGATCTACTAGTTTTATCCCGATTCCAGTAGCAGGTTGGCAGTGTGCAGATATCACTGTTGGTCCTCCGATTCGCCTCTAAACATCCCTTTGATTTTGACGAGGATTTGCATGTTGCTTTCCCATCACCAGCAGGCGCTGGATCGTTTTGTCCAGGATTTCTCGCAAAAAAATGAAGTGCAAGCCATCCTGGTTGGCGGTTCTCTGGTCAAAGAATTTGGCAAGGCCGACAGCGATGTCGATGTGATGATCATCGTCGACGAAGCTGCCTATCAGGCGCGCCAGGCATCTGCTGACCTCACCTTTTATTCAACCGATTACACTGATTACCAAGGCGGATACGTCGATGGTAAATTCATGGGCAGTAGTTTTTTGGAACTGGTCGCCGAAAAAGGCAGCGAACCCGCCCGCGCCGCCTTCCTGAACGCTTACATCGCATGGTCGCGCGCCGACAGCAGCCATTTACAAGCCTTGGTTGACCGTATTAACACCTACGACGAATCGACTCGCATCCAACATATTCAACGTTTCGTGGCGCAAGTGCAGGCAATGCATTGGTACGTTGGCGAAGCGGAACGACACGATAATCCCTACCTCTTGAATTGGTCCGCGGTCAGGGCCGTGCTGTTTACAACCCGCGTCCTGCTGGCACATAACCGGCTGTTTTTCCCTTATCACAAATGGGCCTCACGCATGTTGGAACGCGCCGCCGACAAACCCGAGCAATACCTGCAACGCGCCGACGCGCTGATGCGCGCACCGACCGCACAAGCGACCCGCGAGCTATGCGAACTGGTCTTGAATTTCAAAGATTGGGGCGTGCCAGAGCGCAGTTGGCCTAGCCAATTTGCATTAGATAGCGAACTGAATTGGCTGTCGGGTCATACGCCGGTGGAAGATTTGTAGAGGCCAAGCACGGTCAAACGCAGAATTACTTTCCGCGCAAGCTACGCAATCCCGATGGCAAGCAATTGAACAGCCTCACCAGCCAATGCATTTGCCATGGAAACACACAACTCGCCTGACGTTGTGCGATGGCTTGCACGATACGATTCACCGCCTGCGCTTCGGACATTAAGAATGGCTTGTGGCTGGCATCGCCGCCGTTCAGTTCGCGCAATTTGGCGGTGTCGATATAACCGGGCACGATCACCGTGACGTCGATGCCAAAGGGTGCCAAGGCCTTGCGATACACCTCGCACACGCCGATCACGGCACGTTTGCTGGCGCCGTAGAGCGAGCCGGTGGGACTGTCGCGCAATAATCCGGCAATCGATGCAATCGCCACCAATTGTCCCGCTTTGTGGGACAGCATTTTTTGCGCTGCCAGCTCGAAGGCTTGATGCAAGCCGCTGACATTGGTTTGCAACATGCGCAGGGTCGTAGACTCGTCCAGCGTCACGCGGGGCGAATTAAAATAAAACCCCGCGGTCACGATCAACAGATCGAGCTTGCCGGCGCCGATAAAATCATCGAGCGCAGCGGCGACGGCTGCTTTGTTGGCGATGTCGAGTGCATATAAACGCAGAGCCGCATGCTGCGCGACCACTGCCGGATCGACCCTAGCCAGATCACGCCCGCAGATCGCCACTTCCGCACCGTCCTGCAAATAATGCAGCGCCAGCGCCAGGCCGATGCCGCTGGTGCCGCCAATGATCATGATCTTCATCGCGCCGGTCGCTTAGTTATGTTTGGCTTTATAGCGCATGTGCTGTGTATGGTTTGGCTCGGCGTGGCCGAAGGCTTCCAGCGCGCGTCGATAGCCGTATTGCCATTGCGCTTCGACGTCGGCCACATAGCTGGCATGGGTCGGCGGCATGATCAGGCGAATCCGGTTTTGGCGCCACGCCAGCTTTTTTTGCATGCTGTTATTGGCCAAGACGGTATCGACATCGGAGGCATCGACCCAGACATCGGCGACTTGCCGGTGCACATGGCGCAAGCGCGCATTGCCATCGATGCCCAAAACTGCGCGCCAGGCTGGGATCGATAGTGTCTGGTTGAAGGGCGACTTGATTTCCATCGTCACATGGTTGGCTAGCCGGTGCGCCACCTCAATCGGGAACAGGTCGATCACACCTCCGGTGTAATGCGATGTCCCGTGCGAATGACAGCGGAAATAAAACATGTCTGAAATCGAGATCCGTACTGCATCACCGATGGGCATGGAAATATCCGTCAGCAGGGCAGGCGCCACGGTATTGTCGCCCCATTGCAACTCGCTCAAAGGCGCTTGCATGCCCTCCAGCAAAGCGGCACTGCGCGCATTGCAAAACACGGTTTCGGCAAATAGCTTACGTCCGGCACGCGGTTGGCCTACCTCACTCTGTGTAAATAATATTTTGCCGCCCACAATCGCCAGCGCCACCTCCGGTATGGCGGCTGGCAGCGGTAACGGCAACTGGGCGGGAATATCGAAAAAATAATCGTCGAATAAATCGGGAATCCATTCAGCCCGGCCCGACTGCAGCCGTCGTTTGACCGCATGCAATACGGTGCGGTGAATCGCCGCCTTGGGTGTCGATTGCAGGCTGCATAAAAAGTCATACATTGCCGCCGAACTGACCCAGTCCTTGCGTGCGCCATCGTCGGGTAGCGCATGAATGATGGCAGCAGCAATCGAGCCGCCGCAACTGGCTAACAACAGGTCCGGCCGATTGCCGGTTTCGACCGCGGCGGCATACATGCCGAGGAAATAGCCGAAGCGAAATCCACCGCCTGCCATCACCATGCAGCGTTGATATTTTTGATTAATCGTCATGGTCAAGGATAATGCCCTACCGCCATCGACTAAAACAAGGAATTTCATCGGATGGAACAGCAAACCATCGCCAAATGGCCGATACGCATCCGCCATTGCCTGATCAATTCGCTGGTATTTGGCTTGTGTTATCCGCTCACCAACTGGCTGGCGCAGCAGCAACATGTCACGCACAACGTCGCATTTTCTTTCGAACAAGGCATCCCGTTTTTGCCATGGATGATCATTCCGTATGCGAGCTCGATCCTGTTTTTTACCCTTAGTTTTGCCTGGGTCCGCAGCGAAAACGATGTGCGCCTCTTGAGTCAGCGCACTGTGGTTACCACGCTGGCGGCTGCGCTGATATTTGCGATTTTCCCCTTGCAATTTGGCATGAGCAGGCCCGCCATCGATCCGCCTGTATTAGCGCCATTATTTGATGTCTTATCTTTTTTTGATCGGCCGTATAACCAGTTGCCGTCCTTGCACGTCGCCTTTTGCGTTATCGCTTGGCAATCTCTGTATCCGCTGGTAAAGCATTCTCTGGCGCGCACAGTCCTGGCAATCTGGCTCACGCTGGTAGCGATTTCTACGCTATTGACCTATCAACATCATGTGCTCGATGTCGTCGCTGGACTGTTGCTTGGCTGCTTGGCGGTTTTGTTGATTCGGAAGAGGGGCGTCCGGTCTACGGTGGCGCTCAGTTATTGTGTCGCGGCAGCGATCCTGTGGTTACTCAGCTTGCTAATTCCGAATAATCTTGCGCCGCTGTATTTGGTAGCTAGTTTGCTCTTGGTGGCGCTGGCCTATCAACGCGACGACCGCCATTTCTTGCGTAAAAATAATGGCCGCTATCCGCTCTGGATCTGGCTGATGTATGCGCCGTATTTAATCGGCTATCGCCTCACCTGGCATTGCGTGCGCTTGCGTGAGCGTGGCCGCCGGCCTTACGTCCAATGGCGCGACCAGTTGTTGGTCGGGCGTCGCCTGAGTGTCGCAGAAGCGGCAACCTTGCCGGAGCATTGCGTGGTGATCGATCTGGCGAATGAATTGAGCGAAACGCCCAGCCTGCGTCGCCAGCCTTACCATCACTTTCCCTTGCTCGATTTACATCGGCCCGCGCCGGCGGTGATGGACCAGATTGCCGCTGTTATTGCCGAACATATCGGGCAGGGCAGGACGGTGTATCTGCATTGCGCGATGGGCTATAGCCGAAGTAAGCTGCTGGCCAAGCATTTTTCAGAGCGTTTTCCACTTCACTTTTCAACGCATTTGCCAACGCCTTTAGACACATGACACTGTCCATTTACCAACTCAAACCCAAATTCCAGCAATTGCTGAGCCCCTTCATCCGGGGCTTGATGGCATCGCACATCAGTCCCAATCAAGTCACCTTGTTTGCCATGATCCTGTCGCTGGCCTATGGCGCGGCCTTGGTTGTCAATCCAAGCACACGATGGCTCTGGTTTGGACTGCCCGTATTCATGTTGCTGCGGATGGCGCTCAATGCGATTGACGGCATGCTGGCCAATGCCAGCGGCCAGAAAACTCCTTTGGGCGCAATCCTTAATGAAATGGGGGATCAAGTGTCCGATGTGGCCTTGACCTTGCCGTTCGCGCTGGTGGCGACGATTTCGGCACCGTTGCTGGTGTTGGTGGTAATTGCCGCTCTGCTGGCTGAATTTGCCGGCGTGCTGGCGCTGATGGTGGGGTCAAAACGCCGCTTCGACGGGCCGATGGGCAAAAGCGACCGCGCTTTTGCCTTCGGTGTGCTGGCGTTGATGATCGGGTGCGGTGCAGCGCCGCTCTGGCTCAATGCGGCGCTGTGGCTGGTGCTGCTGTTGTCGCTGTGGACCGTGATTAACCGGCTGCGGCTGGCGTTACGGTCTTCTGCGCCACCGACACCGTAAAGATACCGGCGATGCCGATCTGGCTGGCGATTTTTTGACAACCGACGCTGACGACCAGCGCATCCATTTCATTCTGTGGACGCGGTCGCATCAGCCAAGGCGTGCCGCGATGATTGGTCAGGGTTTGCGCAATCATGTCGATCTGCGGATGCCACGGCTGGCCGGTGTAGATCAGGTGCGCGCCGTCGGCCATCTGGCTCGCGATGCCTTGCAAGGATCGCAGCACCATCGCGTTTTCGCTGAATAGTTCATACAGGCCCGACACAATCACGATGTCGTACTTAGCTTCGTCCTGCCCATAACTAGCCGGACTAAATGCGTCGCGCAACTGATATTCGACCGTCGCATTCAATTGCAAATGCCCCGCCAGTTCTTTGGCCTGATCCAGATTATGCTGGGCGAAATCGCGCAGGGTAATTTGAATGTCCTTGTCTTGAAAACGCTTCACCGTCTCCAGCACATACCGTCCTGAACCTGCCGCAATATCGAGAATCCGCAGTGGCCGCACGCCATCATGTTGCGCGATCAAATTAGATAGTGCTTGCTGCATGTGCACCTTGCGCAGGCGAATCCCGCGCCAGCCAATCGCATCGAGATAACCGCGATCGATAAACTTGCCGATTATCAGTCGTCCGCCTTCTTGATTGCGGTACACATAATCGAGCGAGGCGCCGGAATCGAAGCCATGCGTCAAGCCGATTTTCATGCCATTGCTCAGTGGCCCCAGCACACCCAGCATCACGCGCTGGATGCCAAAAAACAGTTTGCTAATTGCGCTGGTGGAGCTGCCGTTTTGCAAGGCCGCATACTGTCTGGCGCTGGCGCTATCCTTGTCGGCATCGAGGTAATGCTGCTGCGGTGTCAAATCGCGCTCATAGCAATCGGCGATAAATTGCCGGCTCAGTCCCAACGCCTCGCTAGTATCGCGCTCGTAAAACACTGCGTGATAACAACCCTTGAGTACGACCAATTTTTTTAAGGGTGACGAAAGGCGTTCAAAAAATTGACGTTGCGGCTTCAGTTTCACCACAAAATCTTTATCCGCCGCCAGCATCAGCACCGGCACATCGATGGCGGCGGCATCCTGCACCACGCGCTTGGCGGTATCGGCCAGGTCGAGCAAGACCCGCGCCGAAATATTCTTGGTAATCAAAGGATCGCTGTCATACGCGGCAGCCTGTTCCTTGGAGTGCGTCAGCATTGATGAGCGGATATAACTGGTGACAAACAGCGCCGGCTTGAAGCACAGCGCCAGTCGCAAAGCTGGTTTGGCTAACGGCACATACAGATTGATATCGAACGCCGCCGCCGCCATGATCACGCCGCGCACCCGTGGTGCATAGTCGTGCAGCCAGGTAGCCGCGATTACCGCGCCGACACTGTTGGCAACGATGAACATATTCTCCTGCGCGATACCGTGCGTGAGCGAAATGTGCTGGATAAAGCGGTCGAAATCCTGCACCAGTGTCATGAAATCCGGCGCATCGCCACGCTCGCCCGGCGAGTGGCCGTGACCGCGCGCATCCCAGGCAAAAGCCCAATCGACTTGCCGGCCAAACTGCTCCACCAGCGGCCCGATCCGGCCCGAATGTTCATGCCCGCGATGCAAAAATACCAGCGCCCTCTGCGCGCCACCGGCATCCGCCGTGCGCGGTTGCCAGCTGCGATAAAACAGGCGTGTGCCGTCAAAGCTATCGAATCCTGCTTCGCTACAATGCCAGCCAGTCTGCGGTTCAAGTTTCATGCTCAATATCCTAGTGAAGAAAAACAATTGCAAAATACAGCAAAGGCGCGGTCACGACCAGACTATCGACCCGGTCCAAAATCCCACCGTGCCCCGGAATCAATTGCGAAAAATCCTTGATGCCCAGGAACCGCTTCGCCGCCGAAAATAATAGGTCGCCCGCGAATCCGCCCAACGATAACAGCAGCGCCAACCAGGCTAGTTGCATCGCACCCGCCAATTGCAAATAGCTACCCAGTGCCAGTGACAGCATCGCGCTGACGCTCATGCCGCCGGCCAAACCTTGCCAGGTTTTATTGGGACTGATGCGCGCTGCGATTTTTTGCTTGCCGAAGGATTTGCCAGTAATAAATTGCGCGATATCGTTCAGCGCAGTCATGGCGAATAAATAAAATAACCAGTCGCGCTGTAGCGCTGCCGACAATGGCAAAGTGGCGAACGCCGTGATAAAGCCAATGCCGCAGCACGTGAATAAAAACAGTAGAAGCAGTAATTGAGAGTGTTGGCGCCGGGCAATAAAATGCGCCAACTGCGCCGCCATCAACACAGCCAGCGCCGTCATCGAAAGTTGCAGCGAAAACCACCCTGCCAAAAGCGCCAGCGCCAAGATGCCAATACAAAAGGCAGCAAAAGCCGAGCGGGCCGGGCTGCAATGCAGCGCCAATTCACGCGCGGCCAACACACCGATAAACAGCGCCAGCACGATTGCGCCGATGGGATGCAAGTACAGGCTGACACTGACCAGCGGAAAAATCCGCCACCAGGCGTTTACTTGCAGACGCAATTGACTGGCCGGCGTGGTTTTGAGCATCACCCCTAGCGACGCCATGCCCAGCAGCAGATACAGCAGCAGCATGGCAAGTACGATAGGCGAATCTAGGGAATTCGATAAAAACACAGCCATTCTTGTCATGTCAGCTTATAAGATTGGCCGGAAGTATATCGCCCTGAATACGATTTTGGTGTCGAATGCGTGGGCTGGATCCGCTGGCGGGAATTAGCCGTGTAAGGTGTAATGCAAGCAGCGTTGCAAGGTTTTCAGGCACGCGGTCAAGCGACAGCGTTGCTGGCTTTTTAGAGACGCAAGCACGCAAGCGATCAATCAAGCATGCAGCGCCGCCGGTTTTAGTCTCCTCTGCCCGCTTGCGGGAGTGGGCGGAGGGAGAGGGCGTTGCAGTGACTGGCAACCAGCAACAAAACCTTTCGCAGCGATCGTCATTTCAGCTAGTGATAGGGGGTATATGCCAATTTAACTACTCTCTCGCGCGTTTTGATTGCGTAAAAAATAATACTGTAGCTAGTATGTTTTCATTTTTCGCCTGTCTCACAAGCCTCAAACTGCCTTGTCCCCATGTCCAAAACAAAACGCCGCAGCGCTCAGCAGCTACCTCAAAAAGGGCAAGTATGCTCCCGCGGACGAGATTTTGAATTGGATACCGATGTCAACAGTGCGCAAGCCAGACCAGCGGAAAAACGCATATTCAATACATCTGCACTTTCTCAGTAGCTAAGCTGCAAAGCTTTTCACGCAAGCGTCCCGAGCTTGGTCAAGCAACCGGCGTTGGTGAAAAAGGATGTTTTTGGTCATTTGGTTGAGCTGTATTTTTACCCAGCATAATCAAATAGAGCCAATATCCACGCCGCTTTCAAGGGTTTTCAAGCCGATGGCAATTTGTTGCTTGATCGGTTATCTTTGCAAATTGAAAATTAAATCACAATAGGTAGCGAAAGTGAGCGCACTCATGCAACAGATCGTCAAATACGCGGTTCTAGTCGCGATTTTCCTGGCCGGCTGCGCCGGCCCTCCGCAACGGCACGCCATTAAGTCAGTGGCCTACGGTCCTTCAAACGCCGGTCTGATTGTTGGGCGTATCAGCAGCAGCAGTTGGTTCGGTACCGGTGTCACGTTCAAGAGCGTCGCCACAGGAGCGAAGTTCACGTACACAGGCGCTACCGAATTCTCAATGTGGCTGCCGGAGGGGGAGTATGAGGTGAGTGGAATTGGCTCCCCAAGGGGCTCACTCGGTCCATTTCATAAGCCTCTTGGGTTTCACGTGGTTAAGAGTTACATCGCCTACGTGGGCACGCTTTCGTATGGCTGCAGTCGCCGGTCCCAGGTCATGGAGTGGTACGGCATACAGAATTGTGGATTCCTAGCCCTCGCCGATAACTGCACAGTCGCTGCAGCGCAAGTTCCAATGTGTGTGATCGACGAACAGGAACAGACCGTTGGAGCATTCATAACGCAGTGGCCCAGCCTCGGAGCCATGCCAATCACATCTGC
The DNA here is from genome assembly GCA_040384645.1 of Pseudomonadota bacterium. GTDB lineage: Bacteria > Pseudomonadota > Gammaproteobacteria > Burkholderiales > Burkholderiaceae_D > JAZKIX01. The sequence continues at coordinate 51,905 of JAZKIX010000085.1, read as the reverse complement.
CCTCATGAAATAGTCACGACTTAGTCAGCGGCGCCGGGCACGCGGTGCCTCACCCTTCTATCGAGGGGACGTCCACAAGCAGGCTTCGCCCACTTGCGCCCGCCCCTAATGTCAAACATTAAGCCTCACGAAATTGTATGCGCAAATTCATCCGCAAAGCATTCATTCCTATTGCGCTACTGCCCGCAATTGGCTACCCGTTCTACATCGCCTATGACGTAGTTGTTTCTGGAAGCCTTCGTGAGCAATGCACAAGGTCTAGTAGAGGAGGAGTCGGTTTGTTCTGCGTGTGGGGGCCCAGGCTAGGCGAAGCGCTGTTTGGCTCGGCGCGTGCGCATCTCGGCTATGCACTATTGATAGGGGCATCGGCACTCATCATGTTGGCATTCGGGGCAGTGGCGCTTCGCGGGTCGTCCAATGGCACATTAAAGTGACCTCAGTCTTCAGCCAATGTACCGTCTCGCCATGACCGACTGTGCTAACGCTCGACGTAGTAGTGAATAAGCGGATCGGTAGCCAGATGCGCCGCAATGGTGTCCCAGGCGCCGGAAGAAATTACCTGTTTGAGATGGCTTTTGTGCTTGGCTTCAGCAAGTTGGGCTAAAGTTTTATCAGCCCAACATTTTCGTCTACGTTTGTTGAGCCGATAAATCAATAGCCCAAAGCGCAGTGTTTTTACTGAAAATATCAAATGGGGCCAGTAACCATGTGACTTGTACGAGCTTTCAAGCGGGTGGTTATTTGTTGCTCAATCGGTTATCTTTTTACATTGAAAATTAATACACTTTGTGGCGGACATGCACCGATCATTGGTTTTTTTACTCACTTTAGCAACTCACAGCTGCGTTTGGTCTCAGGCACAGCAAGTGTCAAGCACAGATCCAGCGATGACCGCTGCGGTTTTAAAGGCAAGACAGACCGTCGATGAATTTCTGCGAATCAAGGTAAATCGACCCGATGGAGCGACCGGTTTCGCAGTCAAAGTTCTCTTCGAAGATGGCACGACCAAGGAACATATGTGGGTCAATCCTTTTCGGGCTTCGAGCTCAGGCTATGAAGGCGTTCTTCGGAATGACCCTATGCAACTTCGTAACTTGCGCAAGGGAAGTCAGGTGTCTTTTTCAAAGGATCAGATCACCGATTGGGGGTACAACCTCAGTGGAAGATCCAAGGGATATTTCACTGCCTGCGTTCTTATTGCAACGAACCCTCAGCTTCGAAAAAGCTATGAAGAACAGAGCGGCTTCCAATACGAATGTGCGCTGTAGCCAACTCATGTCAAACGTTTAATTACACGGATACTTAATGAGCATTGTGTATTTAGTGAAGAAGAATGATGAATTCATTTCATTTTGCTCCTGCAAGGAAAGTCTAGTTGGTGATCCTGGGCAATTAGATTGCCCTTGGTGTGGTTGTGGCTGGTTATTCTCCTGTGCAAAATGTAGAAAGGCGTTTTCTTTTGCTGTAGCTGCGGAAATTAACAAAACATGGGAAGAAGTTGCGGCCGAAGATCTTTATGGCTACAACAGAAAACAACCTACACATGAAGAAATATCAGAATGGGTTGAAGTCATGAAGACTATGCAAAGTGAAATTGAACTCGGACAAACGTATGTTTACCTTGACGGTGTTTTTATACCTGCTGACGAAGAAAATTTTTCCATGGTCGGTTGGTATGCCAAGCATGAGTTTGCGTATGTTCCTCAAGTGGCTGCCCTTAAAAATTCAGAAATTGAGCAACAGGTTTTATCAAATCCAGATTACTGGCGTAAAAACCAGATTTAACAAATCCTTGCCGCTCCGCTCCGGGCACTTCATCCTTGCGCTAGGCAGTTTTTAAGTCGCGGGTTAACGGTTTTGTTGCGAAATTGTGTTCCGTAAAACCGCCGCTAAAAAACTCTAATGAAGATATTAATTGGGGCCAGTAACCATGCGACTTGCACGTGCTTTCAAGCGGGTGGTTTTTTGTTGCTCAATCGGTTATCTTGGGAAAATGGAAATTAAACACGTTAGAACACCATGCTGATATACCTTGCAATTGTTTTAATATCTTTGGTTTCGTGTGCTATTGGCTTTGCATGCGAAATTAATGACGGCAACATCCGGCATTTGGAAAACAGACGCAAGCCAAACGCGGGCGCTGCACTTTTGCCTAACATTCCGTTGTCTCAAATTTTTTATGTACTTGTGGCATGGCTAGGAAACAAGGTTTACACCAATGCTGGCTTCATGTTTGCCATTGCGATCGGCTGCATTGCCATAGTGGCACAGGTGATCAGCTGCAGAACCAGCACAGCTAAACTGGCTCAGTTGCTCAAGAATGCTTGACTTTGCACTTCAACGGTCGCCAATCGAAAAGGCGGTAACTCGTAATCCGTAGTGCAAATTGAGCTTTTTCTATTACCTCCTATGCGGGAATCGTTCAATACGACGGAATACGCTTGGCTTTTATGCCCTAAATGTTTTGTGGCGTTCTTTGCAAGATAAAAATTCAACCACGTTTAGCGTCTCAGTCCATGCCCTGTTCAATCCTTGTTGAAAAAATCTATATATATGTTTGCGTTAAATGTGAGAGCCCAAACTGCATCTCGATCTATATCCCCAACTCAGCCGACATTGGAAACGAAAGCTCTTCTGATCCTATTGATCGTGGGCCGTGAATGCCGCCTTGAAAGCTGAGACGCTTGGCTGGAAAACGGACGACGACAAAATAGTACTTTGCCCTATTCATGCGAGCAAAGCTGTAAGTCGCAATCGGTAAGATACAACCGGTTTTATCAATTGCTCAGCGTAGTTTGGGATAAAGTTTTATCAGCCCAACATTTCCTCCTATATTTGTTGGGCTGATATCTCAATTACACAAAGTGCAGAGTTCTTGCCGAGCATAATGATCAGGCAAAAATAATACTGCGGCCAGTATATTTTTTCTCGCCTCACAAGCCTCAAACTGCCTTGCTCCCATCTCCAAACCAAAACGCCGCAGCGCCCAGCAGCTACATCGACGAGGTCAAGGATGCCCGTGCGGGCGAGATTTTGAACTAGATGCCGATGTCAACCGCATGGCGCAAGCCAGACCAGCGGAAAAACGCATATTCAATACTTTTGCACTTTTTCAGCAGATAAGCTGAAAATTTTTTCATGTAAGTGTCCTAAACTTGGTCAAGCAACCGGCGTTTGCGATAGATGATGTTTTTGGTCGCTTGATTAAACAGCATTTTTACCTGGCTTAATTGTCAAACAGGGCCAGTATCTACGCGGTATCTAAGGGTTTCAAGCAGATGGTTATTTGTTGCTGAATCGGTTATCTTTGCAAATTGAAAATTAATACACGTCAACTGTTCTCTAATTAAAAATTCGCAAGAATTTAAAATTTCTAGAGATTCAGCGAGAAATTAAATAAATTTTAATAAGGTAATGAAAATGATTAGTGGTAGTTGCCTGTGTGGAAGCATTCAATTTCAAATACTTGAAACGCCTTTAATGGTGGCAAACTGCCATTGCAGAATGTGTCAAAAGCAGCATGGTGCTCCATTTGCTACGTATTTAACTTT
>JAZKIX010000085.1:20636-48344 GCA_040384645.1 Pseudomonadota bacterium | reverse complement strand
AAAACAAATTTAGTTTTTACTGCAGGGTATGAGCAATTAAAATCTTACAATTCATCGTCCACAATTTTACGAAAATTCTGTTCAAGTTGCGGATCAAATATCGAATGGAGCGGACATCCTGAGTTTCAAGATTGGGTTTCTGTTCCTGCAACTTTGCTTGACACAGCTTTTGAGCCCACGGAAGTTGGTAATTATTTTATCGAATCAAAGTGTTCGTGGGTCTAAATGTAGCTAATAAAGCAAGTGGAAAATGAAAACACGTTGATCCCCATGTCGCGTCGAAGAGTTCTTCTTTCTTTTGTGGCGATTGCGCTGCTATTGGTTTCGTGCGAATACCAGGATAGCTTGCAAGCTAGGTTGTTCGGTATGCCTGTCGCACTAGTTGCAACTACGGATTCCATTAAGGGTGGTCCTCGGACGCTAGTTCCGTTGGAGCCTTTCACCCATGCATTCATTAAGGATGGGCGTCTTCATTTGCTTATCCGCACTTGGTTTCATCATCGAAGTGAATTTTCTGAACCTTACCTTGTTGTTGACTCGAAAAAGAACGGTGTGTTGCACGTGAATGTAAAGCGCAGTTTTTCTTTGGTTGGACATAAATGTGAGTTTTTGCGTCAATTTGAAGTTGCAATTTCTGCGTCTCAATGGGCGTCGTTGAATACGCTTCGACTATTCAATCACGACATAGGTCAGGAAGGTGGAGCCATGGCGATAGCAGATGCAAGTTATATGAATGGACTCCTTGCTCAGTCAAAGAAAGACATAGCGCTTGAGTCTTTGGAAGGTACTAGTAGTGGATGCTAGGATTCACTGGATGCTGGCGCCGGCAAGCAAGGAAATAATGCCACTTCTCGGATCGTGTTGCCTTTTGGGCAAAGCCGTAAATCACAATCAGTAGCGCACAATGGACTTGATCCATTGCGCGATATGTAGACTATTCCATGTGGCGTAATACGCTTCGCTATTACGCCCTTCACCTTCAGTATCACATAGCAATATATTGCAACATTAGGGGAGTATCAGCCATTTTAATGCCTCCCCCGCACGTTTTCATTATGCCAAAAATAATACTGCATCCAGTATATTTAAACCATTTCGGCACCTTCCGCAACGTCAAGCCGCCTTATTCCGAGCTTTAAAGCAAAACACCGCAGCACCGACTAGCCACAGCGACAAGCTCACGGAAGCTGGCGCTGGCGAGATGTGCAGTGGGATGCCGATGGCGGGCAGGGCGAGCGCCAGTTCGGTTGCGGCGGCGAGCAGGCCGAGGCCGACCAGCCAGCCGGGCATGCGCCGGCTGAGTGCGCCGCCGATACTTAATGTCCCCATCGCAATCGCCATGAACAGGCCGACGCCCAGGATTTCGCCGATGCCGCCGGCGTAGCTGTGGATGGCGGTGAACAGCATTTCCAATTGTGCGTGGGTGGCTGCATCGGCCGACAGGCTTTGCTGCGCCAGGATCGGCATGACGGTGAGCCAGCGCAAGATTCCCAGGCTGCGGGCCAAGGTCGATAAGCCGGCGAATACCGCGACCGTCATGGCGACCGGCCCTTGCAAGCTGCCGAAGGTTCTGGCGGCGAAGGCGATCATCAGTGGCGCGAGCGCAATCGAGAACAGCAGGTATAGACCATAGCCGAACGCCACCGCATCGGGATGTGCAGCGATGGCAGCGAGCTGTTGTGCGGCAGGATTGGTGAGCGATGCCGGCCAGCCGATTGCCGGGCCGAGTACGGCAATCGGGGCGAAATTGAACAGGGCTTCGATTAATAGCAACAGTGCCAGACCGCGCGCCGGGCGGGAATCGAATGTTGCGTCGGGATTGGTTTGCATAAAGTGGTTCCTGTAAATGGGATGGTTGTGCGGTGCGGGCTGCTATCGGGTTTAGGTTTCAAATTCCGATACCGATGACGAGTGCTCATTGTGCCGAGCGCGGCGGCGCGCTTCAAGACACGAAGCTGCATGGGAGTTATGCAGAAATGCATGTATCGCGCAAGGCAATCGATGGCATGCGGACAGCGGGGAGGGAAAGCAAAAAGTAAAAAGCCCGCTCGCTTGACACGAGAGGGCTTTTCTTACTGCATCCGAATCAGCCTTGGCCCGATCCAGAGTGATGCTAGTCACCAAATTTAATTGATATTAAACGTCGCATCGCCCTTGTCGATTGCAGACGATGCTGGCGTGATCGCTTCGCTATACAGCAAGAAATCGCGATGGCGTATGAAGTTGCCTGCAAAGTTAAACGACTCGAACGACACTTGATTGGGATTGTTCAGACCTGCACGCACCTTCCATGTAGCATCGCCTGCGAACAGGGTCGATCCATCGCTGGCATCTTTCCATATTTCACCATTGCGGTGACGCAGGAACTGGCCAGGGAAGTTGATCGACTCGAACGAGACCGCCAGCGGATCTGCCAGACCAGGCACTACGCGCCATTGTGAATCGGCCAATGGATTAACGTTGGCATCGACCCGGGCACGGCTGTTGGCGTGACGGATAAAGCTGTTAGCGACATTCGATGCCGAGAAGCGGTTATTGCCCGACAAGAATGCCGCAGGGATCACGGTCAAAGGTTGGCGCCCCATGTTCGGGCTGGACCAGGTGACGTGCATATTCGATGGGCCGGTTGCGTGGACATATTCGACCTTGACTGGGTAGTTTTGATTGGCGTTCAGGCCGATATTGCCTTGCACCGTGCCGCGGCCGGCGTTGGTCTTATTGACCACCAGCACATTGTTGACCCAGACCCGCGCCACGTTGTCGCTGTCGGCGTAGAAGGTATAGGTGTTGTTGGCGCTTGGACGAATCGTGCCGTTCCAACGGATCGAGTAATTGATCTCGCTGACGCCGGCAGAGGCATCGGGCGAGGCGGTGCCGCGTTCGGTATTGAGGTCGAAATCAATCATCGGCGTGATCGAGACTTTCTTCGATGTCGCAAAATTGCCGTTGAAATATTCGACGTTAAATACGGCCATATTGGCGGTCGGGCCATTTAATGCCACCACATCGGCCACTGACCAAGGATGGCCGTCTGGATAGACCACGCCGTGGAATGGTGTCGCTGGTTCTGGTGCACCGTCCGGGCTGCCCCAAGGGAAGCGGGTATTGCTGCGACCGATGCCGAACTCCCAAAGGATGTAACCGGTATTCCTGTCGCCATAGTTGGCGACGATGCCCGGTACGGTTTGGCTACCGCGATTCATGGTTTCTGAATTTAAGACGGTCGGGCCGTAGGGACCGGCATAATCGCTGCCGTATGGGTGGAACGAGAAAAAGTCAGAGAAATACCAAGGCTCCCATTGCTGTACCGAGGGTGATCCAACCGGGATGGTGGTGCCGGTATCTTTGATGGCGATGCGGGCATCGTTCATCAGGATCACGTTCATGGCTTTTTGCGCGCCGCCGGAGTTGCAGCCTGGCTCGTTCATCTGTTCCCACAACAAGATACGGCCGTCGAATTTATGCGCGTTGACCACGGCTTGCACGTAGTTGCGCACTTTTGGCTTGTAATTATTGGTGTAGTTGTCTTTGACGTTTTGTCCCGGCGATTGCACCCAGCGGCTATTGTGGCGCCCTGGAATCGGCGCGCCCTGGTCGCCCAGATGCGGGTTAGGGTCCCAGCAATCGTCAAAGAAAATCGGTGTCACTTTCATGCCGTGGTCATTGGCGATTTGCAAGAAGTTTTCAAACTTGTTGAGCAGGTCGGCGGCATTGTTTTCCCAATGTAGATAGTGCAGATAGACGGCGATGGTATTGAAGCCATAGGTCTGGGCATAGGACAGTTCGCGGTCGACGATAGTGGGGTCGTAGTTTTGCCACCATTCCAGGTAATTGACGGTATTGGTCGGCACATACACTGCGCCCTTGACGCTGGAGAAATTGTAAGTTGGCACGGGAATGGTGCCATTGTTGGTGATAGCGACATTGGAGAATTGCGCCGACGTACCCATCACGCGCAAGCCGGCCGCCCCCGACATATAGACATCATCGCCAGCACTAAGAACGTGGATATTGTTGACGAAGACTTCAATGCTTTTACCGGAGGACACCAATTTCAAATGGTAATTGGTATTGGCATTGATCTGGAACGGATACGCAATCATCTCAGTCCAGTTATTGTTAGCGCGCCCCAGTACCACGGTGTTGTTGAGCGTACTCAAGCCAACGTAGTAGCCAGAATATGCATCCGCGCCAATCCCCAGATTGCTGGCACGGAACACAAAGCCGGCATCGCCGCCAGCGCCGACCGAGACATCCGCTTCCATGGTCGAGCTTTGAAAGTTGGAGCCGGCCAAGATGGATTTGGAGCCAAGTCCTGAATCGACGCTATTGAAAGCGCCTGAATGCGTCCAGTTGCCGCCGTAGTTATTCCAGGATTGCGCAAACGCGCTTGAATTCACGAACATCAACGCTGCGCCAAGCACGGCACAGAGTGATTTGCCTATTTTATTGCGTGAAAAAAACATATTTCCTCCTAGATTGAAGCTCCGCCTCATCTTTTAGTGACGCTGGAAGCTGGTCGGCCACCGCCTGAAGTAAGCGGTTAACCGTTGGGATTAATGCAATGTAACTGTTAAAACTTTCCTATGTGATAGGTGGGGGAGAAAGCCGCTTGAAAATTGCGTTGGGATGCTTCGCTGGGTTGCTCAGCTTTATGCGGTTGGTCACTGGCGAAATAACATGGTTACAGTGCAACGCAGCTTGAGGGGTATTCTAGGTGCTTGGAATTGAAAAATATAATATTATTTATGGGTGGGGCGATATCTTTTTGGGTATCTTGGCTGAATAGCCAAACTACTTAGAGGTTTTTACTTATTCGTCGCCCACGCTATCCCAGCCAAGAACGGGCCTCATTTACTCAACACCCGCATCCCCCGTTCCAGCCCTTCCACCGTCAGAGGAAACATCTTGCCGCCCATGATTTGCTGCATCAGGGCGATCGATTGACGGTATTGCCAGATGGATTCCGGCTCTGGATTGAGCCAGATAAATTTGGGGAAGGTGCTGGTAAAACGTTGCAGCCAGGTGCTGCCGGCTTCTTCATTGTTGTATTCCACCGAGCCACCCGGTTGCAGGATTTCATATGGGCTCATGGTGGCATCGCCGACGAAAATCAACTTGGTGTCCGGCGTATAGGTGCGCAAAATATCCCAGGTCGGGAAGCGTTCTGCATGACGGCGCCGGTTGTTTTTCCACATGGTGTCGTAGACGCAGTTGTGGAAATAAAAGAAATCCATCTGCTTGAACTCGGTCTTGGCGGCAGAGAATAATTCTTCGCTGCGGGCGATATGGTCGTCCATGCTGCCGCCGACGTCGAATAGCATCAAGACCTTGATCCTGTTCTTGCGCTCGGCCTGCATCTTGATGTCGAGCGTACCGGCGTTGTTGGCGGTGGCGCGGATGGTGGCGTCCAGCGCCAGTTCATCTTCGGCGCCGGCGCGGGCGAATTTGCGCAGGCGGCGCAGCGCGACTTTAATGTTGCGCGTGCCTAGCTCGCGCTCTGTGTCGTAGTCGCGGTAGGCACGTGCATCCCAGACTTTGACGGCGCTGCGTTTGCCGGGATCGGTGGCGCGGTCGCCGCCGATGCGGATGCCTTCAGGGTTGCTGCCGCCATTGCCGAAAGGTGAGGTACCGCCGGTGCCGATCCATTTATTGCCGCCTTCGTGGCGTTCTTTTTGTTCTTTCAGCAGTTGTTGCAGGCGTTCCCTCAGCTTGTCGTAGCCGAACTTTTCAAGCTGCGCTTTTTGCTCCGCGCTTAATTCACGCTCTATCCGCTTGAGTAACCAGTCGAGCGGGATTTCTGCATTGCCATCGAATTTAGCTTCGATTCCTTTGAAATACAGGCCGAAAGCACGGTCGAACTTGTCGTAATGCGCTTCATCCTTGACCAGCGTCAGGCGCGACAGGAAGTAAAAATCGTCCAGTGACTGGCTGATCAAGCCTTGTTGCATGGCTTCCAGCAAAGTCAAAAATTCCTTGATCGAGACCGGGATTTTGGCATCTTTCAAGGTAAAGAAAAAATCGATCAGCATCTCAGCGCCTTTGCAATTTCGCCTGTAAGTTCATTTTTACGCCATGCCATTCACTTTGCAAGATGCTGTACACCACGGTGTCGCGGATACGGCCCTTGAGTATGGTGTGATTGCGCCGCACGCCGTCGCGTTTGGCGCCCAGCCGTTCGATGGCGGCTTGCGAGCGATGATTAAACCAGTCGGTGCAAAGTTCGACCGCGATGCAATTGAGGACTTCAAAAGCGTGGGTCAGCAGCATTAATTTGCACTCGGTATTGATGCCGGTCCGGTGCGCGCTCTCGGCATACCAGGTGTAGCCGATTTCGAGCCGTCGGTTGACAGGATCGACATTCCAGAAGCGGGTGCTGCCGACGATGTTATTTGTGCGCTGGTCGCGCACCGCAAAGACTAAAGCGCCTTGCTCATCGCGCATGCGGTGCGCGGTGTCGAGCCAGGCTTGGGTCATGTCGGCTGAAGGCACGCTGGTGTAAAACAGGTTCCACAATTGGCCGTCGGCAGCGGCTGCCTTAATTCCTTCAAGATGGTCTTGCAACAGGGGCTCAAGGCTGGCGTGTTGTCCGCTAAGGGTTACGGGGGTGATAAAAGGCATGTAATATACTCCGGTATGTATTATTTTTGATGCAATGAAAACGTGCGGGAGAGGCATTAAAATGCCATATACCCCCTATATTGTTGACTTATTTAAAGACTTTGAATTGTTTGGCAGGGTGCGACGTGCGCACCAACCGCGATCATTGCCAACTGCCTTGGGTACCTCAAACCCTTTCCCCAGCCCTCTCCCGCGAGCGGGCAGAGGGGGCAAAATGGGCACGGGCTGAATTATTAAACTAGTCATCTACCGATAAAAGTGTGTTCTACCGATTGTTACGCGCCATCGCGATCAGCCGTTCGAACAAATGCACGTCTTGCTCATTCTTTAGTAGCGCGCCGTGCAGTGGCGGCACCAGCAGTTTTGCATCCTGGCTGCGCAAGGCTTCGACGGGAATATCTTCTGCCAGCAAGAGCTTGAGCCAGTCTAGAAATTCCGACGTCGATGGCTTTTTCTTCAGGCCGGCGACCTCGCGCACGGTATAAAACGTGTCCAGCGCTTGGGCCACCAGGGTGTTTTTGATCTTGGGGAAATGCACATCCACGATCTGTTGCATGGTGTCTTTGTCCGGGAACTTGATGTAATGAAAAAAGCAGCGGCGCAAGAAGGCGTCCGGTAATTCCTTTTCATTATTGGAGGTGATGATCACCAAGGGCCTGTGTCTGGCGACGATCATTTCGCGCGTTTCGTAGACGTAAAACTCCATCCGGTCCAGTTCGCGCAGCAGGTCGTTGGGGAATTCGATATCGGCTTTGTCGATTTCATCGATCAGCAAGACCACCGGTTCGTCAGCGGTGAACGCTTGCCACAGCACGCCTTTGACGATGTAATTGCTAATATCGAGCACCCGTTCGTCACCCAGTTGCGAATCGCGCAAACGCGACACCGCGTCATACTCGTACAATCCCTGCTGGGCTTTCGTGGTTGATTTGATATGCCATTGCATCAAGGGCATATTCAGCGCGGCGGCGACTTCTTCTGCCAGCATGGTCTTGCCGGTGCCGGGTTCGCCCTTGATTAGCAAGGGCCGTTGCAAGGTGAGGGCGGCATTGACGGCGAGCTTCAGGTCGGCAGTGGCAATATAACTTTGGGAACCTTCGAAGCGCTGCCCGGGTCGGAGAGAATCTTGCATGATTGGAATGGTCATTGTGCTAAAAAAGCCAGTATAAGCGAGAACAAGAGCGCTCATCAGCGCTCGAAAAACTGCGCATTGGCGCGGTTTTCGCTCCGGCAAAGTGACATACCTGCTGAATTTTTAGGATCAGATATTGTTGGATTCGGCAGTTTTTTAGAAAATTATGAAAATAACCTTGATGAAATTATGGGTCATGTGGCGTCGTTTTCGCCGTGGCTCGCAGACGCAAGAACCAGCTTCACAATTCGCTTCCCAGGTCGACGCCATGATGCGGCGCGCCGATCCGTTTGCACCGTGGCAAGAACGTGCCAATTGGATCGTCGATCTGGCCGAATGGGTGCGGCGCGAACCGGCGGTATCACTGCTAAACGAGCGCGCTTGGCGCCGCGTCAAGCACCAGCGGGTGCGTTTTCTACTCAATTGGCTGGATCAACATCGCGATGTGTCGCGCATGGTTCGCACCACGCTGCAAAAAACCTTGCGCGAGGCGGTCGGGCCGGATTTATTTTCCGTCACCGGCTTGCCGCGTGAAACTGCTTTTCTCGGCGAATTATCTGAGCGCATTTTTGCCCATATTTTGCCGCGCTCGCAAAGCCAGTTTGACTTGTCGGCATTGTTTGTGGCGATGTTCCCAGCGCCGGCTGATGCCGATTGGTTGCTGGAACTGGATCGGCAAACCTTGAGTCGCCTGTGGCGCCTGTGCGCAGACGACGGCATCGATCACGCTTTCCAGAAGCAGATTGATGAAGCCTTGTTGTATCTCATTACGGTGGTGGTGGCGGTGGGCGTGAGCCCTGCTTTCCGCGAACGGCTGGACCGTAAGCTGCCTTTGCAAGCGACGCCGTTTATGGCGCTGCGGCGCGAATTGGAAAATTATTTGCGCACGGCGCCTGGTGCGACGCGCGATGAAAGCGTGTTGCGCAGCATCCGCATGCTCATCGCGGTATGCCAGGCCCAGACTGACCGTATTTATGCCCATCTGGATGAGTATGGCGTGTCGCTCGGGCTGGTCTACAACATTGAAAGAATGCGTGCCCAACTGACGCGGATGGCACGTTTGCTCGATGTGCGCGATGCCCGGATAAACGAAGACGCCACGCGTCCACGCGACGGCAAAGTGCAGGCGCTGTTGGCCGACTTGGTGGCGGCACATCATCATCGATCCTCGGTGCGCAGCCTGATCAAACGCTCTTTTTCCCTGATCGCGCGCAAGATGGTGGAGCGCAATGCCGATCATGGCGAACTATATATTGCGCGTGACCGCCAGCAATACGGCGCCCATGTTAACGCGGCCTATCGCGGCGGGGTTATTGCTGCATTTACGGTGCTGGCCAAATTTGCCTTGTCCGGCGCCGGCATGGCGCGATTTTTCGAAGGCTTGCTGGCCTCGATGAATTATGCTGGCAGTTTCATCGCGATCTCTGCCGTTGGCGGTACCTTAGCTGGCAAACAGCCGGCAGTGATTGCGCCAGCTTTGGCCGCCAAGATGGGCGCACTCGAAACGGTAGAAGGCATGCGTGCCCTGGTGCAAGAAATCGCAGGCTTGCTGCGCGCCCAGTTTGGCGCGCTATGGGGCAATCTGGTGACGGTGATGCCAGTCATGGCGTTGGTTTCCATCGGGGTTTTTTTCGTCTCTGGCACTTCCGTCATGAGCCTGCCGAAAGCGCATGCGGAGCTGCAAGCCTTATCCATTCTGGGTTTGACGCCTTTGCTAGCAGCCGGTACAGGCGTATTGCTATGGCTGTCGGGCGTGATGGCAGGCGTTGCAGACAATTGGTTTGCCCTGCGTCGATTGCGTGAAGCGCTGACCCACCATCGACGCTTAAATCATGTGGTCGGCGCAGTCCGCGCAGCGCGTTGGGCGGCTTGGCTGGAGCGCCATATTGCCGGTTTTGTGGGCAATCTGTCGTTGGCAGTTTTACTGGGAATGACGCCGGTGCTGGCAAACTTCTTTGGCTTGCCGCTTGATGTGCGCCATGTCACGCTGGCTGCCGGATCGTTGACGGCGGCCGGCATGAGCCTCGGTTGGCATAGTCTGTTGTCGATAGAGTTTTGGCTAGCGTGTGCCGGTGTTGGCGCCATCGGCATGCTCAATCTTGGCGTAGCCTTCAGTTGCGCACTGGCTCTGGCGCTGCGCGCGCGTGAGATTCCAGCCCGCTTGCGGCAACTGGTGCGATTGTCGTTGTGGCGTGAATTGCGTCGCAAGCCGGCGTATTTTTTATTGCCCGATAGCGGCAACGCTGCAATCGCCGATGAAAGTGAGCCGGCCGAGGCCACTTTTCAACCCGAAGCGAGCCGCAGAAAGAGCTGGCCGGAATAAGCTAGAGAGACGCATAAACTTCCGGCATGGAAACCTTGCCGGACTGGATAACATGGACTGTGAACGCGTCTTCGGGTAAAATCTGCCGCCAGTAGCGCGATAGATTGGCGGCCTGGTATCAAACTGCCGCTGCACCGCCATCGCGTAGAGCCAGTTTCGCGTTTTATTACCCCTTGCCACCATGAAAAAATTCTTAGCACTTCTCGCGCTTGCGGGGATTGCCCATGTTGCCGCCGCTGCGGACATCGTCGGAAATCCTAAGGCTGCCGAAAAAAAGGTTGTAATGTGTATCGGTTGCCACGGTATTCCGGGATACAAAGCGACTTTCCCTGAAGTTTATCAAGTGCCGATGCTGGGTGGTCAAACGGCCAAGTACCTTGAGAATGCGCTGCAAGCCTACAAAAAAGGCGACCGCAACCATCCGTCAATGCGCGGTATCGCAAGCAGATTGTCTGATCAGGATATTGCCGATGTCGCTGCCTACTACGCGCAGCAGAAATAAGGAACGACCATCATGAAAAAATTTCTCGCGATGGCGCTCGTCTTGTCATCCTCCCTGGTATCGATCAATGCAATGGCCGGCGGCAATATTGCAGCCGGTAAAGCGTTAGTTGAAAAACAAAATTGCGCTTCATGCCACGGTGTGGATTTTAAAACCCCAACCGATCCAAGCTACCCCAAACTGGCCGGTCAGCACGTCGACTACCTAGAGCACGCCTTAATTTCCTACAAACGCGGTACGGCAGCCAATGGCCGTGTCAATGGCGTCATGGATGCGCAAGTGAAGCCGCTTTCAGGCAAGGACATTAAAGATATCGCAGCGTATTTACATAGTTTGCCGGGTACCTTGGTGGTACGGCGCTAAAACCTCTGCGCTTATAAAAAACCACGGCATGCCGTGGTTTTTTTTCGCCTAATTTTTGAGATCTGGCTGATCAAACTTGCCGAATTATTCTGGCTCTTTTTAAAAGGCTCTCTCCTTTTTTAGAGGCAATAAATTCAATAAGATTCAGCGGGAAACTAGATAGGTTTTCATCAATGGTGGCGGGTCGAAGCTTCATGATTCGAATGTCGATCAATTCATAAAGTAGTAAATGCTCTACGATGGATTTCATTTCTATTGATGTAACCATACGCTCAAGCCAGCTTTCCAAAACGCGTTTTGTGGTGTCTAAATCGATCCACTCGTTTTCGCAAATGGCAAGGGAGTAATCTTCAATTTCATTCAACTCAATTGGCGCTTGTGTGGTCATCTAGCGCTTTTTAACACATTCGATATACGCCGCGCCATCCGGCGGCAGTCCGCTACGTTGCGACGCCCACATCATTTGACCTAGACATTCCATGATTTGATGATGCGCTTCATGGATGGAATCGAGCCGTTGCGCCAGGCCGAGATAGGCGGCGCGAATGCCCGCTGGTTGGTCGATGGAAATTTGCTCGGCAATCGACAGGTGCATCGACAGGTGCAGGAAGGGGTTGCTGGCGCCTTGCTCGACTGAATAATCGCGTGCGATGGCTGCATCGGCGTCGCTCAGGGCGTCGGTATATTCCGGGTGTTGCCCGATCCAGTCAGCGGCAATTGCTTCCAGCGGCGTCAAGATTTCTTGCGACTGGCGTTTGCGCAAGGTTTCGCAAAAAAATCTGCGCACATCGTGTTGAGAAGGTGTAAACATGCGTCGGACGTGAAGTAGTTATGTGAATGAAAGGCCCTGATTGTACGGCGCTTTATCACCCGTTGTCGCAGCTCAGATGAATCGATCGTGTAAGGAGTTCCGCAGGTTGAACGATACCGCCCTAGACACGCTATTTCGAGAGAGCCGGGTTTCGATCCTGATAATTTGAACGCAAGTTTTCTCGACGGCACGTCGATCAAAGCTAATTTTGTTTGCAACCTTGCGTATGGGTTTGCCGAATAACTACATCCACGTTTGCCCCGGCTGCCGTTCGGAGAAGCCTGCAAGTTGGTTTAAATTCGTGGCTCCGGTTCATGCGAACTACTTCATTGATTGATGGTTGCGACAATGCATGGGGGTATAGCATAAAACAATGCCATACCCGCAGGGTTTAATTGGGCCAATTTTAATACTGCCTGGAGTATTATTTGATGCTGAAATCGATTAATAGCAGGCCAACACCAATGTGACCTGCCAGCATGTGATGAACCTTGCCAACGTAGGGTTTAAATATCCCAGCTATCCGGTTCACGCCGTGCTACTTTATTTTGCGCATGGCGGAAGGTCGAGATCGCCTGATACACGATTTTTCGGGCGCGATTGACACCGCCTAATGGCCGATGTTCCGGCAAACTATGCCAGGGAGAGAAGGATAGGTTTTCTCCAAATACACGCTGCGCTTCGGTATCCAGATCCTGCTGCAATATTCTGATCGATGCCACTTTTTGAAACGGCGACTCAGATTCTTTCCATTCCTTGCCCGGATCTTCAATCGGCATTGCATCGGCATCGGTTTGCATTTGCACGGTGAAATCAAACCATGCCTCGCCCTCGGCTAATTGCCGGACCATGGCTGTGCGCAGGTAATTGTCGTCTGGCTTGGCCGGCACCGTGTCTGGCTCGGTAACGCGCGGAATCGCCGAATATTTGACCGCCTGGTCGCCGAACAGATACGGCGTGGTACTCCAATAGCGCGTTTGCAAAGGATTGGTGCATTGCTTCATAGATTTGATCAAATTCCACACTACCCGCAAATGTGTCAGCAGGAACCAGATCTTGGCCCAGGTGCTGCCGGTAAAAGAAGCGATCAACTGGTCAAACTCTTGCACGTTTTTGGTCACGAACACATTGGTACTGATGACAATGAAATCTTGGGTTTGCGCGTCTTTTTCTGCTTCAAGAATTTTTTGACCTGTCACCCGCATCAATTTGATCGCCATGCCGCGAATGTCGCGATTGATGTCGGGGCCGATAGTGCCGTCTTGATTGGAAAAACGGATCCAAGCCTGATAAGTTGCAGGGACTTTAAAGACGCCGATGCGCAGATGTTGTGGCAGATCGGGTTCGACGATGAATTCAGCCTTGACCACACCATGCATTTTGGGATGGGCATCGCGCCGCATGATGCCGATCGGGTTGTCCTTGATGATTTTGGCCTTGAGCCGGACCGTCAAGTCTTCGGTATATTTGATTTCGTCGGGCGGGATTGATTCTTCGGCTAATTTTAAGGTCGACATCGTTATTCTTCTTTTTAAAAAGTGTTTATCAATTGCCGTGGTTTTGTTACTTTAACATTGAAGTTGGAGGATTTTATCTTCCGCAAACCATTCCATCGCGGCTATATTAGATTCTTTTTGCAGACAGAAGCGTGGCTAGCCCCGCGCTAACACAGCATGCAGAAAGACTTTGACAGAACGATGACAGAACGATCCAGGGAAATATGTCGATGAAAATCGGTCTGCACAAAATGATGTTTTTCCGCGCGTTGGAAAATCCGTCCAAGCCTGCTGAATCTGCTGACGCTGCCGAATCTGCAATCGAGCCCAACTTCAACCTGCCGGGCGCACTCGCCGTGTGCATCGCCCTGGTCAAAAGCCTGCAGCAAGTCCAAAATGCCATCGGACAGCATAAAGCGCTGTGCATGGCCAATATCGCCATCCTTGATGATGGTGCCATCGAATTGCGCCATGACGCGGCCGCACCGTTCGGCTATATGTCGCCGGAACAAACCGGACGCATGAATCGCGGCGTCGATTACCGCAGCGATTTTTATTCCCTGGGCGTGATTTTTTACGAATTGATGACGGGCCAACTGCCATTTGAGTCCGATAGTTTGATGGCGTTGGTACACAGTCATATTGCGCGGCAGCCGATTGCACTTGCACAGCGTAATCCCGAGATTGGCGAGATGGTCAGCCTGCTTGTGATGAAATTGCTGTCGAAAAATGCCGAAGACCGTTATCAAAGTATCGATGGCTTGTTATGGGACTTGCAGCGCTGCCAGTCCGGCTATGCAGCAAGCGCTTCGATACCGTATTTTGAACTTGGCGAAAACGATCTGTGCGACCGCCTGCAAATTCCCCAAAAATTAGTGGGACGCGAATTTGAAGTGAAGCAATTATTCGATGCCTTCCAGCGGGTGGCGCAAGGCGGTGCCGAATTATTGCTGGTCAAAGGGTATGCCGGGATCGGCAAATCGGCCTTGGTCAATGAAATCCAACGACCCTTGACGGAGCAGCACGGTTATTTTATTGCCGGCAAATTCGATCAATTCAAACGCGATATCCCCTATTCGGCCGTGAATCATGCGCTGCGCGAATTGATGCGGCAAATTCTGACCGAGAGCGAAAGCCAGATCGCTCAATGGAAAAAATTATTGTTGGCGGTTTTGGGATCAAATGCCTCCCTGATCGCCGATGTCATTCCAGAACTGGCACATATCATCGGCAAGCAGCCCAAGTTGCTACCAAGCGACCCTGCGCGCAATCAATACAGTTATGTGATGCAAAAATTCGTCTGCGCATTCGCGCGCCGTGAGCATCCGCTGGTAATTTTTTTGGACGATTTGCAATGGGCAGATGCCGCCTCGCTAAGCCTGATCAAGACCTTGATGGGGAGCGTGGAGCAGACCTGTTTATTCTTGATTGGTGCATATCGCGACAATGAAATCGATGCGGCGGATCCGCTCATGCTGGCGCTCAGCGAAATTGAAAAAGACGCATTGGTCACCACGATTGAATTGAAAGCGTTGCCGAAAGCAAGCATTGCCGAATTGATTGCCGCCACCGTGCGATCCAGCTTGCCAAGCGCAATGCCGCTGGCCGATTTAATTTATCGCAAAACGCTGGGCAATCCTTTTTTTGTGCGTCAGTTCATCCAGAGTATTTATAACGAGCAGCTGCTGCGGTTTCATGATGGCGGCTGGCATTGGGATATCAAGCGCATTGAGGCCTATGGCATCACTGACAATGTGATCGATTTGCTGACCAAGGAGATTTCCAGGCTGGCTGCACCGACCCAACATTTGTTGACCCTATCCGCCTGTATCGGTAATGAATTCGACCTCGCCACGCTCGCTATCGTGGCGCGCAAGAGTGACGACGACACGTTGTTGGAATTGCGTGCAGCGCTCCAGTCCGGCCTGATTCGGCATTCGCGCAATGCAGATGCCGGCAGCTCGGCAAATTATGCTTTCATGCATGACCGGGTGCAGCAAGCCGCTTATGAAGGCATACCGCAAGGGCAAAAAGCGGCAGTGCATCTGCAGATTGGACAACTGCTGCTGGCCAATCTAGCGCCAGACGAAAAGGAAGAGCGGATTTTCGATATCGTGCATCAGCTCAATGCAGGTAGTGCCTTGCTGACGGATCAGGCGCAGCAATTGGAACTGGCACACTTAAATTTGGCTGCGGCGAAGAAAGCGCGCATCTCGGCTGCGTTCGAGGTGCATCACAAATTTACCGAGCTGGCACGGGTGCACGGCGCACAGAAATCTTGGCCGCAAGAACCCGACTTCATGTTTGCCTTGCACATGGAGTTGATCATGTCGGCTTTCGCCCGTGCCGCCTACGACGAAATGGAAATCTTGTGTCAGGTCGTATGTGAAAAAAGTAGCCGGCCAGAGCAAAAAATTGCTGCCAAAGAGATGCTGGTGCGCAGTTATGGTGCCCAATACAAACCTGCAGAATTGCTGAAAACCGGGATCGAATTAATGACCCTGGCTGGCATCCGCGTCCCTCCCGATCTCGGGCGCCGTCATATCATTGTGGCCAAAATTCGCCTGCAAGCCGCATTGCGCGGCCGCGATCCGCTGACGCTGGCGCAATTGCCTGCGGCTACCGACCCTATTTACTTGCAACAGGTTCAGGCTAGCGCGATCTTCCTTGGCTATGGTTTGACGTATCTGGCGAAGTCGAAAGTGGTGTTGTGGGCCGCGCTAGAAGTGATACGCGCCTCGGTGCGCTATGGTATTTCACCGGCGTGTGCCTATGCTTATATGGTGTGGGGGCGGACTCTGGCTGGCGAATTGGGGCGCCCGGTCGAAGGGTATAAATTTGGCCTGGTGTCGTCGCAACTAGCCCAAACCGGCAAGTCCTATCTGGGCGCGGTTGGCATTTTTAACGGCTTGATGCGACACCATCACCCAAACCACACGAGGAGTGGAAAGCTTGGAACATTTGAACAGTTCGCTGCAACCCTTGATGGATACTTATGTAAAAGCATTGGAGATTGGCGACCGTGCCGGTGCGGTGGTGGCTTTGTCATTCTCGGATGCGATCCGCTTTCAATCGGGCGGCAGGGTGGACGAGGCACTGGCCCATATCCGCAAAGATATCGTGGTTTATCGCAAAAAAAATTATCCGGCGGTCATCGCGGTGACGATTCCGTGGGCTTTGCTTTTGTCCAAATTGGTGGGCGAATCTGCCGTCGCAATCAGCGAGGGTCTGGATGAGGAAGGGGTGGTCGTTGCACGTCGAATAGCCGATGATTTATGGGGTGTTTTTTATGCGCGCTCGATTCAATGCATGGGTGAGTATTACTTCGGTAAATATACGGAAGCGATGCTGCATGCGGAAGAAGCAATTGGATTGCCAGGCTTTTATTTGGGCGCGCCAGCGTCGGGATTTTTACTATTTTTTTATTCGCTCTCAATCTTGGCAGTAACACCTAAAAGCGCCCCCCAAGCCCGCCAGATGTTGGCGAAAGTCAATAAGATGCAAGACCGGTTCCAGGCGTGGGCGCAACGTGCGCCGATGAATTATTTGCATAAGTGGCAGCTGGTGGAGGCAGAACGCCACCGTGTTTTAGGACACAAGGCTAAAGCGGTTGCATATTTTGAACTGGCCTTGAAAGGGGCAAAAGAAAATAGTTTTCCCAACGATGAAGCCTTGATCAGTGAGCTGGCCGGACGCTTTTATCTTGCTGAAGACAGGCCAATGCTGGCGCAACTCTGCCTGGAGCAAGCCCATGCCAGCTACTGCGCATGGGGTGCCAACGCCAAAGCGCTACAGCTCGAAGGCGATTATCCGGCGCTGCTTGGACGCGTGAAAATTGCCGCGACAGTAGCGGTGTTGCCGACGGAACGCGGGCTGGACCTGGAAACGATTATCAAGGCGTCCCAAACTTTGTCGGGTGAAATTCAACTCGACAAGTTATTGGAAAAATTGATGCGTTTGCTGATTGAAAACGCTGGCGCGCAACGCGGCATGCTTCTTTTGCAACGACATGGCGCACTCGTCATCGATGCACGGCTAGAAGCCGATGCAATCGAAGTGCGGCAGAACTTGTCGGTCGCAGAGAGCACGTCTTTGAGCCTGGGCATCGTTAATTATGTCAAGCGCAGCCGTGAAAACGTGGTGCTGGGCGACGCTTCCAACGACGGCAGGTTTAATGCCGATCCTTACATCGTGCGTACTGCGCCTAAATCGGTCTTATGTATCCCATTGCAAAAGCAAAGTGCGTTGGTAGGGATTCTTTATCTAGAAAATAATCTGGCGGTCGACGCCTTCACGCACGAGCATACCGAGTTGCTACAAATGCTTTCGACCCAGATTGCCATGTCGCTCGAAAACGCCGTGTTATACGATTCACTGGTCAGTTTGAGCCGAAGTCTGGAAAGCCAGGTTGCAGAACGGACGCACGATTTGTCCATCGCCAAGGATTTGGCAGAAAGCGCCAATCATGCCAAGTCGGACTTCCTGGCCGTGATGAGTCACGAAATCCGCACGCCCATGAATGGCGTGCTCGGCATGACCCAGATGGCGCTGGCGGAAGCGACCGATCCCAAGCAACGTGAATATTTGGAAACGGCGCAATATTCGGCCGAAGCACTGCTCACGATCTTGAACGATATCCTCGATTTTTCAAAATTGGAGGCGGGCAAGCTAGAGTTCGAGAAAATCGATTTCGACCTGATTAAAACGGTGGAAACCATCATCAGCCTGATGTCGGCCCGCGCACGCGAAAAGCAAGTCGGCATCACATTCGATTTCCCACTTGGTTTGCCGCGCTTTGTATTGGGCGATGGCGGGCGTTTGCGCCAGGTTTTGCTCAATTTGATTAGCAATGCACTGAAATTTACCGACGAGGGCGGCGTCAATGTGCGTATCGAGGCTTTACCAGAATCGAGCGACGGTGCAACGTTGCGCTTTACCGTATCCGATACCGGGATCGGCATTGAGCCTGAGGTCAAGGCGCGTTTATTCCAGTCCTTCACCCAGGCCGATAGTTCGATTTCGCGGCGGTTTGGCGGTACCGGATTGGGTTTGTCGATTTGCAAAAAAATTATAGAAATGCAGGGCGGCCGTATCGGCGTCGATAGTCGTGCCGGCAAGGGCAGCCAGTTCTGGTTTGAATTGCGCTTGCCGCCAGCGCCGCCGCCGGTATTGACATCGGACACCACGACGATAAACAAGCGGCAGTTGCCAACGCTCGATATTTTGCTGGCGGAAGACAATATAGTGAATCAAAAAGTAGCAATTGCCTTGCTTTCCCGATGCGGTCATCGGGTGCACGTCGCGAATAACGGCTTGGAAGCGTTGGAGGCAGTGCGAGCGGCTGATTTTGATGTGGTCCTGATGGATATGCACATGCCGGAAATGGATGGACTGGAAGCGACCCGCGCCATCCGCAATTTGCCCGGCCACGCCGCCGCCTTACCGATCGTGGCCCTGACCGCAGCCGGTGCGCTGTCGGATGTCCAAATATGCATGGATGCCGGGATGAATTATTTTCTGACCAAGCCGATCCGAATCGAGCGCTTGCAAGGGATCTTTTCAACCATCTTGCCGGCTAGCCGCATGCAGCGCGAAATGTCGGATAAATAAAGTCGTTATGAGATAAAGCGGTCGTCGATGGATTTTCGTGAGGCTAAAGGCTGGAATTTTTGAATTTAATACTGGTCCCCGTATTAAATTAAGGCGTTTAAAAACGTGCGGATGAAGGGGTATTTTTCACTATACCCCCTATTTTTTGATTGCTATTGGGGCGGGCTGGCAGATATTCCTGTGTTTTTTAAGGTTTTGGATCGCATGATTCGTACGCCGAATGCCTCGCTTGTTGATGTATTGGTTTTTAAGAGCTTTATCAAGTATAATGCCGCATCGTTGAGATTCGGGGTAGTAGTGCAGTATTAGTCTGTCATTCCTTTCTTGCTTCAAACGATCTAACGGGCGACAGCCCAACTTAACTGAAATAGGAAATTGTAATGGCAACTGGTATCGTAAAATGGTTCAATGATTCAAAGGGTTTCGGCTTTATCACTCCTGACGAAGGCGGCGAAGATCTGTTCGCGCACTTCTCGGCTATTCAGTCGAACGGATTCAAATCCCTTGCAGAGAACCAACGTGTTTCTTTCGAAGTTACTGCTGGCCCTAAGGGTAAGCAAGCTTCGAACATTCAGGCTATCTAAGCTGAATCGCAATGCATAAAAAAACCCCGGTACGCCGGGGTTTTTTTTCGCCCATATTTTCTGCTTGAAGAAAACGGTGTTATTGAACGCCGTGTCTTTTACATATAAAAAAAGACGCATGAACCTGATGGATCATGCGTCTTTTTTATGCCGTTTTCACGAGCTTGAAGGTCGTTATAGCACCTCGCTGGCATGATCTGCCAAACGCGAACGTTCTCCTCGTGCCAGCGTTACATGGCCGCTGTGCGCCCAGCCCTTGAAGCGATCCACTACATACGTTAACCCGCTTGATCCTTCAGTCAGATACGGGGTATCGATCTGCGCAATATTGCCAAGACATAAAATCTTCGTACCCGGACCCGCGCGGGTGACCAAGGTCTTGACTTGTTTTGGCGTGAGATTTTGCGCCTCGTCGATAATCAGGAACTTGTTGACGAAGGTACGGCCCCGCATAAAATTGAGCGACTTGATCTTGATGCGTGAACGAATCAGGTCTTGGGTGGCAGCACGACCCCATTCGCCGCCATCGGTATCGGATTTATTCAATACCTCCAGATTGTCGTCAAACGCGCCCATCCACGGCGACATTTTTTCTTCTTCGGTACCTGGCAAGAATCCAATGTCTTCTCCCACTGGTACGGTGACGCGGGTAACAATGATTTCGTTATACAGCTTGGTTTCCAATACTTGCGCCAGTCCAGCTGCCAAGGCCAGCAAGGTTTTTCCGGTGCCGGCCTGACCCAGTAGGGTAACGAAATCGCATTCAGGATTCATCAACAAGTTGAGGGCAAAATTCTGTTCGCGATTGCGTGCGGTGACGCCCCATACATTGTTCTTGGAATGACCAAAGTCGCGTAAGGTTTGCAGAACGGCAGTCTTGCCATTAATTTGTTTTACCTGCCCATAAAACGCGCTTTCGCCATTTTTTGGTTCAAGGAAAATAAATTGGTTGACCAATAGAGATGGAATTACAGGACCTGTTACCCGATAAAAAGTGGCGCTGGAGCCATTTTTATTCTCTTGCCAAGATTCCATATCCTTGCCATGTTTATTCCAAAAGTCATCGGGCAATTGGACGATGCCGGAATACAAGAGGTCGGTGTCCTCCATGACATGGTCGTTGAAGTAATCTTCCGCCGGCAGGCCTAAGGCACGCGCCTTGATGCGCATATTGATGTCTTTCGACACCAAAACGATCGCACGTCCGGGTTGCGCTGCCTCAAGCGCACGCACCACGCTCAGGATTTGATTGTCGGCTTTGCCTACCGGCAATCCTTCAGGCAAGGCTGCGTTTTGCAATTTGGTCTGGAAAAAAAGGCGGCCTTTGGCATCCTTGTTGCCCAGTTTGGAAAGCGGAATACCGTTTTCAATCGCGCCATCTTCCGTATCGCCCACCAGTGCATCAAGCGAACGCGAAACTTGACGGGCGTTGCGCGCCACTTCCGACATGCCTTTTTTATGATCGTCGAGTTCTTCCAGCGTCATCATCGGCAGGTAGACATCATGTTCTTCAAAACGGAACAATGAGCTTGGATCATGCATCAGCACATTGGTATCGAGGACGAATAACTTGCTGGTGCCCGCTTGATCGGCAGCGCGACTGCTTTTTGATTTTGGCTTGACGTGTGCGACAACTGCTTTGGGTTTGGCCGCCGAGACTTTTTCTGTCAGGGCTGGCGTAGCAATTTTTTGTTTTAGAGCAGGCGCCGCTTTCAATGCCGGCTTGGCCGCCATTACCGGCGCCGCTACCGATTTAGCTGCAACTCGCGACTGTGTTTGTGGAACTCGCTCAGCTTGTCCTGACAGTACGGCCACTGGTTTAATAGACTGGGCTTTTTCAGCTTTTGGATAGTCTTTAGGTGACAGCAATGCAGCTGGCTTGGTGGGGATTTTGGGCAGTGGCATCAGAACCTCTATCTAGAAAATTCATGAATGATCCGCCCAGGCAAGAATCTGAACGGATGCAAACGGTGTGGGAGGGCGGACCAGAAACGTCCGAAATGCACGGCGGTGAAAGATAAATTACAACGTAAAAAAAGCCGTCGTGGAAGGTTGTTCACCTTTGCCACCAACGGCTTCCTGCTTGGGGAGGAATTCTTACTCAATGCGTTCGCTAAAGTGAAAAAGGGTTGCTGCAACCGGGATGGCACATCATTTTTGCGCCAATGTTTTTACAAATTCCAGGACTTCATCAATATGGCCAGCGACTTTCACTCCACGCCATTCTTTCACCAATCTGCCAGAGTCGTCAATGATAAATGTGCTGCGTTCAATGCCCCGAACTTGCTTGCCGTACATATTTTTCATTTTCATGACATTAAACAAATTGCACAGCGTTTCGTCGGGATCGGAGATCAGATCGAAAGGCATTGCCAGCTTTTGTTTGAAGCCTTCGTGTGAGCGAATGCTGTCGCGACTGATGCCGAATATGCTGGTATTAGCTTGTTGGAAGTCTGGGTAAAAATCGCGGAAGGCGATGCTTTCAGTGGTGCAGCCAGGCGTATTATCTTTAGGGTAAAAGAACAAGACAATGTTCTTTCCTTTGTGATCGGATAAATTGAATATTTGATTCCCCGTCATCGGGGCAGAAAACTCGGGCACTGCGTGATTTGGTGCGGAAAGGCTGTCAGGCACAGTTGTCTCCAGATTGATCGTTCGCATTGGCGAAATTGTCATTGCTTCGTTTAGCTACCTCTGTTGTCTTGCTGTGCCATGGCGTCAAAGTATTGCTACAGCGCCTTGCATAATTAATTCGCCCGAGCGCCCCGGCAATTCGCCCCACGTGACCCCATGCTTCGGTAGCGCGCGATCCGCTACTTTTTTAAAAGCGGTTTCCATCGATATCAGATCGTAACCTTGCGCACGCCAGCCAGCCAGCAACTGTTCAAATATGGGGGCTAATTTCTGGCCTTCAAGCTCGGCATGCAAGGTATATACGTGATCGCGTGGCTGTTGTGTTTGCGATTGATCGGTAAGTTTGAGCAGGGTAGCGGCAATGTTTGACGAGTCGATGACAACGTTATCAATAGTGCAGCCGAGCAGTTCGTCCAAGGTTGGCAAGGTGGTCGGCAATTGGATGCAATTCAAGGTTTTACCGTCGACTACCAGCCGGTGCGGCCCGGCCTCTGCTTGCATCAGGGCGCCTGCATGATCGAGTAAAGCGCGGCCATCGGATGAATACCGGATACCGAGCGCATCGAGTTGCTCAAAGGCGTAGCGATTCATTTGCCAGCCCGCAGCACCATGCGTGCGTGGCGCAGCGCCGAAAATTGCGGTGAACCGATCAACTGCCTGCTGCATGATGTTCTTGGTCCAAGCTGCATCGCGCCGACGCACATTGTCTTGCCACAGTACGTGATCCCAGGTATGAATGCCGCACTCGAATCCAGCGGCTTGGACTGCACGTAGTTCGCTGACGCATTCCTTGCCGATATCCGGCGCCGGCAACAACGTACCGTACATCAGCGTTTTTACGCCGTAATGCTCGACCACCGAAGTGCGCGACACTTTTTGGAAAAATCCCGGACGAAATGCCCGCCGCAGCGCCCAACCGGTATGATCCGGCCCGAGCGAAAATAGGAAAGTCGCATTGGCGCGATGCTGTTCCAGGATGCGTGCCAGATTGGGTACGCCAACACGCGTACCGCGAAAAGTATCGACATCAATCTTCAGGACAATGGATGGCACGGGTTTAATCCGCTTAATCCATCAGGGCGCGGGCTTCGGCGACTTGGCTGCGGTAAGCGTCGAAAATATTGCGTAAGGTATCGGCCATGGTGGTGCTTGGCTGCCAATTGAGTTCTTCGCAGGTATTGGTGATTTTCGGTACCCGATTTTGTACGTCTTGATAGCCCGCACCGTAATACGCACCAGAAGTGGTTTCGACCAGTGTTACCTTCTGGACCGATTCGCTGTATTCGGGGTATTCGCGTGCCAGTTCCAGCATCATATTGGCCAGGTCACGGATAGAAAAATTATTTACTGGATTGCCGATGTTATAGATCTTGCCGGTGGCAATGCCGTTTTCATTGGCGATGATTTTCATCAGCGCATCAATCCCGTCGCCGATGTGGGTAAAGGCGCGTTTTTGTTGACCGCCGTCGACTAGCGAGATATTTTCGCCGCGCACGATATGGCCGAAAAATTGTGTTACCACGCGCGATGATCCTTCTTTTGGCGTGTGGATCGAATCGAGTCCGGCGCCGATCCAGTTGAAGGGACGGAACAGAGTGAAGTTTAAGCCTTCCATGCCATAGCCCCAGATGACGCGATCCATCAATTGCTTGGCGCATGAATAAATCCAGCGCGGCTTATTGATCGGGCCGCAAATCAATTCGGATTGCTCGGGGTCGAATTCATCGTCGTGGCACATGCCATACACTTCCGATGTGGATGGAAAAATCAGATGTTTGCCATATTTGGCGGCAGAGCGCACGATTGGCAAATTGGCTTCAAAGTCGAGTTCGAATACGCGCAGCGGTTCTTTGACGTAAGTCGATGGTGTCGCGATGGCGACCAGTGGCAAGATGACATCGCATTTCTTGACGTGGTATTCGACCCACTCTTTGTTGATGGTGATATCGCCTTCAAAGAAATGCATGCGCGCTTTGTAGGCGTCATTTTCTAGCAAGTCGGTGATGCGATCTGACATCATGTCCATGCCATAGACATGCCAGTCGGTGGTTTCCAGTATGCGTTGTGAAAGGTGATGACCGATAAAACCGTTGACGCCAAGGATGAGGACTTTTTTCATTCGAGATTCTCTTTTGATTCAAACAGATTGGATGTCCGGCGCATGAATTCGTGCGCGACTATGACAGGTGTTTTTGGAGCTGGGCGGCTTCGATAACTTCGCCGTCTACAAGCAATTCCATGATTTTCACTGCGCGGCCATCGCCGCAAATGCCTAACACGACATTATCCACTACCGCCAAGCCCAAGGGCAAATGCGCCAATGCCAAAAGCGGTCTCTGGTCCAGCCTGGCTTTAGCGATGACGTAGGTTCGACCCTTGATTTCGGTAAACGCGCCGGGGTAGGGCGGCGCAACCGCGCGTATCAGGTTGTAGACCTGTTGTGCTGGCTGGCGCCAGTCGATGCGGCCATCTTCCGGCTTGCGACCGCCGAAATAGCTGCCTGCGGATACATTGTTTGGCTGTCTGACCCATGTGCCAGATAACAATGCCGGCAAGGCTTGCCACAAGGTTTGTTCCGCGGCGACCGTCAATTTCCCAAAGACTTCAAACGCGGTATCGTCCGGCAGGATCGGCACGGCGGTTTGGGCAATGATGGCGCCGGCGTCCGGCTTTGCTGCCATCTCGTGCAGGGTCGCGCCGGTTTCTGTTTCGCCATGCAGCACGGCCCAGTTGACCGGCACCCGGCCGCGATACTTCGGCAACAAGGAGCCATGCATATTGAAAGCGCCGTGCTTGGCTAGTGCCAGCAATCCGACCGGCAGCATGTGCCGGTAATAAAAACTGAAAATGAAATCGGGTGCGATCGCTTCGATTTGCATATGCAGCGCCGACGTCGCTGGATCGGCTGGTGTGATGCATGCAATGCTGTATTCGACGCAGACAGCCGCTACCGAGTCGAACCAGATTGACTCCGCCGGATTGTCTTCATGCGTGACGACCAGCGCTACATCAACGCCACGCGCCAGTAAGACTTTCAGGCAACGGACGCCGACGTTGTGATAGGCAAATACCACTGCTCTCATGGCTGCCGGCTCATGCACGCGATACCAGACGCTGTTCCAATATGTCGTCTGAGGATGGCGCTATGGGCGCACCGTCGATTTCTTGCAAAATAGTTTGGATCACGTAGCGCGGACGGGCACGTACTTGCTGGAAAATACGTCCTACGTATTCGCCGACCAGACCGATGCCGAACAGGATCACGCCCATCAGGAAGAAGGCGATGGCGAACAGGGTGAACACACCTTCAGCTTCTGCGCCCCACACGAAGCGGCGTATCAAAAGCAAGAGGACCAAGGCGCCCGAGCCAACCGATAAGGCCATGCCCATCATCGAAAATATTTGCAGCGGTACCAGCGAAAACCCCGTTACCAGATCAAAGTTGAGCCGGATCAGGCTGTAGAGTGAATATTTCGATTCGCCGGCGGCGCGCTCTTCGTGCTCGACCGTGATTTCAGTGGGCTTGCGGGCAAAGTTGTAGGCCAGTGCTGGCACGAAGGTATTGACCTCGCCGCAGCGGTTGATCAGGTCGATCACATTGCGGCCGTAGGCGCGCAGCATATTGCCTTGGTCAGTGATCTTGATACGGGTAATTTTTTCGCGCAGGCGGTTCATCAATTTCGAGGCAATGGTGCGCCATGCAGCGTCTTGCCGTTTGCGCCGGATCGACCCGACGTAGTCGTAACCTTCGCGCATTTTTGCCACCAGGTTACCGATTTCTTCCGGCGGATTTTGCAAATCGGCATCGAGCGTGACGACGATATTGCCACGCGTTGCCTCAAAGCCAGCCAATATTGCCATGTGCTGGCCGTAATTGCCGTTGAACAGCACCACCCGCGTCACGTCCGGGCGCTCGCGGAATTGCTCGGCCAAGATCGATACCGAGCGGTCGTGACTGCCATCGTTGATAAAGATGATTTCGTAGCTGGTACCCTTGGCGGCGAGCGCATCAAGCGCTGGATACAGGCGGGCGAACAATTGCGCCAGACCGGCTTCTTCGTTGTAGATGGGGATGACGACGGACAGTTCTGGTTTCATTGAGACTGCACTTCAAGATTGTTGGAGGACGGATTTTACCGCCTTCACCACACGTTCGACGTCGTTTGTTGCCATAGCGTAAAACATGGGCAAGGTCACGGTTTGGCGGCCGATCCGTTCCGCAACCGGGAACATGCCCTCGCTAAAGCCGCGCTTGCGGTATAGCGTGAACAGGTGAATCGGCGCGTAATGGTAGCCGATGCCGATCTGCTGTTCCAACATTTTAGCCATGAAGTCGCTGCGCACCATCCGATCCGGCAAGATGACCTGGAATAGATGCCAGTTGCTATTTTCCAGATCGGCCAGCGGCAATTGGGCGCCGCTGTCAGCTTCAAAGCTGCTGCCAAAACAGGTGAAATAATGTTGCGCCAAGGCACGGCGATGGTGGGTGATAGTCTCGATATTGGCCATTTGACCGAGGCCGATGGCGGCCGTGATGTCGGTCATATTGTATTTGCCGCCCAGCACGTCGACATCGATGCCGTCCAGCCCGCTGCGGGTGACGCCCTGCAAGCGGTATTTTTCCGCCAATCGCGCTTCTTCCAAATTGTTCAACACTAGGCAACCGCCTTCGCCGGTGGTGATGTTTTTATTGGCTTGAAAGCTGAAGGAAGCAAAATCGCCGAACGCGCCGATGCGCTGTCCTTTCCAGCTGGAGCCGATGGCTTGCGCCGCGTCTTCCACCACACGCAGTTTGTATTTGGCGGCAATCGCGTACAGGCGATCCATATCGACCGGCAAGCCGGATAAATACACGGGAATGATCGCCTTGGTGCGTGGCGTAATCGCTGCTTCCAGCTTGTCGAGATCGATATTGCGCGTGATCGGATCGATATCTGCAAATACCGGTGTGGCGCCGACTTCGATGATGACGTTGGCGGTCGCGACCCACGAGATCGGCGTCGTGATGACTTCATCGCCGGGGCCGATGCCGGCCACGCGTAGCGCGATTTCCATGGTGCAAGTGCCGGAGTTAAAGGTGCGCACCGGTCGGCCGCCGAAATATTCCGACAACAGCGCTTCAAAGGCCTGTACCTTGGGGCCGCTGGTAATCCAACCCGAACGTAGTACTTCGCCCACGGCGGTAATCGTGGCCTCATCGATGGTAGGGCGGGAAAAGGGGAGAAAGGGCAGTGCGGGCGCGTTGGTCATTGAGCGTTGTGCGGCAAAAATAGTTGAGATGCGTTTCAGATGTGAAGGCAAACGCATTTTAAAGGCATAAAAGGATTGTTTATACTGGGGTATGTATATTTAAAGCCGCAATAAAAACCTGCGGGTAAGGCATTGTTTCGGCCTATACCCCCTTTAAATTACCTATATCACGGCTTGCTTAATGGCTTCGATTTAACTGCGTACCAACAATGCCACCCCCGCAATAATCACCCCAATTGCCAGAATCCTTTGCAGCGAAATGACTTCCCCCAAAAAATACCAGGCGCCGAAGGCATTGACGATATAACCCAGCGACAGTAGCGGATAGGCAATCGTGACATCGACCCGCGACAGGCCGATGATCCAGACCACCACCGAGATT
>JAZKIX010000085.1:15823-20626 GCA_040384645.1 Pseudomonadota bacterium | reverse complement strand
TCAAACCGCCCAGGATCGGCAATTGGGTCGCCAGTTTCAATCCGGTTGCAAACCAGTTTTCGGCCGTCAGGTGGATCGCGCCTACTGCGTTGGTGCCGGCTTTGAGCAATAGTTGTGCCATTGCGTTAAGCAAGATACCGCTAAAAATAAAGCCGAAAGTACCTATATTCATGGGGATTCTTCTAGATTATTTTTTCAAGTCATTGGTTATGATGACCCGGCGTAAATCTTGGGCAATGAGCCGCATCGGCAGACCTTTTCCTTGAAATTCGAGATAACTTCCCGGCCGGATAATCGCCAGAGCCTTGGGGCCGTCGCGCCATAGCTTGAAAAAATCGTCGACATTTTCAATCCACAGACTCGGGTCGTTCGCTAGCCCGAAATCGAGTTCATCTCTATGCGCGACCAGCGTGGTGGTTCGTTGCAAGTAAAAAGGCAGTGTCTGGTCATACATGCCGACGGCGTATATCTTGGTTTGCGGCGTCAACTCCGCTAGCGTCGCCGGCACCAGCGATTTGCCGGAGCGGTCATAGCCGAAAGGTTCGAAGCCTAGTTGCATCAGATAACTGCCGGCGAATCCGGCCAATGCCAGCGCCAGTACGATTAAATCACGCTGAAGGCGGCGCGCATACCAAAGCCCGATCACACCGCCGACCAACAGCGCAGCGGCGGCGGCCAAGACCCATGGCAAATACGCCAGATATAGCGTGTGATCGTGAGCGTCGCTGGCCACCGCTGGTAACCTGCTGCCAAAGGCAAGCCCCAATGCGCCAAGCAAGGCAACGA
Source organism: Pseudomonadota bacterium (assembly GCA_040384645.1). Classification (GTDB taxonomy): domain Bacteria; phylum Pseudomonadota; class Gammaproteobacteria; order Burkholderiales; family Burkholderiaceae_D; genus JAZKIX01. The sequence goes on along the minus strand of JAZKIX010000085.1, from coordinate 19,840 downwards.
GCGCGGCGCCCAGCATCATGCCCTTGCGTGTGGCGTTTTCCATATAAGCGGCGACCAATAGCGCCAGCGCAGGGAAAATCGGCAAAATATACGACGGTAATTTAGAGCCGGAGTAACTGAAAAAGAAAAAGATAAAACCAGCCCAGATCAGCAGTAATTTCTTGGCCTGAAATACGGGTTGCGCCACCTCAAGAGATGGCCGCCAGCTTTGCCATAAACTCTGCGCCAGCATCCCGAGCCAAGGCACGATCCCGACCAAGAGCATAGGGATGAAGTAATGCCAAGGGCCTTCGCGGCGATGGGTCTTGGTCAGGAAGCGCTCGAAATGTTCATGGATAAAAAAGAAATGCGCAAATTCAGGGTTCTTGAGCGAGACCAACACAAACCAGGGTGTGGTGATCGCAAAAAATGTCAGCAAACCTTTGCCTACATGCAGCCGCTTCCAGATCGCCCAGTCACGCGTCAAGACTGTGTACAGCACCAGCACCGCACCTGGCAAAACAACCCCGATCAACCCTTTGGATAACACGGCCAGCGCCATTCCTGCCCAACACAGCAACATCCAGTTGCGCCGTTCCTTGGCGGTCGCATCATCGCGCTGCGCGATTAACAGCGCGCACAGCGCCGCCGTCATCATGCCCGACAGCCCCATATCTAGCGAGTTGATATGGCCCATCGAAGCCCAGTAAAAGCATGATGCTAGCGTCAAACCCGCATAGAAACCGACGCGCGGGTTAAACACTTTGGTGCCTGCCAGCGCGGTCAACACAATGCCCAGCATGCCGCATAAGCCAGTCCAGAAACGCGCCTGCCATTCGCCCAGGCCGAATAATTCAAAGGTGAGTGCGGTCATCCAGATTTGCAGCGGCGGCTTTTCAAAATATTTGACGCCGTTCAGTCGGGTCGTGACCCAGTCGCCAGTCGCCACCATTTCGCGCGCCATTTCCGCATAGCGGCCTTCATCGGTCGGCACCAGCGAGCGCAGGTCCAGACCATAAAACCACAACACTGAAAATACAAGGAAAAGCGCCCACAGGAAAGGCTTGGAATTATGCGGTTCGGTCATGTCAGGAAAGGTCTTTGGTGGGATTGTCGTGGTTGGCATTCGCTACGCTTTTGACGTCGGCCTCGATGATCAGGGCCAGGGCAACCTTGCGGCCTTCTGCCATCAAAATATTGTAAGTACGGCAGGCGGCCTTGTTATCCATGCATTCGACCCCGACGTGGCGCGCCGATAAAGCGCTAATCAGCTTGGGGTGGACAAAACGCTGCCGTGCGCCGGTGCCAAAAATGACCACATCGGGAACATAAGCCTCGATCTGGGCAAAATGCTCAGCCTGTAACAGCTCGAACGATGCGACCGGCCAGGCAACTGGTGCCACTTCCGGCAGCACGATCAGGCTATGGCGGAAGGACTTGGCGTTGATTTCAATACTGACATCGTCGTAGGCGGTAACGGTCTGGTATTGCTGGGTGGCGGTGGCGTGAAGTTTCATGATTGAAATAAGGCGACTTGCACAATTGCTGGCGGGTTATTGACTAGTTTCAACGTCAATGTCGCGCAATCTGCTCAAAAGGAGGCTGCATTGTAGCGTTTTCTATCGCTGTCTTCGAACCAATCTTCTTAGAACGGCGGGCGTCTAAGCGGCAATTAAAGAGCGCCAACGATGTTGCTTATTTTTACAGAGCCAGTCATCACGCTGCTTCGCGCGGGGCTCAACAATTTTTGACGCTATCGGCGAGTACTCGTTCTTAAGTAGAGCCATAAGACTTTCTAATCGTTTCTAATCGACTCTAAAGCGGGTTTAGATTGATAAATAAGGGCGGATTCGGCAAAATGGACGGCTTTCGCGCTGCAGCATGGCGCGTCCATCTAGTTAGCTCCGTTCTCATCAAACCAAGGGATCGCAATTGCGCCTGATTCAAAAATCGAAGAAGCTGGCTGATGTTTGTTATGACATCCGTGGCCCCGTGCTGGAAAAATCGCGCCAGATGGAGGAAGAAGGCCACAAGATCATCAAGCTCAATATCGGCAACCTTGCCGTATTTGGCTTTGATCCGCCGGACGAGATCGTGCACGACATGATCATCAATATGCACAATGCGGCCGGTTATACCGACTCCAAAGGCATGTTCGCCCCGCGCAAGGCGATCATGCACTACACCCAGGGCAAGAAAATTGCCGATGTCACCATCGACGATATCTACATCGGCAATGGCGCCTCCGAACTAATCGTGATGGGCGTGAATGCACTCTTGAATACCGGCGACGAAGTGCTGGTGCCGGCACCCGATTACCCACTGTGGACCGCAGCGGTCAGCCTGTCGAGCGGCAAACCGGTGCATTACATCTGCGATGAACAATCGGGCTGGTTGCCCGATATTGACGATATCAAACGCAAGATCACGCCCAACACCAAGGCGATTGTCGTCATCAACCCGAATAATCCAACCGGCGCGCTCTATCCGGTGGAAGTCTTGCAGCAAATCGTCGAAGTCGCGCGCCAGCATCAGTTGATCATCTTTGCCGATGAGATTTACGACAAGACCCTGTACGACGATGAAACCCATGTATCCATCGCTTCGCTGGCAGACGATGTCTTGTTCATCACGCTCAATGGCCTGTCGAAAAACTACCGCTCCTGCGGCTACCGTGCCGGCTGGATGACAGTATCGGGCGAAAAACGCCACGCCAAGGATTACATCGAAGGCTTGAACATGCTGGCCTCGATGCGGCTATGCGCCAACGTGCCGGGTCAGTACGCGATCCAGACGGCATTGGGTGGCTACCAAAGTATCGGCGACCTGGTCGGGCCGGGTGGGCGTTTGCTGAAGCAGCGCGATCTGGCGCACAAACTGTTGACCGATATTCCGGGCGTGACGTGTGTCAAGCCGAAAGCGGCCTTATATATGTTCCCCAAGCTCGATGCCAAAATGTATCCGATTGCCGACGATCAGCAATTTGCCTATGAATTGCTAGCCGAAGCCAAGGTATTGATCGTGCAGGGGACTGGTTTTAACTGGATCGCGCCGGATCATTTCCGGGTGGTGTTCTTGCCCAATTCCGACGATTTGACCGATGCTTTTGGCCGGATTGCGCGGTTTTTGGATGGTTACCGGCGTCGGCACGGGACGGCATAGAAAGGATTCGCCATGCATTGGATGCGCGCAGCATTACTGGTTTTACTGTGTCAGCTTAGCGCAGGCCACATGGCTGTTGCCGCGGAACCGGGCTTGCCGAGAATGCCAATCGAGCGTGTTATTACGCTTGCCAAGGATTACGTGCGGAGCAAGCAGGTTGACGTGTCGCATCACTATCTAGGCGCAGTCGAACACATGCATCCATACGCAGGTGCTAATCAGCAATTCTGGCGCGTAGAATGGCGGCCTGTCACCGCCATGAAAGGCGGGCAAATTATCGTGATCGTTTTGCCAGATGGCGGGATGTCAATCGGCTACGGTGAGTAATGTAATTTGAATAAAATCCTTAATAATTCCTTCATCCGCGTTCGCTCCAACGGACCGGTTATTTTCAAAGAGTGAAACAAACAATCATGAAACCCATCAAAGTAGGCTTATTAGGCATCGGCACCGTCGGCGCCGGCACATTCAACGTCCTCAAGCGCAATCAAGAAGAAATTACCCGCCGCGCTGGCCGCGGGATTGAAATCGCCATGGTCGCCGACCTCGATGTTGCGCGTGCCAAGACCTTGACCAATGGCGAATGTGAAGTCGTCAACGATGCCAACCTGATCGTCAACCATCCCGATATCGATATCGTGATCGAATTGATCGGCGGCTATGGTATCGCCAAAGAACTGGTCTTGAAAGCCATCGCCAATGGCAAGCACGTCGTCACCGCCAACAAAGCGCTACTGGCCACGCATGGCAATGAAATTTTCAAAGCGGCGCAAGACAAGGGCGTGGTGGTTGCGTTCGAAGCGGCAGTCGCCGGCGGCATCCCGATCATCAAGGCCCTGCGCGAAGGTTTGACCGCGAACCGGATCCAATGGATCG
>JAZKIX010000085.1:7854-15762 GCA_040384645.1 Pseudomonadota bacterium | reverse complement strand
ACGGTACCACCAATTTCATCCTGTCCGAGATGCGCGACAAGGGCCTCGATTTCGGCACCGTATTGAAAGAAGCGCAGCGCCTTGGTTATGCCGAAGCCGACCCGACCTTTGATATCGAAGGTGTCGATGCTGCCCACAAGGCGACCCTGATGGCGTCGATTGCGTTCGGTATCCCGGTGCAATTTGATAAAGCACACGTGGAAGGCATCACCAAGCTGCAAGCCAAGGATATCGAATATGCCGAACAACTGGGCTATCGCATTAAGCTGCTAGGTATCGCCAAGCGCGCCACCGTCAATGGTGCAGAAGGCATCGAGCTGCGCGTGCATCCGACCCTGATCCCGGCCAAACGCCTGATCGCCAATGTCGAAGGCGCTATGAATGCAGTGCTGGTGCAAGGCGACGCGGTTGGCGCCACGCTGTATTACGGCAAGGGCGCCGGCGCCGAGCCGACCGCATCGGCCGTGATCGCCGACTTGGTCGATATCACCCGTCTGGCCAGCGCCGATCCTGCGCACCGCGTGCCGCATCTGGCTTTCCAGCCGAATGCGATGAACGATATCCCTGTGTTGCCGATGGCTGAAATCACCACCAGCTACTATCTGCGCATGCAAGTGTCCGATCAGCCCGGCGTGCTGGCCGATGTCACGCGGATTTTGGCCGATGCCACGATTTCCATCGATGCCATGTTGCAGAAAGAGCCGGCGGAAGGTGAAACACAGACCGATATCATCATCTTGACGCACCAGACACAAGAGAAAAATGTGTTGGCGGCAATTTCCAAGATGGAAGCTCTGAGTACCGTGGTTGGCGCGGTGACCAAGATCAGGCTAGAAGAATTGAGCTAATTTAATTCAGTTGTACTGTAAATCAAAAAGGGCGGAATCAAAATTGATTACGCCCTTTTTGATTTTGTTGTAATTGATTTTTTTTATTATTTGGTATTACGCATTCAATATTCATAGATTTTGAATACAGTGAACTCAGTCTGAGACAAGCCGGGTGTCGCCCCGGCAGGCGAGTTACTTCTTTTGCTTCGCCAAAAGAAGGTACCAAGAAAAGGCGACCGCAAGACTTGCCCTGCGGGTGCTTGCGCTGCGCTCAAGCACAATTTATGTGCTGCAAAAAATGGGAAATGAACGAAACTCGCTACCCTTGCAGGGCGCATCTGCGCTTGCAAGCGCAGACCGTTGCGCAGGCGAGGTGCATGCACCTCGAAACCCCTGCTACACCTCAGACAACGTTCATTTCTGATCCATTTTCTGCAGCACACAAATTACACCGTCCCAAGCGGAGTGATTCAAAAACAGAGTCAAAACCAGTGCAGCGGCAGATCTGTTCTTACCGCAACATCTTCCCTTCCTTCGACATCACCATCGTATCGACAAAGCTAGAGCCGCGCCGGTTGTTCTTGCCGAAGCTGACCGTAAAGCCGCCCAGGTCAAAATGTTCAATCGATTCCAGCGCATCGATAATCCCGGCGCGATTGAGGCTATTGCTGCGTTTCAAGCCTTCGACCAGCACTTTGGCTGCCAGGAATTCTTCAAAACTGGTGTAGGAGGGCGATGCACCTTTGCCGAAGCGCTTCAGGATTTTTTGGTATTCGCTGACTACCGGCATCACGCCGGCGATCGGGTCCGGCACCACTTGCGTAATGCCGACGCCGCGCATTTCCGTGATGCTGGTCAGCTTCGACAGGACATCGGGATTGACGACCGAGATATTGAAAATCATCGCGGTCTTGGAGCGCGCCTTGTAGCTGCGGATGAAGGCGGCCGATGATTTATTGACGGAAATGAGGATCACCGCCTGCGGGTCCGCTGCGGCGATGGTATCGACAGCGGCAGCCACGTCCTCGGTATTCTTAGGATAGCTGGCGGTCGCGACCGGTTTTAAATTCTGCGCCGCCAGTGCATCGATGGCGCCTTTCAAGCCAGCCTTGCCGAATGCATCGTCCTGAAACATTACCGCTACCCGTGTCACGCCGCTGATGGTGAATTGCTTGACCATGGCCGCGGTTTCATCGCCGTAGCCGGCGCGGACATGGAAGATATTGGCGTTATACGGCGTGCGCAAAGGCTCGCCGCCGGTGTAGGGGCCGACCAGCGCGATCTTGGCCTCGGCCAGTACCTTGTCATCCAATAAGCGCAAAATATTGCTGGTGCCGGCGTAGCCGAACAAGGCGACCGCTTTATCCTTCTGGATCAACTGCTTGGTGGCCGCCAGGGTTTTTTCAACCTCGTAGCCATCGTCTAGCACCACATGCCGGATTTTGCGGCCATTGACGCCGCCCAAGCTATTGATGTGGTCGAAATAGATTTGCCCACCTAACACCATGTCCTTGCCGGTGTCGGCCAACACGCCGGTCAGCGGCGCTGCCTGGCCGATCACGATTTCCTGCGCTTGAGAGACGGGCAACAGGGTCAGGATCACAAGGAAAAAATAGACGTTCTGAATCAGTTTTCGCATGGTCGAGTCCGGAGAGAGAGGATTAGAGGAAACGTACTATTTAACAATTAAATTCAGTATAGTGCAGTGCAGCATTTTTATGCAATGAATATTGCTGGATTAGCATACTTGTATTTTTGTAATAATATTTAATGCCAATGTTTGCAGCGGCGGTCAAGGGTAAATCGTTGGCAGGCCAATGTTTTCGGGTATCTACAGCAAATAGCAGAGTTGCGTTACCAGTTCATGACAATTCGTGATCGCTATTCGTCTGCGATGATTACCGCCTCTATTGGCGCTAATGGATTGTTGGTGGCGATTGCATATTGTGACTCTATTTAACAATGTTGCCTTCGTAGATACATTGTCAGTGGCTTGTTGGCTTGAAACTGCTCAGTCGACCGTTAAATGAATCGGGATTGTAAATAAAAGTAGGGAGTATAAGAAGAAATAGTGCCGTAGCCGCTCGTATTCATTGGGCCCAAAAAAATACATATAGGAGTATATTTTGGCTTAAAACACCGCTGGGACGCCACTACAGATGGGCGAGCGGGCATTGCACCCGCTCGATACCTAGGCCTGCCGATAAGCTTTAGTCTTGCCCCTGCGGTTTGGCTTGCGCTTTCGCTTCCAATTCCGCCGACAAGCGCTGGAAGCGGCGCCATGAAAAGAACATCGCCGCCAACACCAGTAACAAGGCGCCATAAGCCCACGGCTTGCCCAGGTACAGATTAAAAATGACAAAGCGCAGTTGATGACCGCCATCGGTAAAGGCAGTCAAGGCACCAAGACCGTCGGCATTGAATGACGGCGTTTTATGCGCCAGATCGGTAAATACCGGTGCCATTTCCGACGAAATCAGCAAAAACGTGATGATGACTGGAATCCCCGCCAGCACGGCGCGAAACACATTGCCGCGGAACATCAGCACCGAAATCGACATCACCGAGATCAGATTCGGCAAATCACCCAGCGGCAACACCTTATTACCCGGCAACACCAGGGCGATCAGGATCGCCAGCGCCATCAGGATCAAGCCGGTCATGATGACCGATCTATGGTTCATTAAGAAGCCGGTGTCGAGCGCCACGATCAGGTTTTTCCGATGCGGGAAATAGTGCGCGACCCGATCCCGCAATGCGGTCGTGATCGGTATCATGGCGTCGCCGATCAAGCCGGCGCTTTTCGGCAAGATAAACATGACGGCGGCGATGTGGACGCTCATTTCCAGCGTTTCTTTCACCCCATAACCAGCCGCCAACGCCAGCGCCAGCCCCATCAACAAGCCGATCACCATCGGTTCGCTCAACAGGCTGACGAAGCTGATATGGTCGTCGTCTTGATCTGCATGGGCTTTGAGTTCCGGGTTGTAGACGATCTTGTTAATGACAGGAATCCGGTCCAGCAACCAATCGACGCAAGCGGTATACGGCACGATGCCGTTGACCGATACCGGCGAGGCCGAAATACCCTTTAGCCCCATTTCGCGCTCGACATCGGGCGCGGTCCATTCTGTCAATTTAAAGCAGTAAATAGCGAGTAATAAGGTGGCCGACAAGCCGAGCGTCATGCTGCCAGTCAGCGCCAGCACCAGCGCACCGATCAGGGCGAAATGCCAGTAATTCCAGATATCGATATAAATGGTGCGCGTCAAGCCGCTGGCTAGCATCGCCAGATTAACGATCAACACCAGCGGGATCGAGATCGCCGCCAAGGGCGAGGCCCAGGTGATCGCAGCCAAGGGCGGCCAGCCGACATCGAGCACAGGGAAATTCAAGCCGCGCACTTGCGACAACTGCTGCACCGCCGGACTGATATTGGCGACAAAAAAATTAAAGGCGATAAACACCCCGGCAAATCCCGCCGCCAGCGCCACCGTGCTCAATACGGCGCGTTTGAATGGTACCTGTACTGCCAATGCGATCAGGAAAATGATGATCGGCAGCATCACATACGCTTTGAAACTGAAAAATAGGGTGAGGAAGTGTTGGAATGAAACCATTGCGGGAAGGACCTTGAATTAACGCGGCTGCGATCAGGAGTAAGTTAGATCGATAAACTAAATAAGGCAGCGATCTTAAACCAAGGCGTTGCCGAGTGCAGTATTTTTCACAATAAACTACTAGACCGCCCAGATAAAACAATTGAATGAGATCAGGTAGGTGCGCACGGCCTCGGCAGCCCCGCGCACCCGCAAAATTCATCTGGCTAATTTACTACCAGCGCAAGTGTTAAAACTTTACGCCGACACCTTGGCTGCCAGCACCTCCACCTTTTCAATGCTTGGCGGCTGCGACAACAACTCGGCTGCATTGGCCATCAAGGCTGCTGCAATCGGCCCGGCTAGATGCGCTTCGCGGTCGGCTTCGGTTGCAAAGGCGTCGAAGATGCCGAAGGTCGATGCATCCAGTTTCAGGGCGAACCAGACCGCGGTGCCAGCTTCCTGGTTGGCGAGTGGCAAGGCGCTTTTCAAGAACGCTTCGAGTGCGGCTTCTTTGCCGGGTTTGGCTTTCATCTGGGCAAGAACGGCAAATTTGAGCATGATGGTTTCTTTCTGGGTGGGTGGATGAAGACCGTATTCTAGGGACGATCCATACACTCTAATAGTGGCGGAAACGCCAATAATGCTATCATTCCCGCCATGCTCATTTATATCCTCGTACTTGATGGCGTGTTCGATATCGGTCTGGCGTCGTTGACCGATGTGATCGGTACCGCCAGGGAACTGGCGCCGTTGCAGGACGCCCCGGTGCAGCTTGATGTGCGTCTGGTCGGCGTGCGGCGCAAGGTGCATACCGCGCAGGGACTCACGGTGCCGGTGCTGCTGGCCACTGATCTGCCGATGCCCGATGTGGTGCTGGTACCCGCGCTCGGCACCAAGACGCCGATCCCGCTGGCACAGGCCATGCTGCGGCGCGATGTGATCGAGGCTGGTGACTGGCTAAAAAAATGGGCAAAATCCGGTGCCGCGATTGGGGCAGCCTGCACCGGCACTTTCGTGCTGGCCGAAACCGGCTTGCTTGATGGCCAAAGCGCGACTACCTCGTGGTGGTTATCGTCCTTATTTCGTCAGCGTTATCCCAAGGTGAAGCTGGATGAAAGCCGTATGCTGGTCAATTCCGCTTGCTTCAATTCCGCTTGCTTCACTACGGCCGGCGCGGCGCTGGCGCATCTGGATCTGGGCTTGGGCGTGGTGCGCAGCCGCAGCCCGGCGCTGGCTGCTTTATGCGCGCGCTACCTGTTGATCGAGCCGCGTGCATCGCAGGCGATGTTTGTCATCCCCGATCATGTGGCGCATACCGACCCGATTGTGGAACGTTTTGAAAAGTGGTCACGTGCGCGGCTAGCGCAAGGTTTTTCCATGCCAGATGCTGCACGTGCCATTGGCGCCAGTGAACGGACGCTGGGTCGACGTTTGCAAGCTGTGCTGGGCAAGTCGCCGCTAGCGTATTTTCAGGATTTGCGGGTCGAGCAGGCAGTGCATCTATTGCAAACCAGCGACGACAGTGTCGAGCGTATCGCGGCTTTGGTAGGCTATTCGGATGGCACGACCTTGCGCACGCTATTGCGGCGCAAGTTGGGACGAGGGGTGAAGGAATTACGGGGGCGGGGTGCTTCGTTCGCCGAGAAATGACAAATAATGGGGGGTATGGCTAGAAATACTGCCTCCCCCGCACGGTTTCATTGGGCTTTAAAAAATACAGGCCACAGTATATTTAAGCCGCAACTTGCTCCAGCGCTTCCTGCAACTCCATCCATTCACCTTCCAATTGCGCCAGATCTTTCACGTAATACGCCTGATCGGTTAGCAAGGTTTTCAGCTTGGCTTTATTGACCGCATCGTAAATGGTCGGCAAAGCCAGTTGCGTCTCGATCTCAGCTTTTTGCACATTGCGTTTGGCGATTTTTTCTTCTAGCTGCTTGAGCTTGGCTTCGATCGGTTTTTTCAGGGTGGCGAGGCGTTGGCGCGTTTCGGCGTCGAGCTTTTTCTGATCGCGCTTGTCCACCGTTGGCCCGCTTGATACCGGCGACGATACCGGCAATTCAGCCGTTTTATCGACCGCTACCGGCAACACCTTGGTGCCTTTGCCGAGCTTGGTCTGGAATAGCCAATCCTTGTAATCGTCCAGATCGCCGTCGAACGGTTGCAGCTTGCCGTCGGCCACGATGATGAACTGGTCGGTGGTGGCGCGCAGTAGGTGGCGATCATGCGATACCACGACTAACGTGCCTTCGAACTGCGCCAGCGCATCGGTCAGCGCTTCGCGTGTTTCCAGATCCAGATGGTTGGTCGGTTCATCAAGCAGCAGCAGGTTAGGGCGTTGCCACACGATCAGGGCGAGCGCCAGACGGGCTTTTTCGCCGCCGGAAAATGGCGCAATCGAGCTGGTCACCATTTGGCCGGGGAAGTTGAAACTACCCAGGAAATTGCGCAATTCCTGCTCGCGCACCGTGGGCGCGATCTTGGCCAGATGCCACAGCGGCGATTCGTCGTGGCGCAGCATTTCGACTTGGTGCTGGGCGAAATAACCGATGTTCAAGCCTTTGCCGACGGTAGCGTCGCCACTTAATGGCTGCAACTCGCCGGCGATGGTTTTGATCAGGGTCGATTTGCCGGCGCCATTGACGCCCAGCAAACCGATACGCTGGCCGATTTGTAGCGAAAAATTGATGCCGCTGACAATGGTTTTATCGCCGATCTTATCGCCGTGTTCATCCGTGATGTGATAGCCGGCATTGACATCTTCCATTACCAACAGCGGATTGGGTGCGCTGAGCGGTTCGCGGAATTCAAACGAGAATTCAGCAGCGGCACGCAGCGGCGCCAATTCTTCCATTTTTTCCAGCGCCTTCATCCGGCTTTGGGCTTGGCGCGCCTTGCTCGCTTGCGCCTTGAAACGGTTCACGAAGGATTCCAGATGCGCCCGTTGCCGCACTTGTTTTTCCATCGCGCCTTGCGCCAGGATCATTTGCGCCGCCCGTTGCCGTTCGAAGGCCGAATAATTGCCTGAATAACGCTTAAGTTTGCGCTCGTCGATATGGACGATCACGTTGACCACTTCATCGAGAAAATCGCGATCATGCGAAATGATCAGCAAGGTGCCGGCGTAGCGTTTCAACCAGTCTTCCAGCCAGATAATCGCGTCCAGATCCAGATGGTTGGTCGGTTCATCCAGCAGCAGCAAGTCCGATGGGCACATCAGCGCTTGTGCCAGATTCAGGCGCATGCGCCAGCCGCCGGAGAAACTGGCAATCGGTTGCTGCATCTGGTCGAGCGTGAAGCCCAGACCGAGCAACAATTGCTCGCCGCGGGAATTGACGGTGTAGGCATCGGCATCCGCCAGCGCGCTGTACAGATTGCCGATCTGGATGCCGTTGTCGGTGCTTTCCGGTTGCGCTTCCAGCTCGGCCAATTGCGCTTCCAGCTGGATGACGAACTTGTCGACGACACGGCCGATG
>JAZKIX010000085.1:0-7844 GCA_040384645.1 Pseudomonadota bacterium | reverse complement strand
ATCGATCGCGTATTCCAGCGCAGCGCGATCCAGCGCCGGGGTTTCTTGTGCTACGTAAGCGACGCGCCATTTGGCCGGGTAATCGATCTCGCCCTGATCGGCATGCAATTCGCCACGCAACAGGCCAAACAGACTAGATTTACCCGCGCCATTGGCACCGATCAAACCGATTTTGTCGCCCGGATTTAAGGTGACGTCGACCGCTTCGAGCAACGGTTTGATGCCGCGCATCAGGCTTACTTGTTGAAAACGTATCATGCTATTCTTTAAAGAGGGGGTATATGGGAAAAACACCCCGCGCCCGCAGGTATTTGGCGGGGCTTTGAAAATACTGTGGAGAGTATATGTTGGGGGTAAACAGGCAGGATTTTACCTGATTGGCGCGATCCATAGTCCATGAAAGCTATGAAAGACGTCAAAAGGATGCGCTGATTTGATGCTGCAAACGGCACACCGGAACTGATCAAGTCGACTGCATGCTTGCACGAGCTGTTATTGCTCCGATCTCGATTGGCCGTTTGCCGCCGATTGAGGCAAGCGCCGTACATTCGGCAGCGCGTTTTGCAACAGCCAGTTTCTAAACCGGATCATTTGCTCGCTGGCGCGGCGATGCTCGGTGCGGTTGCTTAAGAGGCGCAATAAGCCCTCTTCGGACAAGCCGGGTTCGTCGTGTTCGGGGTCTGGGATCGGGCCATGTGCCTCGCCCAGCAAGCGCAATTCGCGTTCATTGAAGGCCGGTTGCATCAATTGCTTCAAGTCTCTGAGCGGTATCCAGATTGTCTGGTCAATCAGGTAAAAACGGATGTGGCAATTCTCGAAAACATAGTATTTTCCCTGCCATTTCTGGGTCGCTGCTTTTTCCGCGAAGTATTTGACGGAAGGGATAATTTCAACGATATACCGCGCAAACATGATGCCCCAAATGACCGACATGGCCACCAGACTCAGGGGCGCGAGTTGTGAGCCAAAAGTCGACGTTATTTTCCATGCCACAAAAGTGAGAAAGCTGCAAAACACCAGCTTGAGAATAAAAGTGGACATGGTAAGTAAAGGCTCGGAGGAGGTTGCGCCCAAGTGTTTTATTTGCTTGCTGATCGTGCCGTTATTTTATGAAATTAAGGGGTATCATCAATTTTATATGCTGAGCCGCACGGTTTCATTGAGCCTTTAAAAATACACTAGGGAGTATATTTTTAACGCTTCTGGCTTATTTTGACCGATCAAAGACATGAAATTGAGCTTGCTCACTCTATGCGTGTTTACCCGTTGCGCAGCCTGGTTGGTGGTCTGGTTTCAACCTGACAATGTTTCAACATGCTAAAACGAATTTTCCTCCGTCCACCTACGCAAATTAGCACCTTGCATCGACCTTGTACGCCATCGCCTTTCAGAAAATTGCGCAAGTCGGGTTAAAACCCGACCGATAAGCTTGCGTAGCGATTTTATCTAAGCTGATCGGCCGTCACCAAAAACACCATATCGTCGCCGGCACTGGTCGTTACCCAAGTCAGTTCTAACTCTGGAAAAGCCGCTTCGGCAAAGGCGCGTTCATTGCCCACTTCGACCATCAAGATGCCATTCTCGGTAAGCCGCTCGGCCGCGCCGGCCACGATTTTGCGCACCAGATCCATGCCATCGGCGCCACCGGCCAGCGCGATCTGCGGTTCGTGCAGGTATTCTTGCGGCAATTTTCCCATCGAGGCGCTATTCACATAGGGCGGATTGGTGATGATCAAGTCGTATTTTTTATTGGGTACCTTGGTATACAGGTCAGATTCGACCAAGGTAATGCGGTCTTCCAGTTCGTAATCGGCCACATTGCGCCGCGCCACGGCCAAGGCATCGGCAGAGATATCGGCAGTGACTACCTGTGCGTTGGGGAAGGCGTCAGCCAGCATGATCGGCAGGCAGCCGGAGCCGGTACACAATTCCAGAATATCGGTGATGGCATCGGGGTCGCTGACCCACGGCGAAAACTGTTCGGGGATCAATTCCGCGATGAAAGAACGCGGCACAATCACGCGTTCATCTACATAGAAGCGGTAGGTGCCGAGCCAGGCTTCATTGGTGATGTAGGCGGCTGGTTCGCGCTTATCGGCGCGGCGTTTGATCACTTGCAGCAGGGTTTGGACTTCTTCCGGCAGCAAGCGTGCATCCAGAAACGGGTCGAGCGTTTCTAGCGGCAGTTTGAGCGTGTGCAAGATCAAATAAGCGGCTTCGTCCAGCGCATTGCTGCTGCCGTGGCCAAAGAATAATTCGGCGGTATTGAAGCGGGTGATGGCGTACCGGAACAAGTCGCGCGGGGTAGAAAATGGCGTGGAAGCAGTAAGCGCAGATGAAAGAGTCATAATCAATCCGATGGTGTCAGCAAGTTTTCCAACGTACGGCGGTAGATGTTTTTGAGCGGATCGATGAAGCGTAGTTCGATATGTTCGTCGATCTTGTGGATGCTGCCATTCGGTGGGCCAAATTCAATCACTTGCGGACAAATTTGCGCAATGAAACGGCCATCCGAAGTGCCGCCGGTGGTGGACAGGTCGGCATCGATGCCGGTCTCGGCCTTGATCGCCATGCACAAGGCATCGCTCAATTGGCCGCGTGGCGTCAGGAACGGGTAGCCGCTAATATTCCAGCGCAGATCGTATTCCAGCGCATGGTGGTTGAGAATGTCGTGAACCCGTTGTTGCAAGCCGTCCGCAGTGCTGGCGGTGGAAAAGCGGAAGTTGAAATCGATCACGACGTCGCCGGGGATCACATTTGATGCGCCGGTGCCGCCGTGGATATTGGAGATTTGGAAGGAGGTCGGCGAATAATATTCATTGCCGGCGTCCCAGTGTTCAGCCACCAGTGCGGTCAGGGCTGGCGTGGCCAGGTGGATCGGGTTTTTCGCCAGTTGCGGGTAGGCGATGTGGCCCTGGATGCCCTTGATGGTGAGCTTGCCCGACATCGAGCCACGGCGGCCATTCTTGATGGTGTCGCCCAGTTCGCCCGATGAAGTCGGTTCGCCGACGATGCAATAGTCGAGCTGTTCACCGCGCTTTTTAAGCATATTGCACACGATTACGGTGCCATCAAGCGCCGGGCCTTCTTCATCACTGGTAATGAGCAAGGCGATTGAGCCATCGTGAGTCGGGTTGGCCGCGATGAATTCTTCCAGCGCGACCACAAAAGCGGCAATCGAGGTTTTCATGTCTGCCGCGCCGCGCCCGTACAGCTTGCCATCGCGCTGCGTTGGCGTGAAGGGATGCGATTGCCATTGTTCGACCGGGCCGGTTGGCACTACGTCGGTATGACCGGCGAATACGACTAAGGGTTGCAGCGCGCCACGGCGCGCCCAGAGATTGGTGACGCCGCCAGATTCGATGGTTTCGCAAGTGAAGCCGAGCGGAGTCAGTAGTTCGATGAGACGGGCCTGGCAGCCATTATCAATTGGGGTAACGGACGACAGCGCGATCAGCTCTTCGGTGAGCGCTAGGGTTTTACTGGTCATGGTGGGCTTGAATCTAAAATAGGGGTGAAAACTGAGTCTTGAAACAAAGTGTGGAAATTGCGCGTTGAAACTAAGTCGGGAACAGTTGTTGATACGACTCTTCGGAAAATCCGACTGTGCAATGTGGCGCGCCATTCGCGTCCGTCATCAGCAATACCGGCCGCTTGATCACCGAGGGCGAAGCTAGCATCAGTTCGATGGCGCTGTCGGCATCGGTGACGGCTGCTTTGCCGGCCTCGCTCAGGCCGCGCCAGGTAGTGCCCTTGCGGTTGACCAGCACTTCCCAGGGTACGGTTTTGAGCCAGCTTTCGATCACGGCGCGTTGCAGGGGCGATTTTTTGACGTCATGAAACTCGTATGGCACCGCATGCGCCGTCAGCCAGACCCGGGTTTTCTTGATCTGGTCGCAGTTGGGGATGCCAAATACGATGCTGATGGTTTGATCCTTAGTTTGATTCTTTGTATTACTCATGAGGAAGCCATTTTCGTCAATGCAGGACTAGCAGGCTTGTAGGGTGCGCACGGCCTGGGCGGCTCCGCGCACCCTACTTATCTCATCCAATTGAGTCATCTGATTGATCTGCTAGCAGGATCAGCCCAGTGTGAATTCGGTAAACGAAGCGCCTTCTTCGGCCTTCTTGGCGGCTTCGTCTTCCTTGAACAATTCGCTCGATTTGTCGTTGTTGAGCAGCCACAACATATTGGTAGCGGAATCGGCATTGGCGATGGCTTCTTCGGCTGTGATGATGCCATCCTTGACCAGTTGTAAAAACGCCAGTTCGAAGGTTTGTGAACCCGGCGAAAGGCTCTTTTCAATCGCCTCCTTGATCTGGTCGATACTGCCTTTTTCGATCAGGTCGGCCACATAGCGGGTATTGAGCATGATTTCCACCGCAGGTGCACGGTTGCCGCTGATGGTGCGTACCAAACGCTGCGAAATGATGGCTTTCATGGTCGAGGCCAAATCTTGCAAGAGCGCAGGGCGGTTTTCAATCGGGTAAAAACTGATGATCCGGTTCAGGGCGTGATAGGTGTTGTTGGCATGCAAGGTGGCTACCACCAGATGGCCCGATTGCGCGTAAGCCAGCGCCGCAGCCATCGATTCTTTATCGCGGATTTCGCCGATGACGATGCAGTCAGGCGCTTGGCGCAAGGCGTTCTTGAGCGCGATATACAGGCTGTCGGCATCGGCGCCGATTTCACGCTGATTGACGATGGATTTTTTATTGCGGAATAAAAATTCAATCGGGTCTTCAATCGTCAGGATATGGCCGGACAGCAATTCATTGCGATGGTCCAGCATCGATGCAATCGTGGTCGATTTGCCGGAACCGGTAGCGCCCACCACCAGCATCAAGCCGCGTTTTTCCATGATCAAGGATGACAGCGTTTCTGGTAAATGCAGTTTGTCGAGCGGTGGAATATGACCCGGTACGAAGCGGAATACCGCCGAGATCGAGCCGCGCTGGCGGAATGCCGACAGACGAAAGCGGCCGATACCTGCCAAAGGAATACCGATATTGAGTTCGTTATCAGTTTCCAGCTTTTGCATATCGTCGGCAGAAAGTACTTCGCCGAGCAAGGCCAGAATATTGGCTTGATCCAGTTTTTGTTGATTGATCGGCACCAAATTGCCATTGATCTTCAAATGCACTGGCGAATTGATCGCAAAAAACATGTCGGAAGCTTCTTTTTCCTTCATCAGCAAGAACAAACGATCCATCGCCATAATGTCACTCCCAAATCAAACAAAAAAAGAATCAAACCCCGATAGGTGACTTTAGCGGATTATTGCGCCAAACCCAAGCTTGTCGCGTATCCGCTAACTAATCAAATACCGCGTAGCAACTCGTTGATACCGGTTTTAGCCCGTGTTTTTGCATCGACGCGCTTGACGATCACGGCGCAATACAAGCTGTATTTACCATCTTCTGATGGCAGATTGCCCGATACCACGACCGAACCGGCTGGAATGCGGCCGTAAGTGACTTCGCCGGTGGCGCGGTCATAGATCTTGGTCGATTGGCCGATATAAACGCCCATTGAAATGACCGAATTTTCTTCTACGATCACGCCTTCGACCACTTCCGAGCGGGCGCCGATGAAACAATTGTCTTCGATGATGGTGGGATTGGCTTGCATCGGTTCCAGCACGCCGCCGATACCGACACCGCCAGATAAATGTACGTTCTTGCCGATTTGGGCGCATGAACCAACGGTAGCCCAGGTATCGACCATCGCGCCTTCATCGACGTAGGCACCGATATTGACGTAGGACGGCATCAACACCACGTTCTTGGCGATGAAACTGCCGCGCCGCGCAACCGCTGGCGGCACCACGCGGAAACCGCCTTTTTTAAAGTCGTCGGCCGTGTAATCGGCGAATTTGGTGGGAACCTTGTCGTAGAACTGCATAGCATTGGCGCCTTCGCCCGCTGCTGTCATGACGACGTTGTCGTCCAGACGGAAGGACAGCAATACCGCTTTCTTGATCCACTGGTTGACAGTCCATTCGGTGCCGGATTTTTGCGCCACACGGATGACGCCTTGGTCCAGTTGCTGGATCACATGGCCGACTGCTTCGCGCAGTTCTGGCGTGGCATTGGCTGGGGTGATATTGGCGCGGTCTTCCCACGCCTGATCCATGATTTGTTGCAATTGTTGAGTCATTTGGTTGACATTCTTTGAAAAGTGAAAAATCGGTCAGGGTGCAAACAGCTATTCGTACATTGCAAGCTATTGCATCAGCTTCTGGGTAAATTCAACCATGCGGCGGGTGGCTTCCATGCCTTCATCGAGTTCCGCCACCAGCGCCATGCGGATGCGGTCGCGGCCCGGATTGATGCCATGCGCCTCGCGCGCCAGATAGCTGCCCGGCAACACCGTGACATTATATTCGGCATAAAGCCGTTTGGCGTATTCGGTATCGCTGACGTTGGCCTTGGCTGGAATCTTGGCCCACAGATAGAAGCCAGCGTCGGGCAGGGCGACTTCCAGCACGGTTTGCAAGAGCGGTGTGATCTGGCTGAATTTGGCCAGATATTTGGCACGATTCTCGATCACATGGCTTTCGTCGTTCCAGGCGGCAATTGATGCGGCCTGGATCGACGGGCTCATCGCGCCGCCTTGATAGGTACGGTACAGCAGGAATTTCTTCAGGATATCGGCATCGCCGGCCACGAAACCGGAGCGCATGCCGGGTACGTTGGAACGTTTCGACAGGCTGGAAAAAGCGATCAGGCCGCGATAATCGTGGCGCCCCAGTTTGTGCGCCGCTTCCATCGCGCCCAAGGGCGCTTCGGCCTTGAAATAAATTTCGGAATAACACTCGTCGGCAGCGATTACGAAGCCGTAACGATCCGACAGCGCAAACAGTTCCTCCCATTGCGCCAACGTCATCACCGCTCCGGTCGGATTGCCGGGCGAACAGACGAACAATAATTGCACCCGCGCCCAGACCTCCAGTGGCACTCTACTGTAATCGGGGGCAAAGTTGTGGGCCGGATCGGCATTCACAAAATACGGCTGCGCCCCAGCCAGATACGCGGCGCCTTCGTAAATTTGATAAAACGGATTTGGGCACATCACCAGCGCATCGGCGCCGGCAGTAACCACTGTTTGCGCCAGCGCAAACAAGGCTTCGCGTGAACCGTTGACCGGCAGGATCTGGGTCGCAGGATTTAACGTCGGCAAGGCATAGCGCCGTTCCAGCCAAGCCGCCACGCTGGCACGCATGGCGTCGGAACCTATTGTGCTGGGATACACCGCCAGACCGGCCAGATTGTCGGCCAACGCCTGTTGAATAAAGGTGGGGGTGGCGTGTTTGGGTTCGCCGATGCCGAGGCTGATCGGGCTATAAGCGGAATTGGGCGTAACACTGGCGAACAGTTGTCGCAGCTTTTCAAAGGGATAAGGTTGGAGCGAATTGAGAAGTGGGTTCACGGTCGGGTCGGAGTGGCAATGTTGGGGGGCAAAAGCTGGCTGGGCATTATACCGCTGGTAAATTTGGGCGCGGCCGCAAACGATAGCAGTTTGTAAAATCATGGATGTTATCGAAAATGCGTATTGCAGCAAATTCCAAAAAGATTTCCGGCAGGCATGCAATCGGGCGTGATAAATGCGACAGGCGAAGTTGGTTGGCTGGCGGTCACGGGATGTTTTATCGCTTGCAAATGGCATTTCCGAAGCGCAATATAAATGCCTCCTCGCCCTTAATGCGGGATGTATCTCAGCAAGTTTTCAACTTGATTTTGGAGCTTACATCATGCCTTTGCCACGTTGCTGTAGCCCGGTCCTGCATCGGTTGTTGGCCACCGCGCTGACTGTGTCTTCCCCCTTGGCATTCGCTTTACCC
>JAZKIX010000084.1:23177-26375 GCA_040384645.1 Pseudomonadota bacterium | reverse complement strand
CATTAAAAATACCATCCGTCAAGGCAAGTAAAACACAAGTTGGGCGCTATTGCATTTGGGACATAGACTCATTGTGACGGCCAGATGGCAGCATCACAATCGCCGGCATCGTATGTCAGGTATCCAAAAATGAATTGCTCAGGCGGGTAACTTTGCCAGCACGATATCAAGCACATCGCGCGCCGCATTCGGCCGCCCCAGCGCTTGCGCCTTGGCCCGCATTTCTTGCAATTTGGCCGGATGGCTCAGCAAAAAATCGACCCGGTATTCCAAGGTGACCGCGTCGAAGGCCTTCAGCGCCACGCCCTGTTCCAGCAAATAATCGGCGTTGCGTTCTTCTTGCCCCGGGATCGGCGCGTTGACGATCATCGGCAGGCCGATGGCCAAGCATTCCGAACTGGTCAGGCCGCCCGATTTGGTGATCACCAAATCGGCGCACGCCATCAGACGCTCGACCTGATCGGTAAAACCATGTGCCATCAGACGGCTTGGATAGCGCTGGGCCAAAGCTTGCAAGGCAGTCAACGCCTTGCTGTTCTTACCGGCCAGCACGATTAATTGATAGGGGCCGTCGACGTCCAGCAAACGCTCGGCCACAGTATCGAGCCGGCCCAGACCGGCGCCGCCGCCCATCAGCAGCACCGTGGTGCGCATAGGATCGAGGCCCACTTCACGCGCGCAGGTGGCGCGATCGAGCGGCTGGCCAAACACCGGCATGATCGGGATACCGGTGACATAGATGGTATCGGACGCGATCCCCTGCACCCGCATGCGGTACGCCACTTCATCGTTGGCGGCGAAATAACCGGCCATCTTTTCCTGCACCCACATCCGGTGCAAGTCAAAATCGGTGACCTGGATCCAGATCGGGCAATCGAACATGCCCCTGCGCATCGCATTGGCCAGGATTTCCGCCGGCAAAAAATGGGTGCAAATCACCGCATCGGGCTTAAAGGCCGTGATTTCCTTGAACAAGGTGCGGGTATTAAGTTGCTCCACCGCCCGCCGCAATTTCTGGATCGCGCTATCGGGCTGGGCATCGTTGGCGATCTGGTACAGGTAACCCCACAAGGTCGGGTGCCGGTCCAGCAAGCCGATGTATAGGTCGGTATAAATTTTACGAAACCCGGCCGACACATGATCCATCACATCCATATGGCTAGCCGCAACGTCAGCCCCCATCCGGTCCGCCACCGCACAGATCGCCTGCGCCGCCCGCATATGGCCAGAGCCGACTGAGACGCTTAAGACAAGGATGCGTTTGGGCATGGGATGGGAATTGGCAAAAGGTAAATGGCAAGCGGTTGCACTGTTGGATGGATATCGGCTCGACTCCAGGCTGAACCCGTCAGTGACAAACACTCATGAAAAGAGTGGACGCCAGCCCCGGCAGATAAGTTTCAATTTCCGACCATGATCGCGCACGCAAAGGAGCGCTCATTGATATGGCTCAAGCTTGGGTCTGTACGGCGATGGCGACGTGGGACGTCGTCAAATTGCCTTACTACGCCCCCTGCCAAATGATGAAAAATAAGGGGGTATAGGCTGAAATACACCTTAACCCGCAGGGATCTATTGAGGCGGATTTAATACACAGCCCAGTATATTTTTGACGAAAATACTGCGAAATGCCGTGTTGTTGTCATGCCCAAGCCCTCAAGACACACAGCAAGCGTACTTTGTGTGCATGTTGCGACCCGGCCGGGAAGTTCGCCACTGAATGGTTGCTCCTGGCATGGCGTGACCCTGCACAATCTGACGCAAAACTCGTGTCAAAACCACCAAAATTCAAACTGATATCGCTACTTTCAGGGGCTATCTGCTGTTACACTTCGTGCAATTTCGATAAGAATAAAGCTGGGGGAGTTTGCGCACGGATGTGGTCTTGTGTTCTGGATGCGCTTGCTGCCCGGATTGATTTGCCACCTTGCATTTTCCGTTTGCTGTTTTTCACCCTGCCAACCTGATGGACACGCCATGCCTCGCTTCTTAAAAATGCCTCGGTTTTTCATTGTTTTTTTGTTGGTATGCGCCGGGTGGATGGCGTGGCTACCGGCATATGCCGCTGAATTACGGGGCATTGTCAAAATTACTACTGGTCTCGTTCACAGCTGCGCGCTTACCACTGTAGGCGGCGTTAAATGTTGGGGCTATAACTCGTACGGTCAGCTTGGTAACAATGCGACGTCAGACAGCTTGACGCCGGTGGATGTCACGGGCCTGTCCGGCGGCGTAAGTGCCATTGCGGCAGGTGGCCAACACAGCTGCGCGCTTACCGTGGCAGGCGGCGTCAAGTGTTGGGGTGATAACCGCGGTGGTCAGCTCGGAGACAATTCCACCACGAACCCCTTGACGCCAGTCAACGTGACGGGACTCACAACAGGCGTGAAAGCTATTGCGACAGGTTACGCCCACAGCTGTGCAGTCACCACAGCTGGCGCCGTCAAATGCTGGGGCAATAACGGCGTCGGCCAACTCGGTAATAATTCCACGATAGATCGCTTTACGCCTGTCAACGTGACGGGCCTTTCCAGCGATGTCATTGCCATTACGGCAGGTGCCTTTCACAGCTGCGCGCTCACCAGTACGGGTGGTGTTAAATGTTGGGGTTCCAACGACACCGGTGCACTCGGCGACAATTCGGGGAGAGATCGCCTTACGCCGGTCGGCGTGACAGATCTAGCAGTGGGCGTGATAGCTATTGCAGCAGGTTGGAGCCACAGTTGCGCTCTGACCAATTCAGGCGGGGTCAAATGCTGGGGCAGTAATGAGTTCGGCCAACTTGGCGAGAATGCCACGACCAATCGCTTGCTGCCTGTCAACGTGACCGGACTGAGCAGCGGAGTGAGTGCCATTGCTACCGGCAATAACCATAGCTGCGCGCTCACAGTGACTGGCGCCACCCTTTGCTGGGGCAAAAACGACGTTGGACAACTCGGCGACCATTCCACAAATGATCGTTTGACGCCAGTCTACGTAGCAGAAATGGGCAACGGTGCGAGCGGCGTCGCCGCAGGGGGCTACCATAGCTGCGCGCTCACAACTACTGGGGGGGTCAAGTGCTGGGGCGCTAACGGCAGCGGCCAGCTGGGCGATAATTCCACCAACAAAAACTTGATACCTGACGCTGTGAATGGACTCACCAGCGGCGTGAGCGCTATTGCGACAGGTTACAGTCACAGCTGTGCACTGACTGCC
>JAZKIX010000084.1:11717-23167 GCA_040384645.1 Pseudomonadota bacterium | reverse complement strand
CTCAGGCGGGATGAAGTGCTGGGGTTATAACCACGACGGCCAGCTTGGAGACAATTCCACGACCAATCGCATGACGCAGGTTGACGTTGCGGAACTGGGCAGCGGCGTGAGCGCTATTGCCATGGGTTGGTACCACAGCTGTGCGCTCACCACGGCGGGAGCAGTGAAGTGCTGGGGCAATAACAAATACGGCCAGCTCGGCGACAATTCCACGACCAATCGCTTAACGCCGGTTGACGTGACCGGACAGACCAGCGGCGTGAGCGCCATTGCGGCAGGGTCCAGACATAGTTGCGCGCTCACAGCTACTGGCGGGGTCAAGTGCTGGGGCACTAATGAGTACGGCCAGCTCGGCGACAATTCCACGACCAATCGCTTGACGTCGGTCGACGTGACCGGACTAACTAGCGGCGTGAGCGCCATTTCGGCGGGTTCCAGCCATAGTTGCGCGCTCACAACTGCTGGCGGGGTCAAGTGCTGGGGCAATAACGGTTCTGGCCAGCTAGGTGACAATTCCAGGACAGATAGCTTAACGCCAGTCGACGTGGCAGGACTCACCAGCGGCGTGAGTGCAATTGCGACAGGTTACGGCCACAGCTGTGCACTGACTGGGTCGGGGGGAGTCAAGTGCTGGGGATACAACAGCTATGGCCAGCTTGGTGACAATTCCACGACGGAGAGCATGACCCCAGTCGGGGTGACTGGCCTTAGCAGCGGAGTCATTGCCATCGCTACAGGTTTTTACGGTAGTTGTGGACTTACCGCGACTGGTGGCGTTAAGTGTTGGGGTTTTAACTACGATGGCGAGCTTGGCGACAATTCCACGACCGATAGATTGACGCCGGTCGACGTAATAGGACTGGCCAACGGCGTCAGCGCCATTGATTCGCATAGTTTCCATAGCTGTGCGCTCACCACGGCAGGCGCGGTTAAGTGTTGGGGCACTAACTCTTACGGCCAACTAGGTATAGGCCACGCAACTGGCGTACGTACGTTTCCCGCACCAGTGGTCACACTCCTGCCAGCTGCCCCGACTATCGTCATCGCCACCGGCGGCAACGCCCAGGCGACCGTGACGTTTACCGCTCCAATCGACACTGGTGGCAGCTCCATCACCGGCTACACCGTCACATCCAGCCCAGCCGGCGGCGTGGACAGTAATGCCGGCAACAATAATCTCACTCATGTTGTCGCCGGTCTGGTCAAAGGAACCACTTACACCTTTACCGTCACAGCGAGCAATGCCGCTGGCACCAGTGAGGCATCGGCGCCGTCGAACAGCATCACTCTGCTCACGATCCCCGGAGCACCGACCAATATCGTTGTCACCCCCGGTGCCGGTAAAGTCAGCGTCAGTTTCACCGCTCCGTCCAATAGCGCCAGCAGTGCCATCGCCAGCTATACCGTGGCCTGCGCCGCCAGCGGCAAGCCCACTCGCAGCGCCAGCGGCAGCTCGTCACCAATTGTGGTGACCGGCTTGCAAGGCGGCGTCGCGTATAGCTGCAGCATGGTTGCCAATAACAGCATCGGCAGCGGCGCTACCGCAACTGCCTTGCCTGTCGTGCCGACACGCAGCAAGACTCTGGTGCCGATGATGCAATTGTTGTTGCTTGATTGATCGTTTTAAAAGGGAAGAGAACTCCGCGCGATCGCTAGAGATAGGATATTCGCAGCGGATCAAAGCGGCGTAAAAAAACGGCCATGTCTGCATCGACATGGCCGTTTTTCTTTGGGCGTATGAAGTAAATTAACGCCAGCGGCGCAGCACATTCATTCCTGATCGACATTCGCACTCGCTGCCGGCACTTTTGACACAGCTACTTTATTCCGCATACGCCGCATGGCCAGCAGTTCAGCCAGCGATTTCCCTCCAGGCAGCAGACGATGCTTGGTATTGCTGCCACGTTGCGCGCGATAAATCCCAACGTGGCCGGAACAGGCATACGCCATGACGCAAGCGATGGCGGCGTAGGGGCCGATCTCGGCGCCGAACAGTTCGACTGCCATCACGGTCGAGGCAATCGGCGTATTAGATGCGCCGGCGAATACCGCGACAAAGCCCAGCCCGGCCAATAGGGGAAACGGCAATTGCAACACCGGTGCCAGCGCATTGCCTAAAGTGGCACCGATATAGAACAGGGGCGTCACTTCGCCGCCTTTGAAACCGCTGCCGAGCGAGGCGATGGTAAATGCCATCTTGGCGGTTGCTGGAAGGCTTCCAGTATGGTCGGAATTCCCAGCCCGATATAGCGCTGGCTGCCCAGCGCCCATACCGCCAGCGCGACCACGATACCGCCCAGGAAGGGGCGCCAGGGCGCATAGGCAATCCTCGATTTGACCCAGCTCGATAACGCGTGAGTGGCGTTGGCAAATAGCATTCCGACCAAGCCGAATATGACGCCGGCCAGCAAGGTGGCGCAGATGCCCCAGAGCGCGATGGGTGGGATGGCGGCAATCGCATAATGGGTGTGCTGCACGCCCAGCCACAGGCCAAAACGGTCGGCCACCACGGCGGCGATGATGCAGGGGAAAATCGCATCGCTGCGCAGGCGGCCGATGGCCAGCACTTCCAGCGCGAACAGGGCGCCGGCCAGCGGTGTGCCAAATACCGAGGCAAAACCGGCCGCGATGCCAGCCATTAACAACACGCGGCGGTCGGCCGGACGCAGGCGGCATATGTGGGTCAACTGGTCGGCCAGCGCGCCACCCATCTGGACGGCCGTGCCTTCGCGTCCGACCGAGGCGCCGAACAAGTGCGACACCAGCGTGCCGCCCAAGACCAGCGGCGCCATCCGCAGCGGCACCACCTGTTGCGGGTCGTGGATTTCATCGATCAAGAGATTGTTGCCGGCCTCGACCCCGCTGCCGAACTTGAGATAAATCCAGCCCACCGCAAACCCAGCCAGCGGCAACAGCCAGATGATCGCGCCATACGCCTCGCGCCAGTGCGTGACCCAATCGAGTGAAAACAGAAACAGGGCAGAAGCGGCGCCGGCCAGGAGCCCCACCAGGCTCGCTAGCGCCAGCCATTTAGCAAGGATCAGCAATTGTTTGGTGACGGCAGAATAATTAAAAAGTGTCATAAGGCTGGGATCAAACAGCAGAGTTGCACAAGAAAAACCACGCGAGTGCCGAGGTATAACATAAGCGTCCAGACACTTGGCGTCAAACTTCTTTGCATCACTTTCTAGCAAGATTTTTTGCTGCAGTCAGGGCGTCTCTTGTTATGCTTGCAGGACTTCAGTGTCGGCGCAGGCTGAAATTGCATCCGCCCTGCCCAACGATCACTATTCTTGCTGGAACAGGCCGATACCGATCACGCCCTCTTATGGCTTATCCCCCCTTGCACTCCGGTGCCGAAACCGACGCTGCCGATCCGCAACAGGTGGATCCGGCGCCACCCGCTGACGCTGCCTCCGCGACGGCAATGCGTGGCGGCTGGCTAGTGACATTGTTGCTTGGCACAGACCGGCAACAGCGCATGCGGATAACGCGCTCCTTGCTGGCGTCGCTGGTATTTGTGGTTTGCATCGCGCTCATTGCCTACCTGACTGCGCTCGGCATCATGGACCCGCTGGAAGGGCGGCTCTTGACGGCGGGCATGTTGATATCGAATATCAGTTTCTACATCGCGTTGCGCAGTGGCTTCAACCAGCGTTTTTCCGAACCTGCCCTGACCCTGCCGCAAATCCTGGCGGCACTGACCTGGGTCGCCGGCGCCTACGCCATCACCAATGAAGTACATGGCGGCACGCTGATGCTGGTGGCGCTGGTGCTGGTGTTTGGCGTATACAACATGAACCGGCGCCGCACCCGCATCGCCAGCACCTACGCGGTGTGCCTGATGGGCGCGGTCATGCTGTTCGAGAGCTGGGACGATCCGCTGCATTATCCGGCCAAGGTGGAATGGGTTTATTTTGTCTTTGTCGCCACCATCGTGCCAACCATCGCAGTCCTGGCGGCACAACTGGACTTGATGCGGCATCGCCTGAAGCAGCAAAAAGCCGACCTCAGCGCAGCGCTGGCGCGCATCGGCGAGCTGGCGACGCGGGACGAGCTGACCAGTTTGATCAACCGCCGTCAAATGCAACAGGTGCTGGCCGAACACGCCGCCATGAGCAAACGCAGCATGGTGGCGTTCTCGGTCGCGCTACTCGACCTCGACCAATTCAAACGTATCAACGATACCTACGGACATGGCGTGGGCGATGAAACCCTGCGCGGCTTTTCGGCCGAAGCGCGCCGGGTATTGCGCGAAACCGATGTGATCGCGCGTTGGGGTGGCGAAGAATTCCTGCTGCTGATGCCGGAAGTACCGCCCGGCGCACCAGCCATCGGCATCGAACGGCTGCGCGCGGCCCTGGTTGGCTGCCAGATCAGCAACTCGGTGCCAGATTTGCGGATCGCCTTTTCGGCCGGCATTACAGCCTACCGTCCAGGCGAAGCGATGGATCAAACCATCGAACGCGCCGACCACGCCTTGTATCAAGCCAAGGCGGCCGGACGCGATCAATTGATTGTGGCGTAGGACGGTTGCGGCGCCGCTGGCCATCTTTGCGCCTTTAACGTATCTTGATACAAATACTGAGGGGTATATTGAAAAACCATGCCATACCCGCACGTATTCATTGGGCATTTTTAAATACATCAGCCAGTATTATTTTTGGTAAAAACCCTTTAAATTGCTCTTATCGTGTTCAGATTGACGCCCTGCAGTCGATGTTGAGGCACCGCAGCCGGCGCAAATTGCACGAAATGACAACAACGGGCTATGGCGCTGCATCGGACCCGTACCGCGCCACTACCCCGACGTCGCTTATTTAGCGATAAAACTCACGGTCACCGCCTGTTTGTCAGCAAATATGAGCGCTGCAGTTACTTTTGCCCCGCTCACCAATTTGGCGTCACCCTTGGTTTCGAGGGAGCTTTCACTAGCGGGTGCGAGCGGTACCTCGGTCTTGAGCGTGCCATTTTCTACCGTCAATGTGCCACTCATGCCAGCGGTAGAAAACTTCTCGCCATGATTGCCCGCCACATAAATGACGGCAGCACCGTTCTTGTTGACCAGCTCGAATTGCAGATTGCCGGCTGCCTTCACAACGCCGCCAAACTGCGCGCGCGCACCATGCGCCCAGGCAGAACCTGCGCCGGCCACTGCCAACACCATCGCAATACATAAAGCACTTTTTTTCATACTATTCTCCATTCGTGCAGCGACTCTATGTGGGCGTCGCCGCAATAGCCCATATTAATAGCCCATATTTCCACGTCAACACAGCCGCAACAACGGCCATGCGGATCGTTCATTCTTAAATCAATGCCGGTGTCGATGATGAATGTCCGGAAAATGCGGATGCGTATGCGTTAAGGGCACATGCTCATGCGGATGGCTGTGGGGTTCCTTGCCGTCCCATGCGAAATCATGCGCATGCCGGTGATGGGCATCGTGACTGTGCAGGTGGCCATGGGCAAGCGACTCATGGACATGCAAGTGGCCGTGCGATTCAGTCAGATGCAGCCAGATGCCGATACCCATCAGCGCGGCGGCAAACCAGAACAGCGTGCCGGGGACATCGCCCAGCATGAAAAAGGCAATCACTGCGCCGGCAAAAGGCGCCGCTGAAAAATAGGCGCCGGTCCTGGCGGTGCCGAGATGGCGTAGCGCCAGCACGAATAGCACCAGACTGAGGCCATAGCCACAAAAGCCGATCACGCCAGCCGCCAATATTGTCCCTGCTACTGGTAAGGAAGCGCCCAATGCCAGCGCAATCGCCAGATTGACGCTGCCCGCTACCAGCCCCTTGACACCGGCGATCTGTAGCGCGTCGCTGGCCGCTACCTTGCGCGTCAGATTGTTATCGATGGCCCAGCACAGACAGGCGCCGGCAATCGCCAGCGCGCCCCAGGGCATGGCCAGCTCCGGCATTTGTTCCCACGACAGCAAGACACCGGCAAACACAATCAACAGCATTCCGATAAAGATGCGCCGGTCAAAATTTTCCTTGAACACAAACCACGCCAGCATGGCGGTCAGCACGCCTTCCATATTGAGCAAGAGCGAGGCAGTCGAGGCTGGTGTCAGACTCAAGCCAAACATCAGCAAAACCGGCCCCATGATGCCGCCGGCGACGATCGCGCCTCCCAGCCAGGGCATGTCATGCAAACGCAGGCGGGTGGGACCATTTTGATCGTGCCGCGACCGCCATTGCCGGACCAAGAACCAGAGCAATAAGCCCAACCCGCTGCCCAGATACAGCAAACCTGCCAGCATCACCGGCGTTACCTGACCCACCAGCGTTTTGGCAAACGGCGTACTGGCGCCAAACAGGGCGGCGGCCAGCAAAGCATAGATCACGCCCTTATGCATGGCTTAGCCTTACCGCGACGGTGGATTTCATTGCAAGACGCCTGAGCTCCGTCATTTGTTGATCATTTCGGTATAGAAGCCAGACGCCTGCAACATGACGGTCACCGCACTTTTGCTCGGGTTATACCAGTACCAGCCGTGGGTGCCGGTAAAGGGTGCGATCACCGATCCTTGCGATTGACTGATGCCCTTGTCTTCGATATAGCTTTCAAATTCATTGTTCTGGGCGTTGACCGGTTCGCCATGGAAGTCGTGATCGATCTTGGCGCCATCGCTGGTTTTCCAGGAGTAAATCAGGGTGGCGCCCTTGGCCAGCAGCGTTTTCACTTCCAGGCCCTGACCGGCTTGCAGCACCACTTCACGGGTATCGGTGCGGTATGGAACGGTTTGTTTCGATGCGATGGTGCCAGTGCTTGCCGGCGCGGCATCGGCAACTGGCATGATCTTGCCAGTGTTGACAGCCGGTGCCGGACTGCCCGACAAATTTTTCAGGCCCAGCGCCTGGCCGATGCCGGTCGGATCAATGCCATATTCGGCCGGCAGAACTGCCACCATCAGGATGATGCTGGCGAGGACGGCGGCAATGCCGATACCGCGCATCAGGTCGCTTTTTGACGCGGTGCTGGCACCGTCGAGGGTTGGGGTATGCATGGATGAGATCCTATTTAATGAGAAAGCCGGTGAATTGGAAACCTGCCAGCACGAAGCCGGCCGTCATCAGGGCAATATTGCCGGTAACAGCATGGCGCGCGAAACTGGCGGTGGAGCGCCAGTAGCGCATCGCGATCAGGATCATGCCCAGCGCCAGCAGTTGACCGATTTCAACACCGACATTGAATGCGATCATGTTCGGGATCAGGCCATCGGCTGAGAGCGAAAAGTCTTGCAGCTTGGTGGCCAGACCCAGTCCATGAAAGAAGCCAAAAATTAAGACTGCCGCTTTCTTGTTGGGCTGCACACCGAGGAATTTTTTAAAACCGCCCAAATTATCAAAGGCCCGGTACACGATCGACAAGCCGATGATGGCGTCGACAAAATACGGATTGAGTTGCCAGCCATTGAGTACGCCCAGCAATAACGTGGTGCTGTGGCCGGCGGCAAACAAGGTGACGTAGATGCCGATATCTTTCATCCGGTACAGAAAGAAAATGACGCCAAATAAAAACAGCAAATGATCGTAGCCGGTAACCATGTGCTTGGCACCGAGATACAGATAAGGGATCAAATGCACACCCTTGCTGGTCATTAAAAATCCCTGGTCGGTGGCCGAAACGCCGTGCGCCTGCGCGCTGCCGAGCAGCATCAGCAAGACCACGCCGATCAGAGCAGACCAGCACGGATGCGCGCGCATTGCCTTCTTTTCAAATCCTGTACATCCCATTATTTCTCCTATGTTTGATGCGAATGCGAGCCGCCGCATACCGGCGGCATCCAATGTTTTTAATATTTGCTCCACCTGTTCCGGCGCTCGGCGTTAAGCCACGCCACTTTAAAGCACGATGCTAAGGCAATGCACGCACGCCATCAAAGCGATAGCAGCGTGAAGAAGGCCAAAAATGCAAGCGGCAAGATGCCCTTGCAATGCAGGCGATTAGCCGAGGAAAGAAATGGTACGAGGCGGACGGAACGGCGGATCTTGCATCGCCAAGGGGAGTGTGCGGGAGATGACGTGGGACAGCACTATGTCGGGCATTGGTGAAGGGATGTGGTCAAAAGCGATCCCAGGAAAAAGCTGGGGATGATCGGCGGCGTGCAACAGTTGATGCTCTACCGCACCAGGCGCTTTGTCCTCGCCGGCAGGGTAGGTATCGCCGTGCCCGTCGTGATCGCTAGGTTCGAACGCCAGCTCGACATGCGCGCTGGCGTGGCTATGTTCGATCTCATGGGCAAGCCAGTTCGAGTTGAAACTCCATGCAGCCATGTTCGCCATGAAAATAGCGAATAGCGCGAAGGCAAAAGTTTGTTTGGATAGCTTGCTCAAATTCACGGTTTAAGTCTTGCTTTTAGTGATTCTTGGGGGAGTCTAGCCATAAAAACCGATCCGCAATTGGCTTTGTCACTATGGAATCGCCTTACCCGCGCCAAAACCGAGCACTAGAAAGTCAGATTTAGGAACTTGATATTTATCTAAAGCAACAGCCAAGTCTTTTTCATGAGCATCAACCTTTTCGTCATTGTGCCCACCAAAGGTCGCAAAATGCATGCCTATGCTGGTTTTGACATTTAAATACTGATGCAACTTAACCGCGTCATCTGGGTTCATGTGATGCGACTCCATCATCCAACGCGGCTCATAGTGACCAATAAAGAGCATGGCTAATACGAAAGAGTCATACTTCGCTTTTATTTTTGATAAAAATTCGCCATAACCGGTATCCCCCGCGAAGTAAATATTGCCTACTGATGACTCAATAACAAACCCACCCCACAGTGTTTTATTTTTATCCAGCACACCCCTACCTGAATTATGTCGCGCAGGCACAAAAACAACTTTGCCGCCCCGTTGATCCAAGATTGCTTCTTGCCACCAATCCATTTCAGTCACATTGAGGATTTGATTATCTGCCAGTAAAGAACCGACGCCCAGACCAACGAATATTTTGGGATTATGGTTTTTTGTGATGGCTTTCAAGGTAGGTAAATCAAGATGGTCATAGTGATTATGGCTGATCAAAATAATGTCAATGGGGGGAAGCTCAGCAAGCGCAACGCCCGCTGCGCGCACCCGCTTCGGGCCTGCCCATGACACCATGCTGCTCCTTTCAGACCAAATGGGATCCGTCAGAATGTTCATTCCATCGACCTGAATCAACATGGTGGCATGATTGATATGTGTCACCCTCAGCCCCGCACTGGTTACGCGTGCGGGTGGAATGGGGTGTCGCGCATCCTCAATCCACTCGGGCCATTTGGCCGGATTCATAGTTGCCATCCATTTAAGCAGCTCTCCAGAGGTGTAATCCTTTTCATGGTGATAGAACCGATCCCCATCAAAATGATCCGATAGTGGCCCCTTATAGACAGCACTGCATCCCATGATGGAAACGGCTGCAATTACGACCGACGTCAAAAAAATAAAGTATCTCTTCATAAGGCCTAATATTTAGCTGGCTGCATGCAATAGTTGATGTTCTGCCGCGCTGGGCACTTCGCCCTCGCCGGCATTGTATGTAGCATCGCCGCGCCCGTCGTGATCAGAATGCGCACTGGCGTGACTATATTCGATCTTCTGGGCAAGCCAATTCAAATTGAAACTCGCTGCGGCCATATTCGCCATGAAAACAGCGAACAGCTGGAATGCAAATGTTTGTTTGAATAGCTTGCTCATCGTTATAACTTTACGATTGCCTGCCGCACGCTGACATCAAAGTATTTTGAACGGTCGATTCAACGGACGCTTATTTTAGTGAATCAGCGGGTAAATCAGTAAGCCCAGCAATGCCGCAGCTGCGACCACCACCGGCTCCTGCAACTTCTTGAATTTCCACAACAACACGATGGTGGTCACGGCAATCAATCCGGTCGGGATGTCGATAATCGAGCGCCGGGCGATCACGATCACCGAACCGGTGATGGCACCGATTGCCGCTGCCGTGATGCCGTCGACGAAAGCCACCACACCCGGCAACTTACCGTATTTCTTGAAATACGGCGCCGGAATGACGGTAAACAGGTAACACGGGATAAAGGTGGCCAGCGCTGCAACGCAGGCACCCGGCAGGCCGGCAATCAGATAACCGATGAAGCCGACCGTGATCACCACCGGGCCGGGCGTGATCATGGCCACCGCCACCGCATCCACGAATTGCTTGTCATTGAGCCAGTGATATTCGGTGACTACCCCGCCGTAAAGAAAAGGCACGATCGCCAGGCCCGAGCCGAATACGAAGGCGCCGGCCTTGGTGAAAAACAAGCCGATCTGCGTCAAGAGCGACACATCGAGCGTGCCAAACAGGCCGCTGGCCATCGGGATCTGGGTCAAGGCGGTGGCTTGCAGATTGCCCTTGCCCAGCCATTTCGGTGGTGCGCGCAGGAACCATACCAAGACGCCCGCAGCAATGAATAACCAGGCGATCTCAGACTCGGTGATCACGGTCACCGAAGCCAGCAGCAGGTAAATCGCCCACAGCAGCTTGTCCTTGCCCACGCTTTTTTGCGTCAGCTTCTTGGCGCTCATGGTGATGATGCCGATTACCGCTGCACCGACGCCGTAAAAGACAGCTTGCATCCAGGACAGGCCGCCAAAGCGCGTATAGGCCCAGCCCAATGCGAGCACCATCAAAAACGAGGGCAGCACAAAAGCGATGCCAGCCAACGTGGCGCCGACGATGCGGTAATGGATATAGCCCATATAAATGCCCAGTTGCGCCGCCATCGGCCCGGGCGCGAGTTGGGCCAGCGCCATACCTTCCTTGTAATCTTCTTCGGTAATCCAGTGGCGCTCCTCGACCAGGTCGCGGTGCATATAACCCACCAGCGCCACCGGCCCGCCAAAGCCCAGCGTCCCCAGACGCAGCATGTAAAGGATCATTTGCCACAAGGTATAGCTGGGCGTATCGCCGGCCTTGGCGACAGGTTGTTCAATAAGTGTCATGCATCTGTCCTCTGTGTAGCAATGGGGTCATTGGAAAAATGGCGATACAGCGAATCGAGCACGACGCCGATTTCCGCCAGCAATTGGTCGTCGTCGGCGCAGCGCTGACGGGTGCCGGCCAGGATCGCTTCGAAGCCGCTAGCCTCGGGCACGAAGCCGCTCCCGATATCGAGCACATGAATCATGGCGCCCAGCCGCATCAAGCCGCGGTCATGTTCCAGCGCAAAGCTGGCCAGCAAGACCTCGAAAGTCACGCGCTGCCCGATATGGGTGAAAGCGGCCGCATCGAAATCGAAGCCCAGCGCATCAGGCGGGCAATCTTCTGGCGCGGCCAGCCATAGAAAACTGGCTTGACGGTCGATGAAACGCTGGATCAGCCAGGCACTGGCGACCCGATCCACCCACAGATGGCGCCGTGTGGCCCAAGTGCGGGCCTGATAGGCGGCGATGTCCCGTTGCAGAATCGGCGACTCGATGGCTTGCGGCTCG
>JAZKIX010000084.1:0-11707 GCA_040384645.1 Pseudomonadota bacterium | reverse complement strand
GCCGGGCGACAAGCAGGTTTCCGCGGCGTCGATGAAATCCATCCACGCCGCCTCGGCTTGCGCACTGGCATCGTTCGGGTAGTAATCGATATTGCGCAGCGCCTCATAGTCGCGGCGCATTTTTCGCATGGCGCGTGTGATCTCTTGTGCAGTCAATCCGGCCAATATTGTCCGTGCCGCAGTCAGCGATTGCACCAATTGCACATAGTCGTCTTCGCGGGCGAACAACAGTCGGAAAGCATCACTTTCTGCGCCGGATTGGGCATGGACAGTGAGCAACCAGGCGCTACCGCCCTCGCGCAGCGTTTCATCGAGCAAGTCATTGAAATGCTGTCGGCAGTTGGGCTTGTCAGGCAATAGATAAGCGCCGTCACGCAACGCGCCGCAGCCAAGCGCTTTGAGTGCGCGCCAGATCCGCATGCGCGCGGTGGCGCTTTGCGTCGGCAGACTGAGTACCAAGAGCAGCCAAGGGGTGTTTTCTTGCGTCATGCTGCGCATTTTACATATTTGAAACATTCCCTACAAATAATGTAGCGATATATTCATATTTTTAAGAATACTTTACGCTTTTTGATGGCTACCAGATCGTGGCCTGAGTGCATGTTTTACACAAAAATACGGGGGTATATGCCAAAACAATGCCGTACCCGCTCGATTTGATTGGGCTTTCAAAAATACACCTGCCAGTATTATTCAAGCAAAAAATCTCTTAAATCGCCTTCATCAGCTCGTTAAATCAAATTCTGGCGCAAGCTCCCGTCCCACCCCGGCGGTAATAAATTGTTGGCAGGCCTCGCTCATTTCCTGCACCGAATACGGGAAATCATGATCAATCCACCACGTCATCAAGCTAAATGATGCGCCGGCGACGAACTGCACCCGCAACTCATCGGGCGCCGCCAGATTACGCGCTGGTCCCTGTCCGGCCAGCAATTTTCTGGCTTCGACCACGATCAGATTGCGCAAATGTCCCATGATCAGCGGCGCCACGCTGGAGCCAAAAAAAGCCGTTGCCAAGGCCCGGTTTTGGTAAACATGATCAAACAGGGCCTGCGTGAAATTGGCAAATGGATTGGCGTTGACATCGGCCTCGAAAAGTGCTTCAAACAACGGCGGGCTACTGTCCCCAAATCCACTGAAAAACAGATCGTCTTTGTCGCGGAAGTGCGCATAAAAGGTCGAGCGTGCGGTTTCCGAATGGTTTAAGACATCCTGCACCGTCACGGCATCGTAGCCACGTTCCACCGCCAGGTGCAGCAACGATTCATGCAAGCGTTGCCGGGTACGGCGCACCCGTGGATCAATCCGGGTTTCTGACTGCGACTCTGGTTTCATGCAAGGCTCCTTTGGTCGAACAGATCGTCCGTTTTGTACGGAATCAAACGGATACGTTTGCCCTGTACGTTGACCGCATCAGCAGCGGCACTCTAATATCGAACATCAAGTTCTTTATCAAACAAGTGTTCGAATAAAAGGGAGTATTACATGAAAACAAGCGTGAAATCAAACAAAATTCGACCTCGCACAGCATGGTTTGCGACCGTCATCACGGTCGCACTATCTTCGACCAATGTGGTCTTGGCCGAGGTCAAGCCAGACAAACCAGCCGTGTCGGCAATGGAGGGGGAATGGGTCATGGATGGCGGCAAGCATGTGATGCAAATCGCGCCGTGCCTGAACGCGGTGTGCGGCACCATCGTGCGCCCGCTGGAGCCAAAGAGCACTGACAAAGAAGTGCAAGCCATGGTGGGCTGGCAATTATTGCGTGATTTCAAGCCGGCCAGCGACGGCCAATGGCAAGGCCGTATGGTCAATATCGCCGATGGGAAATCATACGAATGTCTGATGCGGCTTGAACCCTCTGGCCGGCTTTGGGTACGCCCGTATATCGGCGTTTCGCTGATCGGGAAAACCCATATGTGGAGCCGCGTCGACGATAAAACCAGTAAAAACACAACACCAACGGGGGGCAGCGATGCGCATTGAATCCGAGCAAGTCCTGGCGCAGGCCGATGCAGCGCAATTATCCACATCCTTAATCGCACTGTCGCAAGTATCTAAACGTTACGTCACTGCCTCAGGCGCCTTCGACGCTTTGCGCGACATCAGTCTGACGGTGCAGCAAGGCGAGTTCATCGCCGTGGTCGGCAAATCGGGCAGTGGTAAATCGACCCTGATCAATGTGCTGACCGGAATCGATTCGCCCTCCTCAGGCCAGATCGTGGTGGAGGGCCAGGCGATCCATGCGCTCAGTCAAGAGCAACTGGCGATCTGGCGCGGCAAGAACGTCGGCGTCATCTTTCAATTCTTCCAACTATTGCCAACCTTGAGCGTGGCAGAAAACGTGATGCTGCCAATGGATTTTTGCAATACCTATCGCCCCGCCGAACGCAGGCCGCGGGCGCTGGCGCTGCTGGAAAAATTAGGTATTGCCGAGCAAGCCGACAAACTGCCGGCTGATATGTCCGGTGGCCAGCAACAACGCGCCGCCATCGCCCGTGCGCTGGCCAACGATCCGCCGATCCTGGTGGCGGACGAGCCGACCGGCAATCTCGATTCCGCCACCTCGGACGCGGTGATGCAATTATTTGCCACCTTGGCGGGCGAAGGCAAAACGGTGGTGATGGTGACCCACGAGCGCGACCTGAGCCGTAACTTCACCCGCATCATTACGCTGGCCGATGGTGTCATCGTGGGCGAAACTGAGGAAGCGCCATGAAACTGAGCCCGCGCTGGAACAAGCTGATCGGCGATCTGCGCAGCACGCAGGGACGGCTTGCCATGATGGTGGCGGCGCTGGCGCTGGGCATCTTTGCCATCGCCACCATCCTGACCTCCTACACCATCCTGACACGCGAAATCAGCCGCAATTATCTGGGCACAAATCCAGCCAGCGCCCTGCTGGAACTGGACCGGATCGACGATGCACTGCTGCGCGAGGTGCGCCGCCAGCCCGGCATTGCCGAGGCCGAGGCCAGCTCTGCCGTGCTGGCCCGTGTCGAGGTGAAGCCGGGCGAATCGATCCCGATGCTGCTGTTTGTGGTGCAAGATTTCAATGCGATGCGCTTAAATACCTTTACGCCAGAATCAGGCGCTTGGCCGCCGCCCACCGGCACCGTTTTGCTGGAACGCACTGCGCTGCCGCTGGTCCATGCCAAGGTTGGCGCAACCCTGCAAGTACAAGCGGGCAATGCCAGCAAACAAGCCATCGTTATCGCGGGGCTAGTCCACGATCCCGGCCTGGCGCCAGCTTGGCAAGAGCAAACCGTATATGGCTACATCACGCCGGCAACCTTGGTCATGCTGGGCGGCGATGCGATGCCGCACCTGCTAAAGATCAGCGTCAGCGATCCCAACTTCAATTTGCCGGGGATCGAACGCACCGTTGCCGATCTCGCGCTGTGGCTGAAACAGCGCGGCATTGTGGTCGATGAGATCCAGGTGCCACCGCCGGGACGCCATCCGCATCAAACCCAAATGACGGCAATTCTGGTGATGTTCTTGATCTTCAGCGGCATGGCCCTAGTCCTGAGCGCGGTACTGACCGCCACCATGATCGGTGGCATGCTGGCGCAGCAAGCGCGCCAGATCGGTGTGATGAAGGCCATCGGCGCCCGCTCTTGGCAGATCGCTAATATTTATCTCTTGCTGGTGGCAGGCATGGCTGCCATTGCGTTGCTGCTGGGTTTGCCGCTCGGTCTGGCGGCAGGTCGGGCTTTTGCCGGTGTAATTGCAGAACTGCTTAACTTTACCTTGGTAAGCAAAGCGGTGCCGGCATGGAATATCGGCGCGCAGATATTGGTCGGCATGCTAGTGCCATTGCTGATTGCCTTAGTACCGATTTTCAAGGCGACCCGCATCACGGTATGGCAGGCGATCAACGATTTTGGCGTGGGACGTCAAGCATTTGGCAGCAGCCGTTTTGATAAGGCGCTGGGCAAAATCCGTGGCATCGACCGCACGCTGATCCTGGCGATCCGCAATACCTTCCGCCGTCGTGGCCGGCTGGCACTGACGCTCGGTTTGATGGCCGCTGCCGGTGCGATGTTTTTGACCAGCCTCAATGTTAAATCGGCGTGGGACCAGAATCTGGCCGATGCCGCCGCCGACCGCCACTACGATCTGGAAATCCGCCTGCGCCAGCCGGTCGAGCAAGACCGACTACTGTCGCTGGTGGGCGCGGTGCAAGGGGTGAACACTGTCGAATCGTGGAACCTCTTGCCCGCAGCCGCCAACCGCAGCGACGGACTGGCGATTGTCAGGACTTATCCCGACGGCGGACATGGCAGTTTTACGTTGCGCTCGGTGCCGCCAGCGAGCGCGATGGCGCAGCTCACGATGCTCAGTGGACGCTGGCTGGACGCAGGCGATACCGAGGCAGTAGTGCTAAACCACATGGCGTTGGCCTTATTCCCCGATGCCAAGGTGGGTGAGAGTATCTCGTTGCGGGTCGAAGGCCAGGCATCGGTCTTCAAGGTGGTCGGCATCGCGCGCGAAATTCTCTCGCCCGCCGCTGCGTACACCACACCCACCGGCTTTGCCCACGCCACGGCGTTAGCCGGACAATCGAACGCGATCCGGGTCGCGCTCAAGGTACACAATCCCGACGCCATCAGCGTTGCCGGCAAAGCCATCGCGCAAGCATTGGAGCGCGGCGGCATACAGACCAAGGTCGAGATTTCCGAAACTCGCTTAAACGATGCGCTCGACGGCCATGTATACATCCTGATCGTTGCGCTCATTGCGATGTCGATCTTGATGGCGGTTGTCGGCGCACTCGGCCTGATGTCAGCGATGGGTACCAACGTGCTGGAACGCACCCGCGAATTTGGCATCATGCGCACCATCGGCGGTACATCGGGCATGGTATTGCGCAACGTCATTGGCGAAGGCATTTTTATTGGCTTAATGAGCTGGTGCATCGCTATTGTGTTGTCAATTCCCTTATCGAGCGCCGTCGGACGACTGCTTGGCAACCTGTCGTTCCGTTCGCCATTACCCTTGTTTCTCTCCTTCAGCGCCATGACGATATGGCTACTGTTGATCGTTCTCGGCGCTCTAGCCGCAAGCGCTTTCCCGGCATGGAAAGCATCGCAACTGACAATCCGCGAAACCCTCGCTCACATATAACTCACCTACATCTCACATCAGTAACTCACCTATAAATTGGAACGAAAATGAAAAAGAAATTATCGATTGGCCTCGTCTTCATCCTCGTCATCGCAGCGATCATCGGCGCCGTTCAGGCGGTGGATTTGGTGAGCATGATGAAAAGTATGCACGGCGGTTAAGTTGTGTTGGAAGGCAGCCGGGGCTTCCGGTTGCCTTCAGTAAGCCTTTATTATTACCATCCCCGAAGTCACGAAAGCAGGAAAAATGGCATCAAAACAGATGGCTTCAAAACAGATGCCGTTATTCCAGCAAAAATATGGCTCTTGGGCGCTCATCACAGGTGCCTCGTCAGGCATCGGTGCCGAATTCGCCCGCCAACTGGCGCCGCGCGGCATGAACCTGATATTGGTGGCACGACGCGAAGAACGCTTGCAGCAACTGGCTGAGCAATTGCGCAGCAAGCATGCGATTGAGGTCATGGTAATTGCGGCCGATCTATCCACACCTGATTTTTTACAAGTCATCGCAACGCAGACGCAACAATGCGATATCGGCCTGTTGGTTAACAATGCCGGCTTTGCCTTAACCGGCGCTTTTCTCGACCATAGCCTGGAACATGAGCTTGCGCTGCTGCACGTCAACTGCCGCGCCCCGCTGATGCTGGCACACTATTTCGGCCGCTTGATGGTGCGAAAAAAACGCGGCGGCATCATTAATATTTGTTCCGCTTCAGCCTTCATGCCCCTGCCATTTTGGACCAATTATTCCGCCGCCAAAAGCTACTGCCTGCAGTTCTCGGAAGGCTTATGGTTTGAATTGAAAAAGCATGGGGTCGACGTGCTGGCAGTCTGCCCCGGCAGCACAAAAACCGAATTTGCCAGCGTCGCCGGCACCAGCGCACAAGGTGTGGAAGTCGCCCCGCTGGTGACGACTATCTTAAATAATCTCGGCAAAAAACCGACCCTGATCCCAGGTTTTGGCAATCAGGCGGCGGCATTTGTGGCGCGCTTTTTGAGCCGGAAGCTAGCCATATTATTAGGATCGAAAGTGATTGGGGAGCGCTAGGGCGAGGCGATGGATACGTGTGTTTTGCTATCCTTGCGAACGAAATATTCTCTCCCTTCCCCTCTGGCTGAGCGCCTTGACAGGGAAGGAGACCCTCCACGCATTTCTTGGAGTCTCACCGGTACCCAGCAGAAAAACGGCGATATATCTGGGAGTATGCCGATAAACCACCGCTCACCCGCACGTTTTAATTGGGTCTTTTTTAATACACCCGCCAGTATTATTTAGCCGCCCACGGCGCCGGATGCGCCGCGTGGCCCAGATAACGGCAATCGATGGCTTGCGCACCCAAGCCCGGCGCCTCTAGCGTGCGCGACTCACCCGGCATCAGGTCGATGAAGTTGTCGCTCCAGCGCACCGGGTGTTCGGTCTGCAGCCAGATGCCTTTGGTGGGACGGCTGACGGTCAGCGTGATGCGTTCGCTCGACACACGTTCGATGTGAATGTGTGGGTCGGGCCAGACGTGATCCTTGTACGGTTCTGGCCAGGCAACGTTGGCGGCGATGCGTTCTGGCTGGTCACCGTCCATCCGATACAAAGTGGCGGCGGCAATCACCGGCTGGCGCTCGTTACGCGGCGCTAGCATGATCGGCGTGACGCAATTTTCCATGGCGTTGACGGTCTCGCTGTGTTCATCCAGCAAACTTCCATCGAGCGAAAAAACCTGCAACCGCAACGCTAGCGCGCAAGCGCTGCTGCTACCGTTGACGATCCACGCTGTGAGCTGGCCAGCCTCTTGCAATAGGCCGATGGCAAATGGCGCCAGCATGCGCTTGATGCTGAAATACGCCGGCTTGGGCGTACCGTTGACATCGATGACGGCCCAGCTGGTAGCAGGCCAGCAATCATTGAGCTGCCACACTAGCGCACCGCCCAGCGCACGCCGGCCCGGCGTTTGCCAGCGCCGCCGAAAATCCATGTAGGCGTAATGCATCGCTTCGGCCTGGATGAATTGGGTAGCGTAGACATGCTGGTCGAGACTGCCTGCACGTGGCGACGGGCCGCCCCATTCTTCACCTAGATTGTCGATCAGATATTTGACCAAGCGCGGATGTCCGTCCGGCACATTGTTCGATCCCGCCTTGTTGTGATGGATCAGTGCGGCGCTTTGCAAAGTCAAATTGGCTAGTGCAATGGCTTGCTGCAAGACTGCCATCGAGGGCATCGATTGCATGCCGAATTCGCTGACGAAACGGCCTTCGAATTGCTTGTATTGCTGATACGGATGCATGGCGCCATGCCACACTTCCCAGCTATGGCGGTCGCCGGTGCTCTGGTTGGACGACAGCAGCGATGGCGCGCCTTCACCGGTGGGCGAATACGGGCTGCCCGGCCAATAGATACGGCCAGGATCGAGTTCGCGGCACAGCGCCGGCAGCAAGTCTTCGTAAATCGCCAGCGCCTCGAACTTGGCGCGCGGCTGGTCGGGGCCGTACAGGCCAACCGATTCGGCAATCGCATAATCTTCGTTATTGCCGCACCAGATTGCCAGGCTGGCGCGATGGCGCAGGCGCCGGATGGCGGCGCGCGCTTCGGCTTCGACACTGTTTAAAAATGCCGGATGCGCCGGGTACACGCCGCAAGCAAACAGAAAATCCTGCCACACCAAAACGCCGAGTTCATCGCAGGCATCGTAAAACGCTTCGTCTTCATAGATACCACCAGCCCAGACCCGCAGCATCGTCATATTGCCGTCAACTGCCTGTTGCACACGCTGCCGATAGCGCGCCGGCGTGATCCGGTTGAGCAAGTTATCGTCAGGAATCCAGTTGGCGCCGCCGATAAACAGCGCTTGATGATTGACCTCGAAATAGAAGCTGCTGCCAGCTTCGCCCTGCACCGGTTCCTGAATCAGGCGCAGGCGGCGCAGGCCGATTTTCCGGCACTCGCTATGCAGCTTGAGATCGCCGGCCAGCAGCGTGGTTTCTAGTGTGTAGAGCGCTTGTGCACCGTGCCCGGCCGGCCACCAGAGTTGCGGCTGGTCGAGTTGCCATGTACAGGAATTTTCAGTCGTAAGTGGTTGTGCCTCACACACCACTTCGCGGCCGTCGGGATCAAGCAGGCGCTGCCGCAATTGCAATCCGCTGCGCTTCTGTTCTGCCACGACCACCTTCGTGCGAAGCCGGACGCTGGCGCTGGCCAGATCCGGCGCGACTTCGACCACCGCATCTACCTCGTCAATCCGTGCCGAATAATGCTGCAGAGCGACCGGTTTCCACGGCCCTGCCGTTAGCAATACCGGACCCCAGTCCCAGCCATAGTGATATTGCGCCTTGCGCACAAAGAGGCGGCTGCTGTCGCCGTTCCAGAGAGGGCGCTTGCCGCCGTGTTCGGCTTCGACTGCACGGCCGCGTCGCAACGCCGATTCGAACACGATGCACAGCGTATTGTTACCGGCGATCAGTAAATTCCTCACAGGCTGGCGCAGCGGCACGAACATATTGTCGGATACCAGAATCTGCACGCCATTGAGCCAGACCGTGGCAAAGGTATCGAGGCCGTCAAAACACAAGTCAACCTGCCCGTGTTCCTGCCTTTTCTCCAGCGCGTCCTGCTCCAGCGTGAATTGGGTGCGGTAAAGCCAGTCGCGCTCGGCCACCCATTGCACTTGTAATTCATTCATTTCTAGCCAAGGATCGGGAATCTGGCCCTGCGCCAGCAAGTCTTGATAGACCGTGCCCGGTACGGTGGCCGCTAGCCAGCCATCGACGGCAGAAAAATTTTGCTGCGGCGTCAGTGCGGCGTCCATCGCGCGCAATTGCCAGCCGGTGGCGAGCTCGATACGAGAAAGTGTGAACATGGATTTTGAAAAAAATGATTGTAGACAAGCAACACGGCATCGATCCGCAAGTCGCGTGAAACCTGATTGAGCCAGCGATATTAAATGGGATTGTCTGCCTTGTGTGCATCAATTTGGCGCCTGTGGTCTATGCGGTCAACTCGTGCCCAAATAATGTGCGACAGCACCCAAACATTCTTTTATTATCAACAATCGACGAATAGTAAATTTATGGCGATGCTGCCACCAAAGCAAATGTGGCAAACCCGGCCTCGATAACAACCAACACAATTACTGCAATAACTGGTTTTCCCAGCATTCCGACCGCAGCATTGATCACCGGAGACATCATGCGTGTATCAAATCTTAAAATTGGTGCCCGTCTCGGCCTCGGCTTTGGCTTGATCTTGTTTCTAGTCGCCTTGATGAGTGCCAGCGGCATGATGCGCCTGGCCAGCATCGGT
This sequence comes from Pseudomonadota bacterium, assembly GCA_040384645.1. GTDB lineage: Bacteria > Pseudomonadota > Gammaproteobacteria > Burkholderiales > Burkholderiaceae_D > JAZKIX01. Next base: position 2,287 of record JAZKIX010000084.1, on the reverse strand, counting down.
AACTCCGCAGAGCATTTGGTGGGCAATTTGCTGGTCAAGGAACGTCACGCCCACGAGTGGCTCTTGGGCACCAAATCGAATGCGCTGCGCGCCTTGGCCTTTGTCAGAAGCACTGATCCAGACAGCCAAAAATATTTTCAAGCGCAAATGGATCAGCAAAGCAAGCTGATTTCAGAGGTGCAAAAGAAGGTGGAAGCCACTCTCGAATCAGCCGAAGAAAAGCAACTCTTCGCCGAAGTCGGCGCCAAGCGCTCCACCTACGTCGAGAAGCGCAAAAGCGTCTTGAAATTGAAGGAAGGCGGCAACGAAGCCGATGTCAAAAAGATGCTGGACGACGAGATGGTGCCCGCCCTCAACGCCTATGTCCTCAGCATCGAAAACGTCTTGTCCTACTATCAAAAATCCATCGACCTGGCGGCAAAATCGGTCGATGCCGACTATCAATCCGGCAGTACGGTACTGCTGCTGGGCGGCATCGGTGCCTTCGTCGTGGGTAGTTTGCTGGCCTGGTACCTGACCCGCAGTATCACGCACCCGCTCACCCGCGCTCTGTCGCTGGCGGAGCAGGTAGCGCAGGGCGATCTGAGCAAACAACAAGTCGATGTGGTCACGCATGATGAATTGGGTCGTTTGCTCACGGCGCTGGAAACCATGCGTGTCAGCCTGGCCTCGACCGTCAGGCAAATCCGCATCGGCACCGATAGCATTGCCACCGCATCGAGCCAGATCGCGGCCGGCAATCTCGACCTGTCGTCGCGCACCGAAAAACAAGCCGGTTCGCTGGAAGAAACCGCGTCCGCCATGGAACAATTGACCAGCACCGTCAAGCAAAATGCCGAGAACGCGCGCGAAGCCAATCAGCTGGCGGCCGCGGCATCAGGCGTGGCTGAACGCGGCGGCGCAGTGGTGGCACAAGTGGTGTCGACCATGGGTTCGATCAACGATTCATCCAGAAAGATTGTCGACATCATCGGCGTGATCGACGGCATCGCCTTCCAAACCAATATTTTGGCATTGAATGCCGCGGTCGAAGCGGCCAGGGCCGGTGAGCAAGGGCGCGGCTTCGCTGTGGTCGCGGCCGAAGTGCGCAACCTGGCGCAACGCTCAGCCAGCGCCGCCAAAGAAATCAAAAGCCTGATCGGCGATTCGGTCGAGAAAGTCGCCACCGGCGGGCGGCTGGTGTCCGATGCCGGCACTACCATGGATGAAGTGGTCGAGAGCGTGCGCAAAGTGACTCACATCATGGCCGAAATCACCGTCGCCAGCCAGGAACAAAGCACCGGCATCGCGCAAGTGAACGACGCCGTGGTGCTAATGGATCAGGTCACACAGCAAAACGCGGCGCTGGTCGAGCAAGCCGCCGCTGCCGCTGAATCGCTGCAAGATCAAGCCGCCACCCTGGCCAAATTGGCCAGCGTATTCCGGCTGGATGCGGCGGCAGCCGTGACTGCGACGCCAGCGTCGACCCAACTCGTACTTTCTGCTTAAAGCCTATTCCAGTAGAGCGCGTGGTTGGATTGCGCCGATATCGGGCGCAATAAGCTCACCCCGGGCATGCCGACATCCCACCCGTTCCCATTGCAGTGAGCGTGCAAGCACCGCCCAGGCACCAGTCCGGCCACTGCCCGCAATCCAAATCCGCCACGTTGAATTGATGGCGCGACTTTTTGTTGTTCTATCAAATTAACAGGCAATTGCATGCAATAATTGGCCGCGCAGCAAGCGTGGCGCTGCTTGAGATTTCCAGGATCATCAAACAGGCGCATCCAATAGACGCATCGATTTTCAGCAAAGCATGCGCAACCAATGAGCCTATCCAACCACAAGTTCAAAAAAATTCAATGAATATGACATCCCTGAACCCTGCGCAGCGTTACCTGCTTTCCCACGATTTTTTACCGACCCGTCCTGTGTTGGCGTGGTTAATGGGCTTGTGTCTGGCGCTGTGTGTGCTGCTGGCCAGTCTGCCATTGAGCGGGATAGGCAAGATTGCGGCGGGGCTCATACATACTTGCGCGGTGACTTCAGCAGGCGGGGTCAAGTGCTGGGGCGGCAGCGGCTACGGCCAGCTAGGCGACAACTCGACCATGGATCGGCCGACCGCAGTGGACGTGACTGGGTTGGCCAGCGGTGTGGCGGCCATTGCCACCGGTGGTTACCATTCCTGCGCATTGATGTCAGCAGGCGGGGTCAAGTGCTGGGGCTTCAACGACCGCGGCCAGCTGGGCGACAATTCGACCACGGACCGCCTGACCGCTGTGGACGTGTCGGGCTTGCCCAGCGGCGC
>JAZKIX010000083.1:0-21985 GCA_040384645.1 Pseudomonadota bacterium | reverse complement strand
CAGAAGTACATGCTGACCCCGCATGGCATGTTTGAGTTGAAGTATTTCTTTGGTAGTCATGTAGCCACTGACGCGGGGGGGGAAGCTTCCTCAACGGCAATACGTGCACTGATCAAACAACTGATAGGAGCTGAAGACCCGAAGAGCCCATTTTCTGATAGCAAAATTGCCGATATGCTGGGTGAACAGGGTATGGTTATAGCGCGACGTACAGTCGCAAAATACCGAGAGGCTTTAAAAATCCCCCCTGTTGGCCTACGCAAGTCCTTGTAATTTTAAGTTGCAGTGTTGGAATATTTCTCAAGGTTTGCGCGTCTAACCAACTGCAACATCATCATAGGAGTGCTGTATGAATCTCACCATCAGTGGACATCACCTCGAAGTAACTCCCGCAATCCGTGAATATATGCAAAGTAAGTTGGAGCGCATTAAGCGTCACTTCGATCACGTCATTGATATTGCTGTCATCCTTACTGTTGATAACGCTCGTGAAAAGGAAATTCGACAAAAAGCGGAAATTAATTTGCGGCTCAGCGGAAAGTCGCTCTATGCAGAAAGTATTGCACACGACTTATATGCCGCAATTGACACCTTAATCGACAAGCTCGACCGACAAGTCATGAAGCATAAAACCAAGGTTCAGGATCATAGCCACGACGCAATCAAGCGAATGCCCGACGATGCCGAGGTAGAGGCGATGTAACGGAATTTGCACTTTGGTTTTAATTGGGGGCGCTTACATGCGCCCCTCTGTTTTTTAGGGAGTATATGGCAATACCATGCCAATCCCGCACGATTTAAAAGGCCTAAATTTTATACTCCACCCTGTATGGAAGAGGCATTGTAGTCATTTGAATACAAATATATAGTCAAATTTCTTCAACCGAAAATATCCGGCGATATTCTCGCATGGCATAACGGTCGGTCATTCCAGCAATATAGTCACACACTTGTCGCGCCCGCGACATAGCGTCGTACTGCTTGCTTTGATATTCTGGGGGCAACAATCCTGGCTCATCCATGAATGTATTGAACAGGTCGCTAATGATTCGCCGCGCCTTGCTGGTCATGCGATTCACTAGGTAGTGACGGTACAAATTCTGCCGTAAAAACTGCTTCAATTCGCTTGCATCTTTCTGCATAGTTTCTGAAAATGCAATCATGCCCACCGCAGTTCTTACGTCGTCGACATTCTTTGGACTGCAATAGCCAATTTTGATTTGTGAAGTTTCTGTCAAGTCGACAATAAGTGCGTTAATCATTCGCCTTATCGTCTCGTGCACCGCCCGGCGGTTACTAATTTCCGGATAGATTTCACGCACCAGATTTCGGTGACGTGCATAAAAATCTACCTCAAGCATCTGTTTTTCAGTCAACAGTCCTGAACGCAAACCGTCGTCAATATCGTGATTGTTATAGGCGATTTCATCCGCCAGATTCGCCAGTTGCGCCTCCAGTGAAGGCTGATTTTTGTCGATAAATCGCTTCCCAACCGGCCCGATTTTTTTTGCATTCGCTAAAGAACAATGCTTAAGAATACCTTCGCGCGTTTCAAACATCAAGTTAAGGCCATCAAACGCGCCATAGCGCTCCTCAAGCGATTCGACGACACGTAAGCTTTGCATATTATGCTCAAAACCACCGTAACTCTTCATGCAGGTATTCAAAGCATCTTGCCCAGCATGTCCAAACGGCGTGTGGCCAAGATCATGCGCCAGCGAAATCGCCTCGACCAAATCTTCATTTAGGCGTAAGTTGCGTGCAATTGAGCGCCCAATCTGAGCTACTTCAAGACTATGAGTTAAACGCGTACGAAATAAATCACCTTCGTGATTTACAAATACTTGAGTTTTGTATTCAAGACGGCGAAAAGCGCTTGAGTGAATGATACGATCACGATCACGCTGAAACTCGGTGCGCGATGCGGATGCTTGCTCTGAGAATTTGCGACCTTGCGAAGTCGAAGAAAATACTGCATATGGCGCAAGGTGCCCTTCATTACTCACGTTATAGAAGACTGCTTCGGATAGTTTCAATCAATAAATCTTCTGGAACCGTTGTTATTAGCGTCGACCCAAGTGGCTTCAATAAAATGAATTTTATCTGGCCACCCTCATTCTTTTTGTCGACTTGCATTAGCTCCAACCAACGCTCACGGCCCAAGTCAGGCGCACGTGTCGGCAATCCAGCCGCAGCCACCAATGTGGCAATTCTAGTCTTGGTAACAAAATCAATAAACCCCATGCGGTACGATAACTCTGCTGCCATCACCATGCCGCAACCAACCGCTTCTCCGTGAAGCCAATTACCATACCCCATTCCCGCTTCAATGGCATGACCAAAAGTATGGCCAAAATTGAGTATTGCCCGCAGACCGCCTTCGCGTTCATCTTGCCGAACAACGTCCGCTTTGATTTCACAAGAACGTTGTATTGCATACGCTAGCGCAGCTGGGTTTTTAATAAGTAACTTATCAATATTCAGTTCTATCCAGTTAAAAAAAGCCGCATCAATGATCGCGCCATGCTTGATCACTTCAGCCAGGCCTGCGGATAATTCACGTACTGGAAGTGTTTGCAAGGTTTCAGTATCAGCGATGACGGCTTGCGGCTGATAAAACGCACCGATCATATTCTTGCCGAGCGGATGATTAATACCGGTCTTGCCACCGACGGAAGAATCAACTTGTGATAACAAGGTAGTTGGCACTTGAATAAATGGTATGCCGCGCATATAACTGGCAGCCGCGAACCCAGTCATGTCTCCGATCACGCCACCGCCAAGGGCGATCAACGTTGTCTTACGGTCGCATTTTTCACTCAATAGCACGTCAAAAATCTGCATCAGGCTGTGCCAGTTTTTTTCCTCTTCGCCGTCCGGTAATACTACTGATACGACTTCTTTTCCGAGAGAGGAAATTGTTTGCTTTAACTGATCCAGATACAGTGGAGCAACAATCGTATTGGTCACAATCACTGCTCGATTACCTGCAATGTGAGGCACGAAAAGTTTGGAATTCGACAGTAAAGAATGGCCTATTGATATCGGATAACGACGATCACCCAGTTCTACATTGAGCTGAATTACCTTGCTCTGCTGCATATGATTCATATTGTCGTAATTACGTGTTTTTAAAAGAGAATGAAGGCTTGATTGAGTTGGCTGCAATGAAATAGCAGATTTCTCCAACTCATCCAAAATCGACTGCACCATCGCATGAACGTTTGGTCGTCCAGTTTCAATAATGATGTCCGCGATCTCACAATAGTATGGTTCGCGTTGTCGAAATAGCTCTTCGATTTTTTTGCGAGGATCTGAGGTCTGCAGTAAGGGCCGAGTTTTATCGTGACTCGTCCGATGCAAAATACTGCTCACGCTGGCACGCAGATATATTACGGTACCACGGGATTTGAGATAGTTTCGGTTTGCTGCATCTAATACTGCGCCACCGCCGGTTGCGAGAACCACGCCGTCCAACGAGGTTAGATCAGCAATTACTTCTGCTTCGCGTCGTCGAAAACTCAGCTCACCCTCGATTTCAAAGATCAATGGGATAGAGGATCCTGTACGAACCTCTATCTCATGATCGGAATCAATGAAACGTCTATTTAGACGTTTTGCTAAAGCACGACCTACTGTAGTCTTGCCGGCCCCCATCAGGCCGACAAGAAAAAGGTTTTCTTTTAGTAACTGACCCACTTAATACCAATGCTAATCAAGAGCAGTCAATTACAATCATGAAATTAAGCACTGATTGATTACCAAACGGAGTCGTAACCACCACTGAAAATGTTCCCTCTTCAGGGGCGAAAAATAGAGCATCAGCTGGTGTTCTAGGAGGAGAAAACTCAGACCCTTTCTTCCCTTCACACTTTCCGTCTGCTTCGATGGCTACATTGTGCCAGGAACCCTGATCTCCAATCACCAGTCGATGTTTATCTACCGAATCAAATGTAATGTATGGACTTACATTCTGAACGGTAGAAGGAATCACGCCTAGCGCCTTTACTGAATGAAGATTTGTCAATGCGACTGTCGTGCCCTGGGGCATAGGGTTGTGATTAAGGTCATTAAGTTGAATATTGAAGGACGTTGATCCCGTTTTATTCATCTGGCCACCCAGTACATTCACTCCCGATAATCCTAATGCTTTGAAACTCCCCCCAATATTAGCAAATCGAACAAAACTTCCGCTCAAGAAAATGTATGTTTCATTGTGCACAGATAGTGCGCCATCACTAGCCTCAGCACATATAGTTGCCATCCCCACACGTTGAATGGTGGTATTTTCCGCTGTCGTCGGCGTGTTGCAACTTGTCGACGGATCATTCGGATTGGTCGATGGCACTTGGCGAGGCAATTGGCTTCTAAATGCAACGGAGCATTTCCCATTTAGGGTATTGCACGATCCTTGATCTGACGATCCAACCGCACCAATATTTGTCTGAAATGACACTGGCGTACCATCCGCAACGGGATTGCCAAAAACATCTGCTAACAATATGTTAACTGTTGTCGGGGTATCGTCATATTCCCATCCTTCGATATTGGCTTTTACCCGACTAATTGAAATTGCTTTTTGGACTGGGACTCCTGTTGTCACAGAAATAGAGTCGGACAAGGTAGACAAGCCATTACTCAACGATGCGGTTACCCTAAAAGTTGTCGCTTCAGTCCCGGAGTTGACCGTTGTCAATACCTCGCCATTTCCATCAGTTACTGCAGATGTCTTATTCAATGTGACTGGCTTAGCACTTGCCACGCTAAAGGCCACTGTTTGGCCTGCTACAGGATTACTCGTTTCATCCAAAACTTGAAACTTCAACGTTGCAGTTTCAGAACGCCCAAGTCCTCCTGAGCCCTTGATAACTATAGATTTTGTGGTTGGATCTGCGCCCGTAAAGCGCAAAGAAGCCGGAGGACTGGATATGATGGCAACAGAAAAATCAATAGATCCAGTTACAGCTACCCCATTTACGGAAGCACTCGCAGTAACAGTACCTGCTCCACTAACGATTGAACTTGAAGGTCTAATTCCCAGCTTTGCTATGCCATTAGAATCTGTAAGGCTTGTCCCAACACTAGGTGTCATCAATGCAAGGCTATCGCTCGTCGTAAACGTCACTTTGGTGTTGGGCACTGGATTCTCGTCTTTATCCCGAACCAGCACACGTAACGTCAAAGGGGCAGCAGTAGTCATCTGGTGCGTCGATACGCCAGCGGCATTTACAAAACCGAAAGCTATGCTAGGCACAGCCGTAGGTTGTCCGTTGGCACCTGGAGATCCCCCGCCGCCGCCACATGCTGACAATATTATTCCCAGCGAGAAAATCACTATTGTGTTTAACAAATTCTTCAAACTGAAGGGCTTTTCGATTGTATTCATAATTTCTTACTCCAGAAAATCTATTTAATCTATCAAATCAATTTTTATAATCAATGCGACGCCAATTTATCTATTACCACCTTTGGCGTAATAAATATCAATAATTCGGTTTTTTCACTTGATCTACTAGTTGTCTTAAAAAGATTACCCAAAATTGGTATATCGCCCAAAAATGGTACTTTTGTTACAGAGTCGGTTTCTAGCTGGGTAAATATTCCACCTAAAACGACGGTGCCGCCATTTTCAACTTGCACATTGGTCTTAACATGCTTTTTATTTATCGCAACATTCCCGTTAAGTTGGGTTGCAGTACCACGACTATCCTTTGTAACGTCAACAGTCAAAATTACACTTCCATCTGGAGTAATTTGAGGCGTCACTTCAAGTTTCAGAACCGCATCTTTGAAGTTAATCGAAGTAGCTCCTGTTTTCGCATCTACGACCGTATACGGAATTTGCTCGCCTTGCTCTATAACTGCTTGCACTTGATCTGCAGTAACAACCCTAGGACTTGAAATAATTTTCCCCTTACCATCAGCTTCTAGCGCTGAAAGCTCTAAATCTAAAAACCTGTTCGCTGCGGCGGAAAATAGACTTACCGCTAAGCTTCCCGCGTTGTACCCATTTAGCCCCCCAGCCGGGAGACTAAGGAATTGCCCATTCGGTGAATAACTACCGTCCGTCAACTTCGCTTGCGTAGTTTGCTCGCCGACTCCCTGATAAGTTCCTGTCAAAGCTGCCCGCGTATTGCCGTTTAATTGATAACCAGCATCTCCGCCTCGTATACCACGTAAATCAATAAATCCAAGTTTGGCCCCCAAAGTTCTTCCGAATGAGTCGCTGGCTTCTACAATACGGGCTTCAATAAGTACTTGTCTAGACGGAACGTCAGTCTTTTGAACCAACTTTCTTATTTCTTCCAGTTTCGAAGGTATGTCAGTTACAAACAACTGATTTGTTCGCGGATCAATTACGGCACCACCCCGCTTGGAGAGAATACGGTTCTTGCTATCTGCACCACCATCAACCCCAAATACCTGCTTGAATGCCTCTGCTTTTTGATAATTTAACTGAAACGTTTCGGTTTTGAGTGGCTCAAGTTCTGCTATTTGAGAGCGCTGCTCTAATTCGAGCTTTTCTTTGGTAAGCAATTCATCTTTCGGCGCGATCCAAATCACAGATCCGTTTTTTCTCATATCCAAGCCTTTTGCCTGCATTACGATATCTAGCGCCTGATCCCATGGCACATCTTTCAGTCGCAAGGTAAGATTTCCACTTACTGTATCGCTTGTAATAATATTCAGCCCAGTGAAATCGGCTATTACCTGTAGCAAAGCCCGCACCTCTACACTTTGGAAATTGAGGGAAAGTTTTTCACCACGATATCCCTGAGTTCCTTGGGTAAGTTTATTTGCTTCTTCTTTTAATGGCTTAACCTCAATCACCAATTGTGTGTCGCTTTGATAAGCGCTTTGTTCCCATATACCTTTAGGTTCAATTACCATGCGTACGTTATCACCGTGAGCCGTGGTCGTAATAACGGACACTGGTGTACCGAAATCCATTACATCCAAACGACGCCGTAATACGTCTGGCAAACTAGCTTTTGCAAAATCAACAACAATTGTTTGACCTTGCTGCTTAACGTCGATACCTATCTGATTGCTCGGCAAGTCGACTATTACCCTACCTTCTCCATTTGCCCCGCGCCGAAAATCAATATCCCGCAAAGCTTGTTTGCCTGGCAAGCTTGAAGACGGTGCTACTGCCAATGTACCCGAAGAATTTAGTGCCGTCGCTGGCCCACCTGACCCATCAATCGTTACTATTACATCACGCCCCTCGACAACTGTTGCGTAATTCAGGTTGCGCAGTAGATTAAATACAATTCGTGACCGCGCACCTGCTTGAACAACATTGACGTTCCGGACATCTCCCAGGTTAATATCTTGTACAGACTTACCAGTGGCATTGTTTGTGTTTGAGAAGTCAAGCGCTATTCGTGCGGGACTGGCAATTGAAAAACCAATCGGCGCCTTCACCACGTCACTTTTCAATCTAATTCTGACGATGACGTTTGATCCCTGTTGATTCGCTTGTATAGATTCAATAGCATTTTCCTGCGCAAATACCACGCTTGTCATAAAACAAAATGCGATTAATAGGCATTTTTTGGGCGTTAGCCACAAGGTTTTAGAGATCATCGCTCTGGCATCTTTATGTTGAATTTTTAGGCTTATCATTTGCTTTTCTCCTGCAACTCTAACGTCGCTTTACGCTCTACCCAATCGCCAGACGCGTCCTGAACTATTTCTTTAACTTCTACAGCCGTTTCGCTAACTCCAGTGATAATTCCGAAATTTTGACCGACATAGTTGCCGATTTTTGCCTGAAACAAAGTTTTGTCTGCTTGGAGTAATGCATACTGCAAACCCGGCTTTTCAAGAGTGCCTACCATTTTCAGCGAGTCCAATGGATATCCTTCTAGCGGCTCACGACGACGATCCTGATCCGGCGCACGTATTCCCGTGCCAGATTGCGCCTTCGATTTTGCCAGCGCAATTAAAAGCTTGCTGGGGCTGTAAGGATCGACATCGGCTTTCCCACCATACAAAAAAGGGGTGAATATTTTTGGCTCTGGCAATTTAGGAATTGATATCTTGGTTTGACGCTTTGTCTCTTCCATCCATTGCTTAACATCGCCTACACCACTATCTCCACAGCCCACAAGACTAAACGCCGACACTATTAACAACGAATGAAATACGATGCGAGAATTCGTCATTTTGCCCCCTTCTTTTTGTCTGCTGCGGCCTTACGTTGAGCAGCAACCTCTTCAATATCAAGATATCGAAATGTTTTTGCTATCGCATCCAAAGTAAGCGCACCGTCCTTGCCGGCGACAAGGCTCATATTGTTCAGAGTAACGATGCGCGGCAAGTTCGCGATATCGCTCGTGAAAGCACCTACATCGTGATAATTCCCAGTAACTTTGACATTAATTGGTAACTCAGCGTAGTAGTCTTTTACAACAACTTGGCCAGGCTTGAACAATTCGAACTGGAGACCACGCCCCAGTCCCGCTTGATTAATATCCGAGAGAAGCGCGTCCATTTCAGATTTACTCGGCAGCTGCTTTTCTAGCGAGGCCACATAGTGACCAACTTGCTCTTTTTGCTTCCGCAAAGCCTCGAGATTAACTGCCTTCTGAATTTTGTCTTTGTACGCATCCTTAAGCTTTAACTCTTCCTGGGCACCCCGTTCCAATTCCTCCAATTGCCCAGCCCAATAAAAGTACCAACCACCGGCCAACACCCCGATCAGCACCCCAACCGCGCAAAGTAGACGTGGCGCAATTGGCCATTGACCTGGATGCCGCCCACTCAACCCTTGAAATTGGCCTGCAAGCGAATTTCCAGTCATTCTTAATTCTGCCATGTTAAATCTCTTATCTCAGGATTTAGGTGGGTTAGCACTTACAACCGCGGGATCCTTCGGATCTTTCGGATCTTTCGGATCTTTTTGTCTAGGTCGTTTAATGCCGACCGTCAAAGTAAAATCAAAGACTTTTTTGGCGTCCTTGCCTTGCCCTAACCCGGTTGACTTAATTTCCACCAAATCTGGACGCTCAAGCCATGGGGAGTTATTACTTAAATTACGTAGCAGCTCAGACACTCGCTCATTTGACTGTGCATATCCTTGCACTACTACGCGCTGCCCCTCCTGCTTGAAAGCTCTCAAATAGATTCCTTCAGGAGTCTGCTTTACCAATTCATCCATAAGATAAACAGGTTGGTTACGGTCACTTTGCAGATCTTCTACAGCTTCCTGCCGAGCTTTCAAAGCGTCAATTTCTTGGCGCAGTGAAGCAATTTCCTTAATCTCGCCATCAAGTCGAGTATTCTCGGCCGCGATAACACTATTACGTTCGTTCTGACTTGAAATTTGAGTTGCGATGAATCCACCGACCACCAAAATTACAAGTCCGGCCAAAATACCTGATAGTGTAAGCAAGGCATAAAACGCGCTTCTTTTTTGTTTTCGTTTTTCTTCTCTATGAGGAAGTAGGTTAATTCTGATCATTAGCCGAACCTCCGCATCGCCAAACCACACGCCACCAAGTAAGCCGGCGCCTCTATCCGCAATTGCTTTTCACGAACGCCAGAAGCAAGTTGCATTCCTTTAAACGGACTAACGACGGAAGTCGATATCTTGGTTCTGCTCGCGACAATATCCGCCAAGCCAGGAATAATGGCGCAACCCCCGGCAAGGAATAATTGATCGACACGAGTATAGGGAGTAGACGTGAAAAAGAACTGAATGGCGCGAGTTACCTCTAATGCGGCATTCTCAAGAAATGGGTTCAAGATATCGTTATCGTAACCATCTGGCAAATCTCCAGCTTTTTTCTTGTTATCGGCCTCATCAAACGACATACCGTAGGCACGCACGATATCTTGCGTTAGCTGATTTCCACCGAAAGGCTGTTCACGCTCATAAATTGGCTGCCCGTCTAGCAATACCGAAATATGTGTTACCTGAGCCCCAATCTGGAATAATCCGACTATTTGACCTTGGCCAGCCTTTGGCAACATCGCGGTAATTCGGTCAATTGCGGCGCGTGCCGCATATGATTCAATATCCATCACCATTGGCTTCAAGCCTGCAGCTTCTGCAACAGCCACGCGATCTTCCACTTTTTCTTTCCGGGAGGCTGCAAGCATCACTTCGATATCATCAGGTGAGTTAGGCGCCGCACCTATTACATCAAAATCCAAGCTCACTTCATCCAGCGCAAACGGTATGTATTGACTGGCTTCAGACTCAACTTGTAGCTCAAGTTCCTCTTCAGATACGCCGCCGGGGAGAATGATTTTTTTTGTAATAACCGAAGCTGGCGGCATTCCCAGAGCGACGAATTTCGATCGCGTGCCGCTTTTCTTCCAGACACGACGCACCGCCTCCGATACTTGTTCGATGTTTTCGATATTGCCATCGACGACGGCGCCACGAGGCAATGGCTCTGAAGCAAAACGCTCAAGACGCAATTCGTTCTTCCCGGCCTCGGACAATTCAACCAACCTCACACCTGACGTACTGATATCGAGGCCGACCAAAGGTGGGCTTTTTTTGCCGAGCAATATTCCAATGTCAAAAATCAAGGGCAGTTCTCCCCGAAAACGTTGTGTTTCGTGTGAACGCACCACCTATTCGATTGTCCAATGGATAAACAAAGGGGCTGTACGCTTAAATATTCGTTTAAAAACCGGTGTTTATGTAACATAAGTTAAACATTACATTAAATCGTAGCAATAAGCTTACGATGATGTAAAGAAATTTTCGTGTCTGCAACAATAATCGTTGCCGAAATCCTACTAAGCACAAGTTTCCGCGCAGGAATTACTATTTTGCGATAGCTAAACTGTCGGTTCTAGTGCTCCGTTATAATTCGGCCAATCCGATTTATCATTCTGATTCCCTATCAAGACCTCCGCATGACACTCTCGACATCAGATTCCAAATCCGTACAAAATTCATCGAAGTCGCGCTTTGGGTTGCCTGTCAGGATTATTCTTGGCTTTGTTGGCGTTTGTACTGGGCTTGGCGTAATTGGCATTTTGATCGTCGCCTTCGGCTTGGCGATGGCCTATCCAAATTTGCCAGCGCTTGATTCTCTCATTGACTATCGTCCGAAAATGCCGCTTCGCATTTTTTCCGCCGATAATGTTCTGATTGGGGAGTTTGGGGAGGAACGCCGTAATCTGGTTCGTATTAAAGAGATTCCGGAATATATGAAAAAAGCGGTGCTGGCGATTGAAGATGACCGTTTTTATGAACATGGCGGGATTGATTACGTTGGAATCATACGAGCCGCGTTACACAATCTCACCGGCGGAGCGAAACAAGGCGCGTCGACTATCACTCAGCAAGTCGCCCGGAACTTTTTCCTGACTAGTGAGCAAACGTTAAAACGCAAGGCTTACGAAATTTTAATGGCATGGAAAATTGAAAAGAATTTGACCAAGGATCAAATTCTTGAGGTTTACATGAATCAAATTTATCTTGGCCAGCGTGCCTATGGATTCTCCTCTGCAGCACAGATTTATTTCGGCAAAAAATTGCAAGATATTTCGATCGCAGAAGCCGCAATGTTGGCAGGCCTGCCAAAAGCGCCCTCGGCATACAACCCAGTTGCAAATCCAAAACGCGCAAAAGTACGTCAACAATACATTCTGCAACGCATGCACCTCTTGGGTTACATCACCGATGCGCAATTCCAAACAGCAAAAACAGAAGAATTAAGAGTAAAAACAGATAGCACTGAGTTCGGCATTCATGCCGAATATGTCGCCGAAATGACGCGGCAACTTGTATACGAGCAATTTAAGGAAGAAACCTATACCCGCGGCCTAAATGTGTACACCACCATTACCAAGGCCGATCAAGACGCGGCCTATCTTTCGCTTCGACGTGGCGTCATGGAATACGAGCGGCGTCATAGTTATCGGGGCCCAGAAGCGTATATCGATATTCCGTCAAACAAGGAAGAAGCGGACGACGCAATTGAGCGCAAACTTGCGGAGCATACCGACAGTGACGATATCGTCGCAGCCATGGTATTGAGTGCTACACCGCAGCAGGTGCACGCCGTGCTTTTTTCCGGGGAAGAGATCGTAATGAAAGGCGCCAGCCTGAGCTTTGCCACCAGTTCGTTAAACGAGAAGTCGACTCCTAGTCGCCGCATCAAGCGCGGTGCTGTGATCCGTGTAATCCAGGAGGGCAGCACTTGGAACATCACACAAATGCCGGAAGTTGAATCTGCGTTTGTCGCTGCGAGCACCACAGATGGCGCGATCAAAGCACTGGTCGGCGGCTTTGACTACAACCGCAATAAATTTAATCACGTGACTCAAGCCTGGCGCCAACCTGGCTCATCCTTCAAGCCCTTCATTTATTCGGCATCGCTGGAAAAAGGCTTGTCGCCAGCTACTATGATTAATGACGCCCCAATTTCTTTTGACGCAGGACAAACTGGCGGTCAAGCTTGGGAGCCCAAAAATTACGATGCAAAATATGAAGGGCCGATGACCATGCGCAAAGGCCTGACAAAATCCAAGAACATGATTTCGATCAGGATTTTGAACAAAATTGGAGCCAGTTTCGGCCAAGAATACTCGACCCGCTTTGGTTTTGACGCCGACAAAAACCCGCCATATCTCACTCTTGCACTTGGCGCCGGAGCGGTTACGCCTTTGCAGATGGCAGGTGCTTATGCCGTGTTTGCAAATGGCGGCTATAAAATCAGTCCCTACATCATTTCGAAAGTGACCGATGCCGACGGCAAAGTATTGTCCAAGGTAACACCCGATGTAGCTGGCAACGAAGCCAACCGAATTATCGATGAACGCAATGCTTTTCTGATAGATAGCATGCTTAAAGACGTCGTACGTTACGGTACTGCGACCAAGGCACTATCACTGAAAAGATCCGACATTTCGGGAAAAACAGGCACCACTAACGATTCCATCGACGCTTGGTTTGCTGGCTATCAAGCCAAGGTAGTTGGCATTGCATGGATCGGTTTTGACCAACCCCGCAATCTGGGGAACAAAGAAACGGGTGGCGGATTGGCGCTACCGATCTGGATCGGATATATGCAAACCGCCTTAAAAGGGGTACCTATTCACGAACGCGCTGTACCGGAAGGTTTGATTCTGTCTGGCAGCGAATATTACTATGCCGAGAATCCACCGGGAACCGGGGTTCGCAGCCTTGGCTTAAGCGATCAGTTGCCAGTTGAAGGTGAGGCTGAAAAACCAAAAGATGAAGTAAAGAACGAACTATTTTAGTTCTTTACAGCGGCGCAAGATTGTCATGTTTTTACCGGCCAGCATTTGCCATTTATGGAGACGTCAAGCGTACTATCCCGCCGCCTTGCGCACTTACCATTTGCGACAAGGCCGTAAACAATTCGGTACCATCGCGCGTGTTGATCCATTGCGTATCAACCCTTTTGTAATGAAAGCCGCCCGATTTTGCAGCGACCCACATTTCTTGCAATGGCGCCTGGCTGTTGATGATAATTTTTGAACCATTTTCAATGAATTCAATTTCCAATACATTGCCACTTCGACTGCATTCCAAATCCATATCGCAAGCATCGGCAGCGTGCTCTGCGCTGCTCTCGATTGCCCTTAATGTTGCATCCGCCAAGGCCAAGAATTCTGTTTCACTCATGCTACACTCCAAAATCGTCGATCAAAGCGTGATTCTAATCGTGAAGTTCATATTCCATCGGGCTCTTTGCAAATCACTTATCGTCACTGCCGCAGCGGTCAGCAGTTTGTCAGCTTGTGGGCAAAAAGGCCCGCTGTATATTCAAACACGGCCTGCAACTGCCTCGATTCAAAACACACCGTATTCTTCGCCATCGCCTGCAACGCCAACCGTTACTTCAATCGCCAAATAAGTTAGTTATCCATGTCCTTTTTTGATTATCAAGGCGACGTCCTGCACGCCGAGAATTTCTCCCTTGCCGCCATCGCCGATCAATTCGGCACGCCTACTTACGTCTACTCCAAGGCCGCTTTGCTGAGCAATTTTTTGGCCTATGCTGACGCCTGTGCTGGCCGTGATGCCTTGGTTTGTTATGCGATGAAAGCAAACTCGAATCTAGCCGTCTTGAACCTGCTAGCACAACATGGTGCGGGATTTGACCTGGTTTCCGGCGGTGAATTATTGCGTGTGATTGCCGCAGGTGGTTCACCGCAAAAATGTATTTTCTCTGGCGTCGGCAAGACCCGCGACGAGATGCGGCTGGCACTACAGCACGATATTCTTTGCTTCAATGTCGAGTCGATTGCCGAACTGCACCGCTTGAATGAAGTCGCAGCGGAAGTGGGAAAAAAGGCGCCGGTATCGTTGCGGGTCAATCCAAATGTCGATGCCAAAACTCATCCCTATATTGCGACTGGCTTGAAGGATAATAAATTCGGCGTTGCTTTCGAAGATGCCCTTGGTGCATATCAAACGGCGGCGACGTTGCCGCATTTAGACGTTATTGGCATCGATTGCCACATTGGCTCTCAATTGCTTGACGATGCGCCACTCCTGGAGGCGCTCGATAAATTGATCGAATTGATCGATGCACTGGCCCAACAAGGCATCGCGTTGCATCATCTCGATCTTGGCGGTGGCATAGGCATTACTTACGATGACGAAAAACCGGTGGCCGTGGCCGATTATCTGGGTCGCGTATTTGCCCGGATCGACCAATGGCGCGGCGTCAGCCACGAAGGCAAATCGATCAAGATTATTTTTGAACCAGGCCGCTCGATTGTTGGCGATGCCGGCGTATTACTGACACGCGTAGAGTTTTTAAAACCCGGCGTTGAAAAGAATTTTTGCGTGGTCGATGCCGCCATGAACGACTTGATGCGCCCCGCCATGTATCAAGCCTGGATGGACGTCAAGCAAGTCAAGCAGGCAAGCGGTGCAACGGTCACCTACGATGTGGTCGGACCGATCTGCGAATCTGGTGACTGGTTGGCACGATCACGTTCGCTGGCGCTGGAACAAGGCGATTTACTGGCCATTATGGCTGCAGGCGCGTATGGCATGACGATGTCGTCGAACTACAATACCCGTGGTCGGGCCGCCGAAGTGATGGTCGATGGCGGCACTTCGCATCTGGTCAGAAGGCGTGAAACAGCAGAGGAATTGTTTGCTGCAGAATCGATTTTGGCGCCCACAGGCAAATAAAATACTGCCGGCAGTATTTTATTTGGCGCAATGAAAACGTGCGGGAGACGGCATATTAGTGGCTATACTCCCTCGTTTTGATGCTAAACAGGAAGTAAAAGCCGCTGTTTTAAATAGATTTCGGTGTCAGCGGCGGTGACTTTGCTGCGGCAGATTTCCGTACTTTCCAATACAACCGCATCACCAACAAAACCGCGACGATCAGGCCGAATAAGAGCGGCTGCTCAAAATCCTGCTTGCCCGCTTTCATCCACCAGAAATGTAAAATCCCCAGCGGCGCAATCAGGTAAATCAAACGGTGCAGCCATTGCCAGCGCTTGCCTCCCAAGCGTTTGACCATGCCATTGGTGCTTGTGATCGCTAGCGGAATCAACAATAAAAACGCAATGAAACCGACCAGGATAAAAGGACGTTTGATCACATCCTTGAGCATTTCGTCGATATCGAAAAAATGGTCGAACCATAAAAAAGTGGTGAAATGCAACACAGCATAGAAAAAGGCATACATCCCGATCATGCGGCGTAATTTCACCAACCAGTTCCACTTGCTCAAGCGTCGCAACGGCGTGATCGACAGCGTGATGCATAGAAAATACAAGGTCCAGTCACCCGTATTGCGCGTAATGAATTCAATCGGGTTAGCGCCCAGCCGGTCAATCGCGGTAAACAGCGCTAGCCGTAAAAAGGGCAGCAAGGCAATTACGAAAAGCGCTGCTTTCAGGATTTTGAACTGTTTTGGGCTTGGGTTGACGGGGTTGAAAAGCATGATCAATTCCTAGAAAAACTTCTTCAAATCCATGCCCGAATAGAGGGATGCGACATTGGAATAACCGTTAAACATCAGCGTTTTACGCTTCTTAGCAAAAAATCCATCTTCCCCGATCCGGCGTTCGCTGGACTGCGACCAGCGCGGATGATCGACTTCGGGATTTACATTGGAATAAAAACCGTATTCGGATGGCGCCGCAATATTCCATGCGGTGCGCGGTTGTTCTTTGACAAAGCGGATTTTGACGATCGACTTGGCTGATTTGAAGCCATACTTCCATGGCAAAACAATCCTGACCGGGGCGCCGTTTTGATTCGGCAACACTTCCCCATACATGCCGAATGTCAGTAGCGCCAATGGATGATTCGCTTCATCGAGCCGCAAGCCCTCGACATAGGGCCAGTCCAACACGGCACGGCCGACGCCGGGCATTTGCGCCTTGTCTGCAAGAGAAATGAATTCAATGTATTTGGCGTTGCTATTCGGTTCGACTTTCTTGATCAACTCAGACAAAGAATAGCCAATCCAGGGAATCACCATCGACCAGCCCTCGACGCAGCGCAGGCGATAAACACGTTCTTCCAAAGGCGCCATCTTGGCCAGCGCATCGATGTCGATGGTCATCGGCTTATTGACTTCGCCTTCGATCTTGACTGTCCAGGGACGTGTTTTGAGGGTGCCGGCATTTTTTGCCGGTTCCGACTTATCGGTGCCGAATTCGTAAAAATTATTGTAAGTGGTCGCGTCTTGATAAGCGCTGGTCTTGTCCATCACGAGATAGGCTGGATTTGGCTTGCTAGCGAGTTTTTGAAGGTTGCCGCTTTGAGCGAACGCTTCACGCGTGGCCATTTCCATCAACGCGCCGCCGGCAATCGATCCGGTGGCAATGGTCTTGATGAAACTACGACGCGATTCGAAAATCGCGCGCGGCGTAATCTCCGATGAACTAGGAATATCGAGCTGGTGTGGACTGGATTTGATCAACATGGCGGCTCCGGCGAAAAGACATGAAACGAGGGAAAAACTATCATCTAAGGGTTAGTCTTTATACGTCGCACAACCTTACATCAGATTCACCGCCACCACGGCCAGTATGAAAAATCGGCGGTTCTTACAACTTGCCGTATGAATGCAAGCCGGATAAAAACATATTGACACCCAAAAAGGCAAACGTCGTCACTAGCAAGCCAATCAAGGCCCACCACGCTGCCACTTGCCCGCGCAAACCTTTCATCAAACGCATATGGAGCCAGGCGGCGTAATTGAGCCAGACGATCAGCGCCCAGGTTTCCTTGGGATCCCATGACCAATAACCGCCCCATGCTTCAGCCGCCCACAGCGCGCCCAGAATAGTGGCGACAGTGAAAAAAGCAAAACCGACTGAAATGGATTTATACATCACGTCATCCAACACTTCCAGTGGCGGCAGGCGGTCAGCCAAAATGCCTTTCGATTTCAGCAAATACGCCACTGCGACCATTGCAGCCAGAGAGAATGTTCCGTAACCGATGAAATTGGCAGGTACGTGAATCTTCATCCACCAACTCTGCAATGCCGGTACCAAAGGTTGAATGTCGGCCGCATCGCGCGTCACGGTGTACCACAGCAAGAAACCCACCGCGGCCGAGATCACCAGCATCACGAACGCGCCGAGCTGGCGCGTAGCGTAATGCTGTTCGTAGTACAGATAAAACAGGGCAGTGATCATGCTGAACAGGATGAATACTTCATACAAATTCGAGATCGGAATATGACCGA
The DNA here is from genome assembly GCA_040384645.1 of Pseudomonadota bacterium. Lineage (GTDB taxonomy): Bacteria > Pseudomonadota > Gammaproteobacteria > Burkholderiales > Burkholderiaceae_D > JAZKIX01. Next base: position 4,310 of record JAZKIX010000083.1, on the reverse strand, counting down.
TATCGACCCCGATCAGATATGACTCGTACCAGCGCACCAGCATCCCGGTAAAACCCATCACGACTGCGGCCCAACACAGCATGGAGCCGACTGACGAGCCAAAGTTAGAACGCGCAATCAAACCGATCCAATAAAATAGCGTCGACAAAAAAAACAAGGCGCCCATCCATAAAATTGCCGATTGGCTGGACAATAAATATTTCAGCAGAAATTTCTTGTTGGCCAAGTCCAGTACGCCGCCATACAGCGCGATAGCCGACCAAGCCAAAATCGCCAATAGCGCAATCAGCCAGCGCATGGGCTTCCAATGCCAGCCAAGCCAGGCGAAAGTCGGCGCTGCCAATAGCAAGATCGCCTTTTCGTAATAATCCATATACGCGCCAAAGCGACTCAGCGCGAACAGGGATGCCCCCAATAATGCTGCTGCATAAAGCCAGTCCAAGGCAGACAGACGCTTGAAAAATCCCGGGGCGGGGATATAGGGTGAAGGTGTGCTGCGCGCCAATTCCATGCGTTTCTCCAAATTTGTTTCAGCTATTTCGGCCCGATTTTCCTGTCGGACTTGCTGCGATAAACCGATATTTTCTTTGTTTCTTTGCTCTTACCAAGCTAGACAAGGCTATGCCGATTGCGTTAACTGGGTCTTCAAGGCAATAAATTCATTTTCGAAATCAAGCGTCTTGCGTTGCGAACTCATCGCCATCAAGGCGCTACTACCGTTCGATCCATCGTCGGCATCCTTGAGCCAAACCCACAGCCGGCGCTCCCGAATATAAAACATCGAAAACACGCCTATCACCAGAAACAGACAACCGAGATACACCACCTTTTTGCCGGGCGAACGGGTCACTTGTAAAACCGAGGCTTTGACTTCTTCGAATTCCCTGAGTTGCAAATATACCGGCGCGCCATAGAACGAGGTGTCAGAAATCGCATTGGTAGCCAATTGTAAGAACTTGGCATGTTTTTCATCTGAATCTGCCGGCTTCAGGCCAGCGTTTTCCCTGGCGATTTGCCATAAATCCCACATGCTGCCTTGCATGATCTCAATAAATATCTCGGCAGCTTTTTCTTGTTCTGCGGCTGGAATATTAGCCAGAAATTTCGACACTGCAACATAACCAGACTGGGTTCCATCACCCGCAAAGATGGTCAGGCTTTTGGTGGCCGATTCTTGTAATTGCAAACGCATTTTTTCTTGCTCTGCACGACTTGGCGGTATGGCGCGGCGAGCATAGCGCTCAGCCGCTTGTTCCCGCAATTGGGGACTCAAGATCGCCGCGCGAATTCGCATCCACTCATCGACGCTGTCGTTGTCATCGGCTGGAATGCGCAAGTAGCGAAATGGCTCCTCGGGTGAATCGCGCATGCCTGCCAGGAATACATAGGCGCCATCGGTCAACACCGGCTGCATATAGTTGAGAAATTCACGTGCTTGGCCAGTCTTGTCGCGCAACTTGTATTGCACGCTGGGGCCGACATTTTTTAAGTCTTTATTGTTGGCATTTTTTGCCGCCGAACCTAGCCGTTTATCCAGTCCCGCTGCAAAATTTTCGTTCAAGGTTGGCTCTTGTTTGACGGCACGGACATCTTGACCGGCTTCAGCCCCACGCATATTTTCGACATTGAAAGGACGAAAACCAGACCACTCGACCGTGTATTCAGCGTCCTTATCGCTACCGCGTTGCAAAGAACTTGAATTGCCGACCTCACCACTAATCTGGAAGGTGCTGTTATCGCTACCCGCCATCGGATAGCCAGTCAATTTGAGCTTGCTGCCGCCATCTTCAAAACTGGATTGGTATACCGCCAAACCCTTATATAGCAAAGGTTCATTGACCTTGATCGTGGCCGCAAAAGTTGCGTTGGTTTCGTGATCCCTAATTACGACTTCGCTGGCAAACAACTTGGGCATGCCCGTCGAGTAATAATCGATCACGAATTTTTTCAAGCTGATTGTGAAAGGCAACTCCTGAATCAACACGCCATTTTTTTGCGGGATGATGGCGATATCGCTGCTAGATCCTTCGGAAATCATGGTGTTGCCACGGAAAGTAGGATTGCTCAGTCCGAGTCGATGTTGCTGTGGTATTTGTGCGATCACGCCATTGCCGGCAAACGGGACTTTGCCGTTAAACCATTGCTGGAAGCGAATCGGCATATCCGAATCGAGCAAGCCTCCGACGCAAATAATCACAATAGCGCTATGTGCAAAAATATAGCCGAATTTATTGGCGGCACCTTGCTTGGCTGCGATCAGGGTAGCGTTGCCCTTATCCACCAATTTGATCTTATAGCCACCGGCGGCGATACGCTCAGCTAATTGGCGTGCCAGTTGTGGCCGTGGTATCGCACTGTTCCAAGCTGATTTGTGATGGAAATTTTGCAGCGATTGTTCACGCACATTGTCACGCCAGCTACGCATGTCTTTCAACATTTTTGGCGCATTGCGCGTAATGCACAAAGAAGTGGATAACACCAGGAACGCCATGATCAGCAAGAACCACCATTGCGAATACACGGCATATAAGCCAAATTTATCGAATATGTCGAACCAGAACGGGCCGAACTGATTGACATAGTTTGGCATCGGCTCGTTTTGCTTCATGACAGTGCCGATTACCGCGGCCAGTGCGACTAGCACCAGCAGGCTAATGGCAAAACGCATGGAGGAAATAAGCTCAATTGCATCGTTAAGCCAACTACGCCCGCTACCCAAGCGAATACCGCTGGTATTGCTCAGGTTGTCGTGCTCGGTGGTGTCGGGTGTGCTATTGCTCATAAAGGGGACTGATTTTGATGGGAACAAGCACAAAAATTTAGAAAATAGAAACACAAGTAATCAAACCGTCACAAATCCTCAAACTGGATTGTGCTGTAACAAACAAAAAGGGCGACCCGCTTACGCGCCGCCGCCCTCTTTCGGTCGCACCGTCTGCGCGGCGCTGAACCTGCTTTCTAGCGAACTTCAGGTATCGCTTATTTTAGGCCGGCGATGTAATCCGACACTGCTTTCATTTCTTCATCGGACATCCGTTTTGCAATGGTCGACATCATCGGGCCATTCTTGCGGGCACCAGTACGGAAGTTGGTCAGTTGCGCCAATGTGTAATCTTGATGTTGACCGGCAACGCGAGGAAATTGCGATGGTATGCCGGCGCCGTTGGGGCTATGACAACCGGCGCAAGCGGGGACGTTCTTTTCAGCAATACCGGCACGGTAGATTTTTTTACCCATGTCGACAGTATCGGGATTCTTAGCCGCACCCGGCTTTTGCGTTTGCGCGGATAAATAAGCTGCAACATTTCTCATATCGTCATCGGTCATGGCCTTGGCGTAGGCACTCATGATGGGATTGTTGCGATCAGGGCCAGTAAAATTCTTCAGCTGTTTAACTATATAAGCATCGTGCTGTGCCGCCAGCTTAGGATTTTGTGCGATCGTCGAATTGCCTGCGGCTCCGTGGCAAGAGGCGCATGCCGGAAGATTGCGGGCGGCATCGCCGTTGGAATACAAAGCGTCGCCTTTCGCGACATCAGCTTTGGGCGCGTGCTTCACTTCAGTTGCATAACTGGACGACGAAACAGCAAGGATTGCGATGGCGGCAAGCAAGAAGGATTTTAAGATTGGGGAGAAAAAACGATTCATTCAAATGCCCTGATACTGGATTATTAGAAATTTGCCCTGATGGCGGCATTAGGTTACGCGCCCTGTTTTCCTGTGTCTGCCTTCGCTTTTATCACTAAATTATTAGCTACGCGATGACGTTTTCAGCAGGTCTTTTATTGTCCGTCGCCGTACTTTTGCAACGCAACAATCACAACCCCTTATTGTACAATAGCTTTCCCGCGCTATCGCTCCCTTTTGTTGCACTTCACACCCACTACATGTCTAAACTCTGGCAAGCCCGCTTCTTTACCACTGTCAATCATTTGCGCGATTTGCCTTCCACGCAAGTGCCCGAAATCGCTTTCGCCGGCCGTTCCAACGCGGGGAAGTCGACCGCGATCAATATTTTATGCAATCAAAAAGGCTTGGCGTTTGCGTCGAAAACGCCGGGGCGCACGCAACACATCAATTATTTCTCCATCGGCGGGGCGCAAGTCGGCCAACATCGCAAAGATGAAACCAAGGTCGACGAAATTCGCGCCTTGCTGGTCGATTTGCCCGGTTATGGTTACGCCGAAGTGTCCGGCTCAGCCAAATTGCATTGGCAGGAATTGCTGAGCGATTATGTCCAGAACCGACCGCAACTTGCAGCGCTGATCTTGATCATGGATTCGCGCCGGCCGTTTACGCCACTAGACGTC
>JAZKIX010000082.1:7839-33314 GCA_040384645.1 Pseudomonadota bacterium | reverse complement strand
GTCGCCATTGAACTGGCCACCTTCCGCACGCTGGCCCAGCATCCTCGCATCGTTGCGGTTAAGGATTGTGGCGGTGACGATCAGTTGACGATGCAATTGATCGCCGATGCAAGGCTCAATGTATTGGCGGGCGAAGACCACAAAATCCTGTCCTCGCTGTGCCTGGGCGCAAGCGGCGCGATTTCGGCTGCGGCGCATATCCGGCCGGATTTATTTGTACGCATAGCGCAACTAGTGCGGACAGGCGAACTGGATCAGGCTCGACAGATTTTTTATCGGCTATTGCCATTAATCCAACGCTTGTTTGTCGAGCCGAATCCGGCGCCGGTCAAAGCGGCCTTGGCAGCAAGCGGCCTGATATTGGATGAATTACGGCCGCCAATGCTGCCGGCTTCGGCCCAATTAGGCCTGCAATTGGGCGAACTGTTGGCGCAACTAGATTTGGGCTAACACATTGGCGCCGAACTGGTCGAGCGCTCAATAGGCACAAGCGAGGCGCAAGCGAGTCACCAACCAAGCACCAGCAGCCGCAACAATACTCCCGCATGTATTTTAAAAGGTGCAATTAAAACCTGCGGGAGCGGCACTATTTTGGCATATACCCCCATCAATCGACTAAATATGCAAAGTATCAGCTGGCTCCGATATTGTCTCAATGTGGTAACGATTCCAAAACAGCGGGGCATTGCTAAATCAATGTGATAAAAAATTTACCCTATAATCTTGGCGCGCTTGCAAGTCTATTTGCAAACACGGTTACAAACCCGATCACAAATATTGAGCTCGATTTAACGTTGGCAAGTAGGCAATTGGCCAGGCAAGACGGCTCATTCCAGATACAAAACCATTTTTATAAAACCAGCCGCAAAGGAATGTGTCTCATGCGTTTTTCAATGCCGAACTATCTTAAATATCTCTATTCCCTTTTCATTTTGTTCGCCGTGTGCGTCAGCAATGCCTCCGCCGCTTACGATCCCAATTTATTTAGCAAAGTCACAGCCGGCGTCAACCACACTTGCGCGGTCACTCTTAAAGGCGGCGTCAAATGCTGGGGCTTTAATACCTACGGCCAACTGGGCGACAACAGCACCAAGACCCGTCTGGTGCCGACCGCCCTGCCTGACCTGACGAGCGGCATTGCCGATGTCAGCGCAGGATCTTTTCACACCTGCGCCCTCACTACTGGCGGCGCCGTGTTGTGCTGGGGTGCCAATTACAAAGGTCAATTGGGCGAAGCGCCGCCCGTATCGCCCGAAATGCCACCGAAAGGTGTACGCACCAAACCAGGCGCGGTAACCAGCCTGACTAGCGGCATCAAGGCCCTTGCCAGCGGCGATTCATTCAACTGCGTATTGACCACGGCAGGTGCCGTCAAATGCTGGGGCAGAAACAACAACGGCCAATTAGGCAATGGCACCCAAGTCGATAGCTTCACGCCAGTACAGGTGACTGGCTTAACCAGCGGCATTACCAGCATCAGCCTCGGCAGCGACCACGCTTGTGCGATCACTGCTTCCGGCGCGGCCAAATGCTGGGGCACCAATATCAATGGCGTACTGGGATACAACCCACCGGTGTCAAGGGCATTCGAGGCAACACCGGTGAGCGTGATTAATTTCGCCAGCGGCACCGCAGCCCTCTCTGCAGGTTACTCATTTGGCTGCGCGGTGACCAACGCTGGGGGCGTCCAATGCTGGGGCTACAACAACCATGGACAAAAGGGTACTGGTGCCCCGATAGGGACGCAAAGTCCGTTCCCCGTAATCATTCCAGGCCTGGCCAACATCAAAGCCATTACCACAGGCGGTGGCCACGGCTGCGCCATTAACGCGAACAACGGCGTGCAGTGCTGGGGCTATAACGACGAAGGACAGGTCGGCGACAACTCGAAAGTGGATCGATTTGAAGTGAAGCAAGTGGTAGGCCTGACCAGCGGCATCACCACCCTGGCCAGCGGCTGGAAACACACTTGCGCCATCACCGACAAGAGCAAGTTGTATTGCTGGGGCAATAATGACAACGGCCAGATCGGCAACAACTCCCGCAAATATATATCGAGTCTGGTACCGGCTCTGATCCGCGATCCAGCCAATAGCGCCGTCATTAATTTGTTATTGCTTAATTGATGGTGTAAGTTGCAGTGCTAAGGATGGCTGGCGCTCTGCGACTTGCATCAAGTTGCAGAGCGCAAAGTCGGACACGCTTGCGATGTCGTTAAAAAGCCGCTTAAAGCGGCTTTTTTGCTAGAATATACACCTGCCTGTATTTTTAAATACGCAATAAAAGCGTGCGGGAGCGGTATGGTTTTGGCACATACTCCCTATTTTCTATCCCATTGATCAGGGCCGTTAACTATTTCAATAAAACGCCTACGCGTACTGGAAAACCTGGAGAACGCCATAAGGATTGAGCGGCCTCCGCTTGTTTGCTGCACGCTGCCAGACGACCGCACTGATCAGCGGACCCAGCCACGCAACAATGCCTGCGTGGGCCATGTCGTTGGTGTACTTCAGCCGGACCTAACGTGCAGTCTTACTCTCTCTGACTTTCGCGCCATGCGGCCGGCGGCTGACCTAACATTTTCTTAAAGGCGCGGTGAAAGGCGGCGTTGCTGCTATAACCGACCTCGGCCGCAATGCGCTCAATGCTGGCGTCGGAGCATGCCAGTTTGCGGCAGGCAACATTCATGCGCCAGCTAGCCAGGTATGCCATCGGACTGGCGCCAAGCGACTCGGCAAAGCGCGCTGCAAGGCGCGAGGGCGACATCGACACCCGGCTGGCAAGACGCTGCACCGACCATTTTTCGCCGGGCGCTGCGTGAATCGCCGCAAGAGCGCGGCCAACCACTGGGTCGTTAATCGCATGAAACCAGCCGGCGCCATCAGCCGGCGTGGCCTCCAGATGCGCCCGCACCGCTTCCGCACACAGCACCTCCACCATGCGCTCGATCACAAAACCGCTGCCTTGTGCGCCCCGTTCAATTTCCTCGGTAAGCAAGCGCGCCACGCCCGATAGGTTGTGCAGAGTGCCGCGCCGCCCCAAAGTACAGTGCACCACCGGCGGCAAATCGGCTAGCAGAGGATTGAGTTCGACATGACGCAACAGGAATACGCCGCACAGCAAAGACGTCGCCGGCGTCTGCCGGGCGCCGTCTGGACGCTGGGTATTGAGGCCACCGGCGATTAAATTGGCAATTTCTTGCGGCTCAACTGGATTGCCGGCAGCAATCCGGTGTGGCTCGCCGCCGAAACAGACTGCCATGTCACCAGCGTTCAACAGCACGCGGTTAGTGTCTCCGTACGAAATTTCACAATGTCCGAATTCAAGCAAATGGAAAGCAACCGCCCTGACTCCGACGGGCAATCCAAGCAATTTGGCTAGTTGCTGATGGTCGGGGACCTCCACCGCCCATGGGGCCGCGTAGTTGTCGCGCAGTAGCAAGCAGCCAGTGATCCGCAGTGACCGGAGAACGTCATCAAATACGCCTGCCTCATTAGAAAATCCAGTTGTTTTGGCAAATAAATTGCTCGTTTCGATCATTGAAGCAACTTTCGTATGACTGTATTCTGATGACTTTCCATCCTACTTGAGGACCACTTTGATGTCTACCATTTCACCCGTCTGGATCATGATAGGGCTCGATCTGCTCATGATTGTCTATACCCTATGGGCCTTGAGTCTGGCCAAGCTTAACGGCAAATCCGGCGTCCTGATCGGCGCGGCCTTGTTGGGCTGGCTACTGGCATTACATTGGGGATTGAGCAAGCAGGCGCTGTTTGCCACCGATATCTCGGGCGTCGCCTTCCTCGCTGTCATATTTACTGCGGTCGCACTCGTGGGTGCGGTGCTGCTGCTGATTGCGCCTTTGCGCCAGTTATTATTCGCAATAGGCCAAGAGCAATTGATGCTGATGCAAGGCGTGCGGGTGTTCTTTGGCGCAGTTTTCCTGATGTTTGCCAGCCAGGGCGTACTGCCAGCGACGTTTGGCATCATCGACGGCTTTACCCATATTGGCGCAGGATTTTTCGGCCTGATCGCTGCCTTCTCGATTGCCAGAGGCGTCAACGGCCCACGGCGCGCCTGGTTCGCCAACCTGTTCGGCCTGGCCGATATTTTGATCGTCGCAAGTTCGCTGGCGCTGGTACTGTTGCCGGCCATCGGGCCGCATCATCCGTTGATGTACGCCGTGTTTTTGCCAGCGCCGCTGTGGCTTTGGTTTCACCTTATTTCGATGATCCGGCTCATGAAAGCAGGCTAGAACCAAGCCATACGCTCACCGGCAGTGACGCAACGATCGATGGGCCGATCCCGCCAATGCACCAGGGTTTTAGCAACTTGTCCGCATGTAAATGCTTCGGTTAGCGCTCTGCGGCCAATTTACTGCCCAACCAATAAGCGTCGCGCCGTTTCCAAATGTTGCAGCATTGCCGACTGCGCTTGCGCTTTCAATTGCGGGTCGGGGATGCGCAGCAGGTAGGACGGATGATAAGTGGGAACAATCTGGAAGCGCTCGCGCGGGATCGGCGTGCCCAGCATGGCGGCCAGTTTGACGGCCGACACACCCAATATCGCCTTGAGCGCTGTTGCGCCCAGCGTCACCACCAGCTGGGGCGCAACGCTCACCAATTCACGTTCAAGCCAGTACGAACAGGCGCGGATTTCTTGCGGCAGCGGCGTTTTATGCAAGCGCCGGGCGCCGCGTGCTTCCCATTTGAAATGTTTGACGGCATTGGTCAGATATAGCGTGTGGCGCTCCAGTTGCGCCTGTGCCAGTAATCGATCGAGCAATTGACCGGCTGGGCCGATGAAGGGTTGGCCGCGAATATCTTCCTGATCGCCTGGCTGCTCCCCGACCAGCATCAGCGTTGCGCGTGCCGGACCGCTGCCGGGCACTGCCTGCGTCGCATCGCGCCACAGATCGCAGCGCCGGCAGGTGTTTAGGGACGCCAATGCATCATCGGTCACTGCGGCATCGACGTCGAACAGGTCGCCGTTTGTGCGAGCGATTGGGTGGTCTCGAGTCATGGCACGTTTGCGGCACTGTGTATCTGAAAATAGAATGGCAGCGGGTTTACGAAACCCACTAAAACGCGCCCGATGGATAGCGCTTTGTCGGTAGTGTTGTGCTTACCGCGTCCATCGTCAAGATCGCGTTTGTAGCCAATGCGACGGATTTGATACTGCGCAAAGAATGTGGCCACGCTTGCGATGAGAGGAAGGCCTATGCCGGTATTGGAATCGTGCTTTACGTGAGTCGCACTGACATGTGGGGGCAACTATTACGCCACCTCAACTGTTTTGAAACAGCTTGAGATAGGCTCAAAAATGACGAAAAAGCGAAAAATATACTGGCGCCAGTATATTTAAAGGCACAACAAAAACGTGGGGCTGGATAGGTATTTTGGCTTATACCCCCTTAATAACTATTTAGGCGGAGCGAACAAAGCCACAAAAGCACGTGCGGCAGCCGCCGGATCGGTCGCGCCGTAGACGCTGCTGATCGCCGCTACCATATCGGCGCCCTGTGCGACCAAGGGCGCAGCATTGTCTTGAGTCATGCCGCCGATCACAACGCTGGGCAAGTCGATTTCCAATTTAGCTTGCGCGATGATGGCGGGCGATGTGGTGACCGGATATTTTTTTACGCGCGACGGATAAAAGCCGCCGAAAGCAATATAGCTGGCGCCTTCTTGCTGCGCGCGATGCGCCAGATCCATGCTGCCGTAGCAAGACGAGCCGACGATTTTGCCGGAACCGAGCGCGGCGCGGACTGTTGCAACCGAGACATCGGTGCCGCCGACATGGACACCGTCGGCATCGAGTTCCTGGCACAGTTCGACAAAATCATTGATCACCAGCGGCACCTGGTAACGGCGGCATAGCGCCAGCAATTGCGCGGCTTGAGTCTTGCGCTGCGCTGCGTCAGCGGTCTTGTGGCGGTACTGCAGCAGCGACGCGCCACCGCGCAACGCTTGCTCGGTCACCTCGAGCAGCTTGTCGGTATCGTCCCAATCGGGGGTGACAAGATAAAGACCTTTCATATTTCCTCCTTAATAGCTGGCAGCACTCAAACAAAGACTAAACACATTTTTAACGCAAGGAAATTTAAGTCAATTCATCATAGTGCCAGCACGGCAAGGGATGCGCTGGCCCGGCGCAATGGCGTAAGCGCTGGCTAAGGTTTTCTGACAATACTCTTGACCGCCCTCAATTGCCGCTCGCATGTCCAGTCCACGCGCCAGCAGACCAGCGATGGCCGACGCCAGCGTACAACCGCTGCCATGAAATTGGCCTGCAAGACGCGGCCAGTGCCATTCTTTACTTGCGGCGGGGCCAAACCAGCGGTTGACAACATCGTCGCCATTACCGTGCCCGCCTTTGATCAGAACATGTGGGCAACCACGGTGCCGCAATTGCTGTGCCTGGCTTTCAATCGATATTTCGCCGTCGCACAAGGCCCTGGCTTCCGGCAAGTTCGGCGCGATCAGGGTCGCCAGCGGCAGCAAGGGATTGAGCAATTGCATCGCGTCATCAACCGACAAGGCGTCACCATGCCCGCTGGCCAGGACTGGGTCGAGGACGACTGGCAAATGCGGATTGTGTTGGCGTAGTTGCGTAATGATCGAGGCAATCGCGACCGCATTGGCGCGGGTGCCGACGATGCCGATCTTGACTGTTTTGATGGAAATTTTATCGACCAGTGCTTGCGCTTGCTGCAATACCAATTCTGCCGCGACCGGATGCACTGCGAACACGCGATCATTGTCTTGTACCGTCAGCACGGTCACCACTGGCAAGGCATGCGCCCCCATGGCAGCAATGGCTTCGATATCGGCCGAGATACCGGCACCGCCGCTGGGATCGACTCCGGCAAACACCAGCACGCAAGGGCGCGCCGGTACTTGGATCTGCGCTTGCATCAAATTACGCGGCCAGCCATCGGTGACGAAGGCGAAGCGGCGAATTTTTTCGGGATGCGGCCTGCCAGATACGCTTCGCGTCCGGCTTCCACTGCCAGCCCCATCGCGCGCGCCATGCGGATCGGATCGCGCGCGCCGGCAATCGCGGTATTCATCAAGACGCCGTCGCAACCGAGTTCCATCGCAATGGCCGCGTCCGACGCGGTGCCGACGCCGGCATCGACCAGCACTGGCACCTTGGCTTGGTCGATGATCAGCGACAGATTCCACGGATTGAGAATGCCCATGCCGGAGCCGATCAGGGACGCCAGCGGCATGATGGCGACGCAGCCGATTTCTTCCAATATCTTGGCCTGGATCGGATCGTCGCTGCAATACACCATCACATCGAAGCCATCCTTGACCAAGGTTTCGGCTGCTTTCAAAGTCTCCGGCATATGCGGGAATAGGGTCTTTTCATCGCCCAATACTTCCAACTTGACCAGCTTGTGGCCGTTCAATAATTCGCGTGCCAGTTGCAAGGTGTAGACCGCATCCTTGGCGGTGTAACAGCCGGCGGTATTGGGCAAAATTGTGTAACGCGAGGGCGGCACCACGTCGAGCAGACTGGGCGCATTCGGGTCTTGCCCGATATTGACGCGGCGGATCGCCACCGTGATGATTTCCGCGCCGGAAGCTTCGGTAGCGTCACGGGTTTGATCGAGATCGCGGTATTTGCCGCTGCCGACCAAGAGGCGCGAGCGGTAGGTTTTACCGGCGATGGTGAGGCCTTGATTGATTGTTTCCATAGCTATTCTTTGCTCCGCAATATACGTTCCCTCCTCTCGAAAAGGAGGGGACTCAAATCTAACCTCCGCCGATGGCACGCACGATATCGACCCGGTCATTGGCTTGCAGCGTGCGCGCCAGCCATTGATGGCGCGGCACTACTTCACGGTTGATCGCGACCGCCAGCGCCTGTCCCGACAAGGCAAGCGCATCGATCAGCGCTTGCACATTGTGTGACGCAGGCACCGGATGCGGTGCGCCATTGAGTTCAATTTCAATCATCGACATGGTTCACTCGACTAAAAAATTACGCCTTGCGATAAATTTCAGCGCCATTTTTGACGAACTCGATGGCTTTGACTTCCATCCCTTGCTTGAGCGCGGCAATCTCGGAAATACCTTGCTTGGCCGCATATTCGCGCACTTCTTGCGTGATTTTCATCGAGCAAAAATGCGGCCCGCACATGGAGCAGAAATGCGCCACTTTGGCCGAATCCTTGGGCAAGGTTTCGTCATGGAATTCGCGCGCCTTGTCGGGGTCGAGCCCGATATTGAACTGGTCTTCCCAACGGAATTCAAAACGCGCTTTCGACAAGGCGTTGTCACGAATCTGCGCGCCCGGGTGGCCCTTGGCCAAATCGGCGGCGTGGGCTGCAATCTTGTAGGTAATGATGCCGTCCTTGACGTCGACCTTGTTGGGCAAGCCCAAATGTTCTTTTGGCGTGACATAGCACAGCATTGCGGTGCCGTACCAGCCAATCATGGCAGCGCCAATGCCCGACGTGATGTGGTCGTAACCCGGTGCGATGTCGGTGGTTAGCGGTCCGAGCGTGTAGAACGGCGCTTCACCGCATTGCTCCAGTTGCAGCTCCATATTTTCTTTGATCAGGTGCATCGGCACGTGGCCGGGGCCTTCGATCATGACTTGCACATCGTGCTTCCATGCCACTTGGGTCAATTCACCGAGGGTTTTCAATTCGCCCAGTTGCGCTTCATCGTTGGCGTCGTAGATCGAACCTGGGCGCAAGCCGTCACCCAAGCTGAAGGACACATCATAGGCCTTCATGATTTCGCAAATGTCTTCGAAATGTTCGTACAGGAACGATTCCTTGTGATGCGCCAGGCACCACTTCGCCATGATCGAGCCGCCGCGCGAGACGATGCCGGTCATGCGTTTGGCCGTCATCGGCACGTAGCGCAACAGGACGCCGGCATGGATGGTGAAATAATCGACCCCTTGCTCTGCTTGCTCGATCAAGGTGTCGCGGAAAATTTCCCAGGTCAGGTCTTCAGCCTTGCCGTTGACCTTTTCCAGCGCCTGGTAAATCGGCACGGTGCCGATTGGCACTGGCGAATTACGGATGATCCATTCGCGTGTTTCGTGGATATGTTTGCCAGTCGACAAATCCATCACGTTATCGCCGCCCCAGCGGATGGCCCAAGTCATTTTTTCGACTTCCTCGCCAATGGAGGAAGTGACTGCCGAATTGCCGATATTGGCGTTGATTTTCACCAGGAAATTGCGGCCGATGATCATCGGTTCGATTTCAGGGTGATTGATGTTGGCGGGAATGATGGCGCGGCCACGGGCGATTTCTTCGCGCACGAATTCCGGCGTGATTTCGGCAGGAATAGCGGCGCCAAAGGATTGACCCGGATGCTGGCGCCCCATCAATTCAGCCAGCTTGTTGCCCATCGGGCCGGAGGCTTTCAACTCTTCCAGATATTCGCGGCGGCGCATGTTTTCGCGGATCGCGACGTATTCCATTTCCGGCGTCACGATGCCTTGGCGCGCATAGTGCATTTGCGACACGTTCTTGCCGGCTTTGGCGCGGCGCGGCTTGCGGTGCAGGTTGAAACGCAACTCGGCCAGCGCCGGATCGTTCAGGCGTTCAATGCCGTATTCAGAACTGGGGCCAGCTAATTCTTCGGTATCGTCGCGTTCCAGAATCCACGGCAGGCGCGGCGTTTGCAGGCCGGAGCGGATATCGATGGCGGCGGCTGGATCGGTGTAGGGGCCGGAAGTATCGTAGACGTAGATCGGCGGATTTTTCTCTGCGCCAAACGATGCCGCAGTGTCGGACTGGCTGATCTCGCGCATCGGCACTTGAATGTCGGGGCGACTGCCTTGCACGTAAATCTTGCGCGAATTGGGTAGTGGCGCAACCGCAGCGGCATCGACCGTGGCAGTGGCGGAGAGGAATTTTGGATTGGCGTTCATGATGCTCCTTGGCATGGCACAGGTTCAAAATAGTGCCAGCAAAGGAGTTGGAGGATGTGGCAACGGCGTATCGCCACCAGTCTCTACAGCTTCCCTTCGCTGGCATTACCCAGATCAGGTTCGGAGGGTATTTCTCACCCGGCTGCAAATATTACGAAACAGTCAGGACCCCTAGCGTTGCGACGTCAGTTGACGCCGCGCGACATTATAACGTGTTGTTTAAAACGTCCCGCAGACACGCCGCAATCCTTGCCCCTCAAAAAATTCTTATCCACCATTGGTGCAAGCTACATTTTCTCTAGATCATCTATTTCGCAACACTGCTTTGACCGCCGGCAAACCGTGCCGCTCTTCGCGATTGCATACACAACGGCTCGTCCTAGTATTCGTTCAAGCGCAAGCTGCGTATCGAGCTCCTGGCAAGTCACTTGGATTGCCCTGATGAATTACCCCGGGCACTAATCTGTGTTGATCCACGCTTATTCCAGATTCCGAAATTTTAGTAAAGGAGCACGCCATGCCACGCTCTCAGCACCTCTCTTGTTTCAGCCATCGCCCGTCGCAACGTGCACTCTCCATCGCCTGTAGTGTCGGTTTTGCCCTATGCGATTATTGCCATGCCGCTGCCTTGCCCATTCCGATGCCAATAGCACTTGCCCGACCGCAGCAACACTACACACAACGCATCGACATCGAGCCAGCGCAAATCGCCGACCGTGCGACATCGATTAACAAGGCGGACAGCAATGCCGCAACCTCTACCTTTACCGTTAACAGCGCGGTCGATAGCCACGACAGCGATCCGGCCGACGGCCAATGCCTCGATGCCAGTGCTTATTGCAGCTTGCGGGCGGCGGTTGAGCAGAGCAACGCCCTGTCTGCTTATCCACCGGAAATCATCATCTTGCCAGCCGGCACCTATACCTTGACCCTAGGCGAACTGGTAATCAAGAACAGTCTCGACCTGCAAGGCGCCGGCGCCGAACAGACCTTCATTGACGGCAATGCCCAGTCGCGGGTGATTGCGATTGACGGCGAAGCGTCGCCGATCCTGCATTTTTCCGGTATCACCATTCAAAACGGTAATGGCGGCACCTTCGAAGCCGGCGGTGGGATTTTTGTCGATGAAAAAGCCACGCTTGCCTTATTCCAATGCGTGGTGCGCAACAATAAAAGTACCATTTTCGGCGGCGGCATCAGCGTCGCCGGTCAGCTACAAATATCGCAGAGTACGGTGCAAGGCAATTCGCTGCCGCTGGGTTCCGGTGGCGGCCAGACCTCATCGGGTGGCGGCATTTTCCTGTTTAGCAGCGCGAGCGTCAAAATCGATAAAAGCACTATCAGCGGTAACGTCGCCACACGCGGCGGCGGCATTCGTAATGTCGGCGGGCATCTGGAAATCAGTAACAGCACCATTAGCGGCAACATCGCCAATACCCGCGGCGGCGGCCTCATGAACTACGGCACCGCCTTCATCAGCTACAGCACCATCGTCTACAACCAGGCCAACGCCAGCCTGCAAGGCACAATTGAAGATGCCTTCGGCGGTGGCATTTACAACGTGTCCGGTCTGGATGCCAGCGGCAACCCGGTTGGCGGCACGGTGTCGATGGGAAATACCATCCTAGCCTTAAATACCGACCGCCGCGACCGTCTCGACCCAACCCATTATTCACCCGATTGCTATAGCGTCGGCGCGGCGACCTTCACCTCTTTCCGCGGCAATCTAGTCGGTGTGGTCAATGCCCAATGCAATCTGCGCGATTCAACCTGGGGCGATTTGCGCTTCGATCAAGCCGGCCGGCCCGACATGCCGCTTGATCCCTTGCTCGACACATTAAGCAACAACGGCGGCTTTACCCACACGCACGCCTTGCGCAGCGACAGCCCGGCCATCGACAAAGGCACCGGCATCACCAGCGCGACCTTCTTCGATTGCCCGGCTACCGACCAACGTGCCGAGTCACGCCCAGCGGGCAAAGAATGCGATGTCGGTGCGTTTGAAAAATCGGTGCCTGAATTACAGACCCAACCGGAGATTTAGAGATGAAGAGGCTGGCTGGTGTTGATGCATGCAGGGCGGGTACGAGGTAGGTTGACGACCTTTTACATTCGGCCATGATCGCAAAATGCCACAAAAGAGTAAAAATATACTGATAGGTGTATCTTTTAAAGCCCAATAAAAACGAGCGGAAAAAAGGCTATTTATGGATATACCCCCCTAAAAAAATCAGCAATTCGCTAGGACGTGTCGTCTATTGCGAATGGTCAATGCAGCAAAATAAGCGTGGTAGCGAGATGGACTAAGGCCGGCTTTGATAATTTGCCTCCATCCTCTCAACTGAGTATTTCTACAATCTAATTCCTACAGATTTACTGCCGCAAACCAAATTCACAAATCTCTCCTTTGGTTCCCAATTTTTCAAGCCTATATTGAAATACTCAAGGGAAACTAATTCAGATGTCGTTGGACCACGTTGTCACCTTTTGCAGATATCCTTTTTTAGCGCTTGAATATGGGGCAGCCAATGGATTGCAATAAACCGCCTCAATCAAGCGCTGCACTCCCCTGTGGGGTCTGGAACGCCGCAATCTTAAAAGCACTCGGCATCCTGATGTGGCTTGCCGCGTTTACAGTGCCATGCAGTGCATGGTCGGCCGTGCCCACTATTAACAGCTTCACCAGCAGTCGTGCCAGCGTTGGGCAATATACGATCACCCATGCTTTCCTCAATTGGTCGGTGAGTGGTGCGACCACGATTAGTATCGATAACGGGATTGGGAACGTAAGCAATTTCGTCGATCCGTCGGTGTCGGTCAGTCCATCCACGACCACCCGCTATACCTTGACGGCCACCAATGCCTCGGGCAGCGTCAGCGCGTCGGTACAGCTCAATTACATTGCGCTGGTGCTGATCAATCCGGGCTTGTACAAGTCTGAACATGCTTTGTTCATAATTCCCGATTCGGCACAGGTTACTTTCCCTGATTGGAATAGCGTCTATTCCAGCACCAATATCAATGGATATGTGGCGCTGTTAAAAAGCACTTTCCCAGCCGATTACATGATGGTGGTGGTCGCGGCGAATCAACTGGGTAATAAAGTACCGAATGTGCTGACCTACCGGCACCTGGCGGATGGTATCGGGCAAGGCGTGGTGACGGGCGTTGGCGTGCCCAATATTTGCCGTTATCACTTGGGCACCGGCATGGTGCTCGATAGTGCTTTTGCGGTATTGGATCATGAGATCGGCCATAACTGGGGTGTACAGGCGGGAATCGAAGTCGGTTCCGGCCATTGGTTTTCCAATACCAATGTCGGCGGCCAGATGGCGGACAATTTTACGGACGACGGTTACGCCACGGTCAAGCAGATCGTGGGCAATAGTTCTTCCGGTTTTACCTGGAATGGGGTGGATAATTTGACGCGCAACGATAGCGAAGCTTTTGCCGACCAGGATTTGTATGCAATGGGATTGCAACCGGTTTTCCCCGATACCTATGTGTTGCAAACGCCGGTCTATAACGCGGATCATTCGATGTCGGCGGCTGCGGTCAATAAGTACGATCACGCGTGGATGGTGAATAAAAACGGGGCGCGGGTGCCGGGTTATCAAAGCAGCGACAAGCAATTTCGCCTTGGCTTTGTCTATATCGCTCGTGATCTGGCCGAGGTGCACAGCGTATATCAACAAATTGAGCATTCAATTGTCCATTTTGAAAACGCCGAGCAAATCGATGCAGTCAAGTTCCGTTTCCAAGTGCCCTTCCTGGTCGAAACCAAGTTCCGCGCCAGTGTCAAAGCGCACTTGGAAGACCTCGATGGCAATGCATCTCCCAACTTGACGCTCACGGTGCCGAACTATGTGATCTCGACCGATGGCAACGCCAGTTTTCCATTTATCGCCTCCGACCTGGATGGCCCGGCGCCGGCGGTGTCGGTGATCCCAAGCTCAGCCAACGCCAGCATCAGTAACGGCCAGGTGCAGATTCAGGGATTGAGCCTGGGAACGCATTTTTTTACTCTCAAAGCGCAAGATGCATGGGGTAAAAAAGCATTTACCCATTTTGTGGTGGACGTGGTGTCAGCCGGCAGTTACAGCTTTACCGCACAGACGAATACGGCCGTGAGCACAGTGGTGAGCTCGAATGCGGTGCTGGTCACCGGCATCAGTGCAGCGGCGCCGATTTCCGTGTTGGGCGGCGCGTATGCGATCAATGGCGGCGCTTATAAAACGATTTCTGGCTTGGTGAATCCGAGCGACTTGGTCAGCTTGCAACAAACTTCGGCGGCGACCGCAGGCACTACCACCGGCGTGACGCTGATGGTGGGTTACGCCAGCGGCGTGTTTAATGTCACGACCGTGCCCACCGTCCCATCTGCACCAATCATCGGCATTGCCAATAGCGGCGACCGTCAGGCCAGCGTCAGTTTCAGCGCACCGGTCAGCGATGGCGGCAGCGCGATCAATAACTACAGCGCGACTTCGATACCGGGCAATTTGAGCGGCAGTTGCACTGGGCCGTGCAGTGCGATCACGGTCGGCAATCTGGTGAACGGCACCAGTTACAGCTTTAGCGTCAGCGCCACCAATAGTGCTGGCACCGGTGCGGCATCGGCGGCCTCGAATAGCGTCACGCCAATGCTGCCGGCCAGCAGCACTATCCTCAATGCGACAGTCAGCCCCAGCGTGTTCGGCCAGAGTGTGAGCTTCAACGCCAGCGTCAGCGGTAATGCGCCGGGCGGGACAGTGACATTTTACGATGGCGCAACCGCGCTCTGCAGCGCAGTTGCGTTATCGAACGGTGCCGCGCAATGCAGCGCCACACTTGACGTTGGCAGTCACAACCTGACAGTGATGTATGGCGGCGACAGCAATAATAGCGCCAGCGGTTCGTCGGTCTTGATTCACATCGTCAACAAGGCTACGACCGGCCTCAGCATTGCCAGCCACACACCCAATCCATCCCTGCTCGGCCTGCCGATTGCAGTCGGCATCCAGTTGCAAGCGGTTGCGCCCGGTGCCGGCATCGCCAGCGGCACCGTCACCATCAGCGACGGTACGGTCAGTTGTTTCATCACCTTGCCGGCGAGCAGTTGCAACTTGACACCGCTTAGCAGCGGCAGCAAGAACTTGAGCGCGGTCTTTGGCGGCGATGGCAATTTCAGCGGTAGCACGGCATCGACGCTGACGCATACGGTCAATCCGGCCAGTTGGACTGTGTTGACTGCATCGGCTAGTTTGATTAAGGTAAATAAACCTGTGACCTTTACTGCCAGCGTGGGCGGCACTGCACCAGGCGGCAGCATCAACTTCAAGGATGGCGCCGTCAGCATCAGCGGTTGCGGCGCCCGCGTGCTAGCCGGCGGTGTGGCCACTTGCCTGACCAGTGCGCTGGGATTGGGACTGCATACGATCACTGCGGTGTATTCGGGTGACCTTGCCAATCCGGCCAGCACGTCAAACACATTGAGCGAAAAGGTGGTGCTGCGCAAGCCGCTGAACTTGCCCGGGCTGATGCTGCTCTTGTTTTGAAAGTGCTGGTGGGAGCTGAAAACGGGGATTTTCGCCAAATAATACTGGCGGGTGTATTTTTAAAGGCACAATAAAAACGTGCGGGATAATGGGTATTTTTGTCTATACCCCCTATTTTCATGTGATATTAGATTCGCAATTGCTGGATACGACAATCCTCGCCACAGCAAAATCAAGGTGCATCATGAATCATTTAATTTAATTGTTTGCGCTAAATACTTCCGGACGCAGCTGCACCTATTTCAGACCGACACCGCCCACCAAGTCAATCCGCCGCTGCACCCGTCCCGCTTCAACGGTATCGCCCTTCGCTGTTGCCAACTGCGCCTGCACCCCAAGCCACGCCAGCAGAGGTCGGCGCCAGCCTTGATCGGAGGCGCTAGCCACCGCGGCGGCAACGCCGGCCGGCGGCAGCTGCTGGCGCTGGAATAAAGCGGCGCTGGCGATCAAGCGCGATAGCGGATCGGCCATGCCGGCCAGCGCTGCAACCGGTTCTTTACTTGAAAACACGGCGCGATACTGTTCCGGCAATAGTGCTGGATCGAGTCCATCCCAGCGTCCGGCCAGAAATTGGGCATAAGCACGGTCGGCCGCTGTGGCGTCCACCGCCAGCGCTCCAAAATCGGCGCAGGCGTCCAACTCAAGACTGGCCACTTGCGCGGCGCAGTGAATCAGGATCACGCGTGCCAGCAGGTCGGGTCGGCCGGTGCCGGCGACTTCGTTTTTGGCGCGGGCAAATTCGGCGTCGGCCAGCGTGGCGTTACCCAGTAAATGGGCCGCGACCGACGATTCAATAGCACCGTGGGCGTTCATTTTCCAGTCCGGGATGACGGGGCCGGAAGAGCAAGCGCCCAGGCTGCCAAAGGCCAACGCAATAATCAAATTTCTCATGGCAATTTCAATTCCCTGTCGCGGGCCAGCGGCCATTTGCGGTTGATTTCATTGACCAGGTCTTCGACCTTGCGCAGGCTTTGCTCCACTTGCGAACGCAGTGCGCCCAAGTCGGCGGTGGCGACCCGCGCATTGCCGGCAATGGCTTGCGCATCGACCAGCACGGCATCGACTTTTTGCAAGCTGGTACGCGCTTCGGCCAGAATGCCGTTGAGTTGTTCGATCGTGCCTTCGGCGCCGCGCATCACGCCTTTGGCACCGCCCAAGACTTCTTGTGCATCATCCATGACACCCTTGGCACCGAATACGCGCTGGTCGGCCTTACGCAAAATTGTGTTGATGCGGTCGAGCAGCTGGATCACTTGTTTGGCATTCTCATCGCCGCCCAGCACCGCACCCATCGCGCCGTAACGGCCTTGCAGGTTTTTGGTCATGCCTTGCACATCGGCCAGCGCAGTATTCAGACTGGAATCGGCGCGGGTCATATTGGCTAAATTTTCTACTAAAGCTTGTACGGTGCCAACCAGCTTAGGGATTTCGGCCGCGATATCGCCACGCAGCACGCTGCGCACGGAATTGGGCGGCAGCGGCGGATCGCTCAGGATACCAGAAAAAACTTTCAACTTGGTATCGCCCACCAAGCCGCGCTCCATCGTAAAAATGCTGGAAGTGCGGACCCATTTGGCATCCTTGCTGGCTAGATCGATCACGATCCTGACCTTGCCATCGTCGGCCAATTCGATGCGCCGCACGCGCCCGATGGCAAATCCGGAAAAGGTCAGGTCCATGCCAACAATGACGCCTTCGGAATCGTCCGACATCAGCACCAATTGCTGGGTGCGCTCGAACACGCCACGTGCATACATGACATAGGCGACCGAGCCGCAGAGCAATAAAACCATCAAGACCAGTAGCAAAACGGCTTTCACTTCGATATTGGTGATGGTCGCGCGCGGTGTGTCAGGGAGTTGATCTGGCATGTGGGCTTTAGTTTAAAAACAATTCGTTTAAAAGTGGGCAAAAATTGCATTGGGAAGGGCGACAGTTTCAAGGTGCATCAAAATGACTTCACTGCCAGCGATACAGCCTCGATCAATAACAAGACCAAGAACAAACGCACGGTGCCCGAATTCATCAGCGCCATCTGGGTGCGTGTCTTGGCCGGGATCAGCAAGCCCGAGGCAGCCGGGATAATCGCCACCGACAGGCTGAAAAACAGCGTTTTCAAGATAAAAACCAGCGACACCACCGGGTCGAATACATGTCCCACCATGCGAGTGTAAGCGCCAAAACCCCAGGGTGACAGGCCGTACACGATGAAATAAGCCAGACACAAAGCCACCGCACTGCTCACCGCTGCCAAGGCAGTGACAGCAAAGCCGGAGGCGATCATACGCGGCACATGGGCAATGAGTGTGACGGCGATATTGGCGTCATGCAATACATTCGAATGGCCAAGCGGACGCTCACCAGACCATTCGGATTGACTCAGTATATTCAAGCGCCAGATCACGAATAACGCGGCGCTAAGCGGAATCAGTTCCAGCACCAAGACCCGCACCACCATCTCCAGCGCGAACTGAGACAAACCGTAACTTTGGGCGGTGACCACCACGATACGGATCAGGACCAGGCTGATAAGCGCCGATAGAATCGTGAACCACGGCATCACTTGCCACGTACTGGAATAAATATTGCGTGCAATCTGTTCGCGGTTTTGGCGGCCATAGGTCGAGGGCGACAAGGCAACCACTGCGGCCAAGGCGCCAAAGAGGGTAATGTCCCACCAGGTTTTGAACCACATTACAGCCGCAGCAGCCAATGAAATCAGGCTGATTTGCCGAATTGCCTCGGCGTCGGCGGCGAGCATCGTCTGCTCAGGCTGTTTGGCATCGTCCACCGCTTGCATGGTTTTGGTATCTGTCATGGAGGTTTCACTTATTACCAATCTGGCTGAGACTGTACCTCAGCCGCTTGATTCCGGGTAGCGCCAATATGCTGGCACCCGATCGCATTTTTCCTCATGGGAAACAGTTTCTGCTACCATTTCCGCCCCGAGTGTAAAGAGGAGAGATGCGATGAAACGCAGCTTGATATTTAGCCTGAGCAGCCTGATCAGCATCGCCGATGCAAGCGCAATGCAGCAAGTAGACGCCCTTCTGGCACCGCCACCTATCCTGCATGTACAACAAGAAACTTCACAAGCAAGCGAAGGATTCAACGCCAAGGCAGCCGTGGTCACTGCCAGCCGCGCCCAAGTAGTGGCCGACTATTACGCCAAATTTGCGGTGTACAACAATTTTAACGATACACAAATGCAATGGACCGGCAATGTCGCCAATTGCGTGCCAGGCACCATATCGGCTGCGTACCAAAATGCCACGCTGGGTATGATCAATTACTACCGCACACTGGCGGCACTGCCGGGCAATGTCACTTTCAGCGCGACCCATAGCGCAAAAAATCAAGCTGGCGCCGTCATGTATAGCCGCAATAACGATATCACCCACGAACCGCCGTCGTCCTGGCCGTGTTATACCGCCGGCGCCAATGATTCTGCCGGGCACTCTAATATCGCCTTAGGCGCTGCCGGGCCAGCAGCGATCAAAATGTATGTAGACGATCCAGGCGGGGGTGGCAATGCGGCGGTAGGGCATCGGCGTTGGATACTATTCCCGCCGCAAACAGCGATGGGTTCCGGCTCGGTGCCATCGAATGTCGGTGGCCCCAGAACAAATGCGCTGTGGTCACTGGGGCCATTTGGCTCACGTCCCGCAACCCCGAATGGCACCGCTTGGCCGCCGCGTGGTTTTGTGCCTTATCAAGTCTTGCCGCTAAGTTCCAACCGCTGGTCATTCAGCTTCCCGGGCGCCAATTTTTCTGCGGCGTCGGTGACGGTGACGGCAGTTGGTGGCAGCACACTGGCGGTGACCAAGGAAGCATTGGTAAATGGCTATGGCGACAATACGATTGTATTCAAACCGGCTGGCGTCGTGACCGCGCCGCCAGCCACCGATGTGACTTATAACGTCGCCATTAGCGGCGTATCGGGCAACAATGTGCCTGCCACATTCAGTTATAGCGTCACGGTGATTGATCCGAGCAAGACACCCCCGCCAGAAAAGAAAAAATCGTCCAATGTACCGGTCAATTTTTTGTTGCTTAATTAAGCCAAGCAAAAAAACAAGTGATATCGGATGGACGATTAATTCAAGGATGTAGCTTCTTGCTTTCAAGAAGCTATTGATAGGCTTACTGCGCCTTGCCGACCTTAGCGAAAAATACCTTTCGAGCGTAATCGGATATCTGTTTCTTGCCTTGCCTTAGCGAGACGATTTCGGATTTCGTCAGTCGATCTGAAGCCGATGAGGTAATTGGCTTCGTCTGCTGTGAGGCAGTTGATGGCAATGCCGAAGATTTCTGTAATTTCATTTTCGTACCTCATTTCCAAATCACGTATGACTTTACGGGAAGGATGAAATTTCCCGGTCCGGCCGGCATTCACCAGCACAATCGCCGCAACCACGATCCCTCCTGCACATTGGATATAGTTGGCAAGTTCAGCCAACGTGCCACCCATCGTTGTGACGTCATCTACCAAAGCATATTGCCGGCCAAGGCTGACGTCGCCTTCAAATTCCGGCCGAAGACTCATGCGCTCCATCGGGTCTGCCCCAGTATGAAACACGCGCGTCACCTGCACTATATCGACATCGACTTCACCGTGAGCGAGAACTGCACACGCTGAGGCGAGTACTTGGGGAATCGCATTATCTCCTGTTGCTTCGCGCGCATGAGGCGCAACAAAAATCGTGTCCGGCGGACACATTGCCGAAACACGTGAAACAAAATCCCAAGCCAAATCCCCGACCAGCGCAATCGCTGCATCAGCGTCACCGGATTTGGCTAGCGCATATGCAGGATGCGCCTTTAGCTCAATATCTTTTCTAAACAAGAAAAATGGCTCAATGATCGTCTCCGGAAATCCGATCTTGCGCACCGATATCGCAATTTGCGGTTGAATTGGCTTCATCTGTAAACTTCCTGCACTGGCAAGATAGATTCAACTTAAGCCAATGCCGCTTTCGCCGCCTCTTCCGGCGTCAAGCCATCATAGAACTGGTCGGTAAACCATTCCACTTCATCCTCGATATGTTCTTGCGCCTGCGCGATCGTGGCACCGCCTGCGACCAGGAAACCTTCGACTTCGATGCACCATTGGATCAAGGCCATGGTTTCTGCATCCAGCTCTTCTTTCTTAGCCATGTTCATCTCCTCTTTAATTAAAATTCATTGATATTCATTGATCTTCAAACCTGCCAGGCGCCGTCGCGGTAGACCACGTCATCGTCCAGCAAAACCGCTTCCGTTACTGCAAATACATCCACATGATGCCGCGCATCGGCACGCCGGATCATTGGCTTGCTATAGACCCCGTGTTTGGCGCCGAGCGACAGGTGGATGCCGCACATGCGTTCATAGGTGCCGATATCGCAGACGGTGCGTTCTTTCGAGAATGCACGGTTCATGCCAAAGCCGAGTTCGCGCAGCCAGACTTCGCCTTCGTCGGCGCGGATATTGGCCAATACCTGATCGAATTCCGGCGTGCTATCGATGGCATCGACCACCCTGCCCTTGACGATCACCAGGGTGATTGCTTGCGCGGGCTGATTGACCTGGAAACTGGTGTCGCCAAAGACAAAAATCCTGACCCGGCCATTGACCGCTTCCAGGTCCTGCGCTTCGGTAAATACTTCGCCGATGGGAAACTGGCCGCCGATATTTGTCATGCCAGTGTAATCGCCGATATTGAGTTTGGCCGATTCAAACGGCGAGGCAAACACCAGCCGCTCGCCGCCGCTCTCGACCACGCCGCAAGTAGCGCGGTCGATCCGCGCCTTGAGTGCATTGCCAACGCCACGGTAATAGGCTGGGTCATAAGCCAGTGCTTCGACATAATATTGCGCCTGGGCATCGGTCATGCGCGACAGGTGCGGATGTTCGATCACTTTTAGCGTACGCTTGAACAGCTCGACCCGAATGCGGAAAGCCTCAAGCCGGAAGTTAGTCGATTGAATCAAAATCACCAGATCGCGCGGTGCCAGCGGCGCCAGCGCAGCCAGCACATCGTCCGGCGCTACCGCATCGAAATCGATGAATTGCGCATCGGGCAGACAATTCCGGTACGCGGCAGTCAATATGCGCGACAGCTCGGAGCGGGTATCGAACACGACAATTGCGCTGTGCTCGCTGGAATGCTCCATCGCAATCGACAAGACATCATGCAAATGCGCGGCGGCAGTATTGATCAATGCTGCAGTGCTTACGGCGCTGTGATTGGGAGGCAATTCTTCTGAGGCTATTTCAGGCATGGCTTTGGCGCTAAAAATGTGTTCCAAGGAAAAAATATTGTAAAAACAAAGGACTCCATTTTACGCTGGCAAGCTTGACGCCCAGAAAGTCGGCCGAAATAGACGCAGGCAATCGCGCTCGTTATACTGCTCCGGCTCTCATGATTCCCACTGAAGTCTTTGCCTTTCGCCCCAATTAAAAAACCCTGTTCAATGATTAACCAAGGATTCGCCCTGCTCCAGGCCGGCAAACTGCAAGAAGCGGAAGCGCAGTTCCGGGCCGTATTGCAACATCAGCCAACGTCGACCCATGCGCTGCATGGGCTAGCCATCGTCGCACATCGGGTTGGGCAGTTTCAACCGGCGTTGGCGATCTTCGATCAGGCGCTGGCCAGCGACCCGCAACTTGCGGCAGTCTGGGTCAACCGCGGCAATACGCTGGCCGCCTTGCAACGACATGCAGAGGCGGTGGCTTCGTTCCAACGTGCTCTCGACCTATCGGCTACCCTGCCTAGCGCGCTGATCAATATGGCGACCGCGCTGCATGTCTTGGGCCGTCTGGATGAGGCAGTCGCGGCGCTGGAATTAGCCAAGGAAGCACCAGGCGCCTCGGCCGAACTGTTCAACAACCTCGGCAATATGGTCAAGGATCAAGGCCGCCTGCCCTATGCGCAAGAGTGCTACCAGCAAGCACTGCACCTACATCCGATGATGCAGCAAGCCTTCAGCAATACCCTGTCGGCGGCCAAGGTCGATCCCAGTATCGGGCCGGTACAATTGTTGGCTTTACATCGTGAATGGGCTGGCTGGTTTGAAGCGGTTGCGTCCAATGCGCCCTTGCTGGCCAATTTACCTGCACCGGACCGTCGCTTAAAAATAGGCTATGTTTCGCCCGATTGCCATACGGCAGTGCCTGCCTTTCTCGACCCGGTAATTGCCGCCCATGACCGCAGCCAGTTCGAGGTGTTTTGCTATTTCAATCATCCGCAAACACCAGAAAAACTGGCTGCGCTCGGCGTCAGCGCTCACAGCCGCCTGATGCGCGGCCGCTCCGACCAAGAAGTGGCGAAACAGGTGCATGACGACGGCATCGATATCCTGATCGACATTGCTGGCCATACCGGCCATAACCGGCTCGGCGTCTTTGCGCAGCGTCCCGCGCCGGTGCAAATGAGCTGGCTCGATTATCTTTGCACCACCGGTTTGGCGGCGATGGATTACCGCATTAGCGACTACGTAGCCGATCCGAAAGGGAGCGAAGTATTTCACAGTGAAAAATTATTGCGCTTTCCGGCAGGGCAAACTCAGTGGTGCTGGCGTCCTGATGCGATGTCGCCCGACGTCGCACCCTTGCCTGCGAGCGCAGCCGGGACGATCACCTTCGGTTCCTTCAACCATGCGCAAAAATTGAGCGATGCAACGCTGGCGCTGTGGCACCAATTGCTGCAAGCCATGCCTGGCGCCCGTCTATGTATTGCGGGTATTCCAGAAGGCTTGGCGCGTGAAAGGATCTTGGCTGGGCTGGCCTGCGATGCGGCGCGTGTCGATTTCTGGCCGCGTATGCCATTGCTTGAATATCGGCAGTCGTTTGCCAAGGTCGATATCGCACTCGACCCAATGCCATTTTCCGGCGCCACCACCACGCTCGATGCGCTGTGGCAAGGTGTGCCGGTCTTGACCTTGCCGGGATCGACATCGTGTTCACGCTCTAGTGCCAGCCTCTTGACGGCACTCGGGCTACAAGACTGGATCGCTAACAGCGCACAGGATTTTGTCGACCGGGCGCAAAAAATGGCATCCGACTTACCCAAACTGGCTAGCTTGCGCAGCAACTTGCGGGCGCGCCTGCAAGCATCGACGCCGCTCGACACCGGTAAATTTGTCGATGATTTGCAAGACCTGTACCGCCAGGCTTGGCGCGACTGGTGTAACGCAGATCTGGCTGCCGACGGCGATCCGACTCTCTTGCCCGGCACCGATCAAGCTCTGCAGAATGCGCGGCAAGCCATCAATGCCGGCGACCCAGCACAAGCACTGCAAACCCTGAGCGCCATTCTCAAAATCCGGCCGCATTGGTCGCTGGCGAAACAAGAAACGGTGCGCGCCAGCCTGCCTTGGTCACGCACGCATCCGGAAGTAAAAGCGGCGTGGGCAGTGCCGATTCCGACGGCGGTTGAGGCAAACTCAGTCCAACGCATTTCAGCCATTATCTGTAGCATCAAGCCAGCCTATTTCGCCAAAATCCGGCAGCAATTGATCGATCAGTTTCCACTGCATGCAGTGGAAGTGATCGGCATCCACGATGCCACCTCGCTATGCGAAGGCTATAACCGTGGCGCAGCGCAAGCCAAGGGCGAGATATTAATTTTTTGCCATGACGATATCGAAATCGTGCATACCGACTTTGGCGAGCGCTTATTGCATCATTTGCGCGGTGCCGATTTGATCGGTGTAGCTGGAACGTCGAAGCTTGTTTCTGGCGATTGGCGTCACGCCGGGCCACCGTATTTGCATGGACAAATCATTCATCGCCCGGTCAACAGCGATGGCTTGCTATATTTTGCAACCGGTTTGCAACAAGCGGTCATCCACAATATTCAAGCGGTCGATGGCGTGTTTATCGCGGTGCGCAGGACAGTGTGGGAAGCGCTGCGTTTCGATGCCGACAGATTCGACGGCTTTCATTTGTACGACATCGATTTTTCCTTCCGCGCCCATCTGGCAGGGTATCGTTTGGTGATTCCGATGGATTTATTGCTGATCCATTTTTCCACTGGCCGTTATAACAGCCAATGGCAAAGCTATAACCGGCGCTTCCTGGAAAAATTCCCTGCGCTATCGAACCGGCCCAGTCCGCTGCGGGATAACGGAATCCAAGTCAAATTGCAATCGATGGAGCAAATCGACTGTGTGCATGCAGCCTTGCTGCATCATGCTTTTGGCGCAAGCAACATCAATCACGAGGGAAGCGGCGATGAAAAACTGTCCTGAATGCCTGATCAAAATGCCCATCGAGGCCGAGGTTTGCCACGCCTGCACCCGGCGCGTGGTCGGCAAGTCATGTTCGGAATGTGCCGAATTATCCAAATTTACCGCCAAGAAATGCCATCACTGCGGCCACAGTTTTGAACGCGAAGAAAAGATCGCCTCGGTCGAAGCGTTTACCGCCAAGGCATCATTACTGCCCACCGTGCTCATCCGCGGTCGTATGATCCCGCAAGAGATTCACCTGTCCGCAGAGAAAATCGTAATCCAGACTTGGGGTATTTTCTGGCTGAGCCGTACCGATGAAGAAATCCCGTGGGAAAAAATCGCCGGTTATCACTACCACGCCGGCCTGTTCTGGGACAGCGTCGAAATCCAGACCCGCGGCCAAAAAGCCAATAGCATCGGTTGCCTACCCAAGTCGGATGGCTTGCGGATCAAGGAAATCCTAGAACGGATGAAGGAGTGACCGGGCGCGGCGCTATATCCGGTCAGCAAATATCGCCCGCCTTCCGATTCGGGCTGGACTCACAAGAAGGACGTCAACGATACCTAAAAGCAGGGGGTATATGCCAAAACACCTATTATTCCGCACATATTCATTGCATCAAATTTAATACTCCTAGCAGTATATTTTTGCATAAATGACGCTTTCGCACCGTGACAAGCGATTGCGTCAGACTCTGACGGGCATCATTCGGTGGTAAACGGCAATAGCGATTATCCCTTCCAGCTGGTGCTTCAATCTGGGCTGGCAGGGGTTTTGGTACTTTATTTTTGGTACTTTAATCAGCGCCGGGGA